>JAEUOS010000188.1 GCA_016790695.1 Burkholderiales bacterium
GATGGTGATGCCTGGGGACAACATCAAGATGGTGGTGACGCTGATTGCGCCGATTGCGATGGAGCAGGGGTTGCGCTTCGCCATCCGCGAGGGCGGACGCACCGTCGGCGCCGGCGTCGTCGCAAAAGTCATCGAGTAGGCCCTAGCGCATCCGGCGCCGACAGGCGCCGGCGATCCGCTGGTCCGGGCCGCACGGGTGTCGCTTCGACGCTCGTGCGGTCACGCCGGGCCGACGGAAAGGTTCCGCCGGCGCGACAGCCGGCATCGCTCTTTAAGGAAGAAACATGCAAAGCCAGAAAATCCGCATCCGCCTGAAGGCATTCGACTATCGCCTGATCGACCAGTCGGCCCTGGAGATCGTCGACACCGCCAAGCGCACCGGGGCGGTCGTGCGCGGCCCGGTACCGCTGCCGACAAAGATCCAGCGCTACGACGTCCTGCGATCGCCGCATGTCAACAAGACGTCGCGCGACCAGTTCGAGATTCGCACCCACATGCGGTTGATGGACATCGTCGACCCGACGGACAAGACCGTCGACGCGCTGATGAAGCTTGACCTGCCGGCCGGGGTGGACGTCGAGATCAAGTTGCAGTAGCGTGACGGTGCGCGCGTTCCAGTGTTGCAGGCTGGGACGAAGCAAGATATACTTATCGGCTTTTCGGGATTCAGGCACCTTCGTTCAAGGGCCGTCCCGCGATTTCCGCCCGGCCAATCGCAGCCGGGCCTTGGGAGATAACAAGTGACCACGTCAGCAAGGTTAGGCCTTGTCGGGCGCAAGGTCGGCATGACCCGCATCTTCACCGCGGACGGCGACGCCGTTCCGGTGACGGTGCTGGACGTGTCGGACAACCGCGTGACCCAGATCAAGTCGCCCGATTCCGATGGCTACGCAGCCATCCAAGTGACCTTCGGGACGCGCCGTGCCGCGCGCGTGAACAAGCCGCTCGCCGGGCATCTCGCCAAGGCCGGCGTCGAGGCGGGATCGATCCTCAAGGAATTCCGCGTCGCAGCCGACCAGCTGGGCGGGTTCCAGGTCGGCGGAAAGATCGGCGCGGACATGTTCAAGGAAGGCCAGAAGGTCGACGTTCAGGGCACGTCGATCGGCAAGGGCTTCGCCGGGACGATCAAGCGCCACAATTTCTCCTCGAACCGTGCCTCCCACGGCAACTCGCGTTCGCATAACGTACCCGGCTCGATCGGCATGGCGCAGGATCCCGGGCGCGTGTTTCCGGGCAAGCGCATGTCCGGGCACCTGGGTGCGGCGACCACCACCACGCAAAACCTGACGGTCGCGCGGGTCGATGCGGAGCGTGGCCTGATTCTGGTCAAGGGCACCGTGCCTGGCCATGACAACGGCCACATCGTCGTGACGCCGGCCGCGAAGGGGGCCTGATCGATGGAACTCAAGCTTCTGGACTCCCAAGGCCAGGCCGCCGGAAACGTCGACGCCCCGGACACCGTGTTCGCGCGCGATTTCAACGAGGCGCTGGTCCATCAAGTCGTGGTCGCCTACCAGGCGAACGCGCGCAGCGGCAACCGCAAGCAGAAGGATCGCGAGGAAGTCAAGCATTCGACCAAGAAGCCCTGGCGCCAGAAGGGCACGGGCCGGGCGCGCTCGGGCATGACCTCGAGCCCCCTGTGGCGGGGCGGTGGCCGGATCTTCCCGAACAGCCCGGACGAGAACTTCAGTCACAAGGTGAACCGCAAGATGTATCGGGCGGGCATGTGCTCGATCCTCTCGCAGCTGGCGCGCGAGGATCGCATTGCCGTCGTCGAGGACTTCAAGGTCGACGCTCCCAAGACCCGCCTGTTCGCGCAGAAGATCAAGGGCATGGGGCTTGATTCCGTGCTGCTCATCACGGACGCCGTCGATGACAACCTCTATCTCGCGTCGCGCAACCTGATCAATGCCGCCGTCGTGGACGTCGCGCGCGCCGACCCGGTGTCTCTGGTCCATTTCGACAAGATCCTGATCACCAAGGCGGCGGTCGAGAAGGTCAAGGAGATCTTCGCATGAACAACTACAGCAAAGACCGCCTGCCGCTCGTTCTGCTCGCCCCGATCATTTCCGAGAAGAGCACCATGGTCGCCGACAAGCTCCGGCAGATCGCATTCCGGGTCGCTGCCGACGCCACCAAGGCGGACGTGAAGGACGCCGTCGAAGCGATGTTCAAGGAACAGAAGGTCGAAGTCGCCGCGGTTCAGATCCTCAACGTTCGCGGCAAGGAGAAGCGCTTCGGCCGTCTCTCCGGCCGCCGGCGCAACTGGAAGAAGGCCTACGTCTGCCTCAAGGAAGGCAGCGACCTGAATCTTGCGGAGGCTGTGTAACATGCCCTTGGTCAAACTGAAGCCCACGTCCCCCGGCCGCCGCGGCGTCGTGCGGGTGGTCACGCCCAATCTGCACAAGGGCAGGCCCGTCGATGCGCTGGTCGAAAAGAAGTCGAAGACTGCCGGACGCAACAACAACGGCCATATCACGACGCGTCATCACGGCGGCGGACACAAGCAGCACTATCGCCTGATCGATTTCCGCCGCGACAAGGATGGCATCGCCGCCCGCGTCGAGCGCATCGAGTACGACCCCAATCGCAGCGCGCACCTCGCCCTGTTGTGCTACGCGGACGGGGAACGGCGCTACATCGTCGCGCCGAAAGGCGTCGAAGCGGGCGCCACGCTTGTCTCCGGATCGGAAGCGCCGATCAAGCCCGGCAACGCGCTGCCGATTCGCAACATTCCCGTCGGGTCGACGATTCACTGCATCGAGATGCTTCCGGGCAAGGGCGCGCAACTGGCGCGCTCGGCCGGCGCTTCCGTGCAGCTCCTCGCCCGCGAAGGCAGCTACGCGCAGTTGCGTCTGCGCTCGGGCGAGATTCGCCGCGTGCACATCGAATGCCGTGCCACGATTGGCGAGGTCGGGAACGAAGAGCACTCGCTTCGACAGATCGGCAAGGCTGGCGCGCAGCGCTGGCGCGGCATCCGGCCGACCGTCCGCGGCGTTGCCATGAATCCGATCGACCACCCGCATGGCGGTGGTGAAGGCAAGACTGCCGCGGGACGCGACCCGGTCAGCCCCTGGGGTATCAAGACCAAGGGGTACCGCACCCGCAAAAACAAGCGCACGACCAGCATGATCGTGCAGCGCCGTCACAAGAAGTAAGAGGGCTAAGTCATGGCACGTTCAGTGAAGAAGGGGCCGTTCGTCGACGCCCACCTTGTGCGGAAGGTCGAGGCCGCCCAGGCCACCAAGGACAAGAAACCGATCAAGACATGGTCGCGCCGCTCGACCATCCTGCCGGATTTCATCGGCCTGACGCTTGCGGTCCACAACGGCAAGCAGCACATACCCGTGTACATCTCCGAGAACATGGTCGGGCACAAGCTCGGGGAGTTCGCGCTGACCCGCACGTTCAAGGGCCACCCGGCCGACAAGAAGGCCAATGTGGCCGGCAAGAAATAGGGAGGCATGACGATGGAAACCTCAGCATCCCTGCGCGGCGCCCACCTCTCGGCCCAGAAAGGCCGCCTGGTGGCGGACCAGATCCGCGGCCTTCCGGTCGAGAAGGCGCTGAACATACTCGCGTTCAGCCCGAAGAAGGGCGCAGTGATCATCAAGAAGGTGCTCGAATCGGCGATCGCCAACGCCGAGCACAATGACGGCGCCGATATCGACGAGCTCAAGGTGAAGACGATCTACGTCGAGAAGGGCATGGTCCTGAAGCGGTTCACCGCGCGCGCCAAGGGCCGTGGCAACCGGATCAGCAAACAAACCTGCCACGTCTACCTGACGGTCGGCGACGGCAAGAGGTAAGGGGCCCTCATGGGACAGAAAATTCATCCGACCGGCTTCCGGTTGAGCGTCACCCGTGACTGGGGCTCGCGCTGGTTTGCCGGTAACCGCGACTACGCATCGATGCTGGGCGAGGATATCAAGGTGCGCGAGTACCTGCGCCGCAAGCTCGCGCATGCCTCGGTGAGCCGCGTGCTCATCGAGCGCCCGTCGAAGACCGCACGCATCACCGTGTATTCCGCCCGGCCCGGCGTCGTCATCGGCAAGAAGGGGGAAGACATCGAGGTGCTCAAGGGCGATCTCAATCGCATGCTCGGCGTGCCGGTGCACGTCAACATCGAGGAGATCCGCAAGCCTGAGCTCGATGCGCAGTTGATCGCGGATTCGATCGCCCAGCAGCTCGAAAAGCGCATCATGTTCCGCCGCGCGATGAAGCGCGCGATGCAGAATGCCATGCGTCTCGGCGCGCAGGGCATCAAGATCATGTCGTCGGGGCGCTTGAACGGCATCGAGATCGCGCGCACCGAGTGGTACCGTGAAGGCCGGGTGCCGTTGCATACGCTGCGCGCGAACATCGACTACGGCTTCGGCGAGGCGCGCACCACCTATGGCGTGATCGGCATCAAGGTCTGGGTCTACAAGGGCGACATCCTCGGCAAGAACGAGCAGCCGTCGGCGGCACCTGCGGTCGAGATGGAACCGGCGCCGGACCGCAAGCCGCGTCGCACCCCGCGGGCCGCCCCTGCGGACGCCAAACCGGCAGCCAAGGCGCCGCGCAAGCGGGTGGCCCGGGCCGGCGACGAAGCGGCCAAGCCGGAAGCCGCCGCTGCGCCGGCGCCCAAGCCCGACGAGGCGGCAGCCGCCAAGGCCCCTGCCAAGAGAGTCCGCAAGGCGGCGCCACCCGCCGCGGACGGTCAGAAGGAGTAATCGACCATGCTGCAACCATCACGTCGCAAGTACCGCAAGGAACAAAAGGGGCGCAACAAGGGCATTGCCACGCGGGGCACGAAGGTTTCGTTCGGAGAATACGGGCTGAAGGCTACGGGGCGTGGCCGCCTGACCGCGCGTCAGATCGAAGCCGCGCGCCGTGCGATGACGCGCCACATCAAGCGGGGCGGACGGATCTGGATCCGGATCTTTCCGGACAAGCCGATCTCTTCCAAGCCGGCCGAGGTGCGCATGGGCAATGGCAAGGGGAACCCCGAGTACTACGTCGCGGAAATCCAGCCCGGGAAGGTCCTTTACGAGATGGATGGCGTCGACGAGGCGCTCGCCAGGGAGGCCTTCCGCCTGGCATCGGCCAAACTGCCGATCGCGACCACGTTCGTCAATCGCCAGGTCGGCGCCTGATTCGAGGAGCAACGGAAATGAAAGCCAGCGAACTCCGAGCCAAAGACGAGGCCGCCCTCGCCAAGGAGCTGCAGGATCTCCTCAAGGCGCAGTTCTCGGTGCGCATGCAGGTCGCGACCCAGCAACTCACCAATACCAGCCAGATCAAGAAAACCCGCCGCGACATCGCCCGCGTCCGCACCGTGATGCGCGAGGCGCAGTCGAAGAAGGCCTGACCGGGGACTCCAGCACATGAACCAAGCTGCACAGCAAGGCGCGCCGGCCAAGGCCGCACTCAAGCGCACCCTGACCGGGCGCGTCGTCAGCGACAAGATGGACAAGACCGTGACCGTGCTCGTCGAGCGCCGCGTCAAGCATCCGGTCATCGGCAAGTACGTCACCCGTTCGCGCAAGTTCCATGCGCACAACCCGGGCAACGAATGCCGGCTCGGCGATACCGTTGAGATCGTCGAAACCGCGCCGATTTCCAAGACCAAGGCCTGGAAGGTTGCCCGCCTCGTCGAAAAGGGCGCAGAAATCTGAGGCCTTGCGCCTTAGGATTCGTTTTGCTATACTGAAAAGCTTTCCCGATCCTGGTCGCTCCTAGGTGCGGCCAGCGATCCGCCAAAGCCGCAGGCTGCATCCGCGGCGGGCGCTCCGCAACACGATGCCCGTACGGGCTCCAAAACTGACCGGCGGGTGCCGGGTAAAGTTGGATAGAGGTGAAACATGATCCAAATGCAGTCCCGGCTCGACGTGGCCGACAACACGGGCGCCCGTGCCGTCATGTGCATCAAGGTGCTCGGCGGGTCGAAGCGTCGTTACGCATCCATCGGGGATGTGATCAAGGTGTCGATCAAGGACGCTGCCCCCCGGGGCCGCGTCAAGAAGGGCGAGGTCTACAACGCCGTCGTCGTGCGCACTTCGAAGGGCGTGCGGCGCGGCGACGGTTCGCTCATCAAGTTCGACGGCAATGCGGCTGTCCTGCTCAACGCCAAGCTCGAGCCCATCGGCACGCGCATCTTCGGGCCGGTGACGCGCGAGTTGCGCACGGAGCGCTTCATGAAGATCGTGTCGCTCGCGCCGGAGGTGCTGTGATGGAAAAGATTCGCAAGGGGGATGATGTCATCGTGCTCGCCGGCCGGGACAAGGGCAAGCGCGGCACGGTTCTCAGGCGCGTCGACGAGACCCATGTCGTCGTCGAGGGCGTGAACATGGTCAAGAAGCACACCAAACCCAATCCGATGAAGGGTCAGACCGGCGGCGTCAGCGACAAGGCCATGCCCATCGACATCTCGAATGTCGCTTTGTTCAACCCGGCGACCCAGAAAGCGGATCGCATCGGATTCAAGATTCTCGACGACAAGCGCAAGGTGCGGGTGTTCCGCTCGACCGGCGCCGAGGTCGACGCCAAATAGAGCCGCGAGAGGTAACCAGCATGGCGCGTCTGCAGCAGCAGTACAAGGAACAAATCGTTCCCGAGTTGATGTCCAAGTTCGGCTTCAAGTCGGTGATGGAGGTGCCGCGAATCACCAAGGTGACGCTCAACATGGGCGTGTCCGAGGCGGTCGCCGACAAGAAGGTGATGGATCACGCAGTCGGTGACATGACCAAGATCGCCGGCCAGAAGCCGGTCGTCACCAAGTCGAAGAAGGCGATCGCGGGGTTCAAGATCCGTCAGGGATATCCGATCGGCTGCATGGTCACGCTTCGGGGCGAGCGGATGTACGAATTCATCGACCGCTTCGTGAGCATCGCGCTGCCCCGGGTACGGGACTTCCGCGGCATCTCGGGGCGTTCGTTCGATGGCCGGGGCAACTACAACATCGGCGTCAAGGAACAGATCATCTTCCCGGAGATCGAGTACGACAAGATCGACGCCATCCGGGGAATGAACATCAGCATCACGACGACCGCGAAGACCGACGAGCACGCGCGCGCGCTTCTTTCCGCATTTCGCTTTCCGTTCAAGGCATAGGGCGAACAAGATGGCAAAACTTTCCCTCATCAATCGCCAGGTCAAGCGCGAACAACTCGTGAAGAAGTACGCGCCCAAACGCAAGGCCCTGTTGGCGATCATCGACGATGCCCGCCGGCCCGACGAGGAGCGCATGGAGGCGCGGCAGAAGCTGCAGCAGTTGCCGCGCAACGCCAACCCGACGCGGCTGCGCAATCGCTGCGAGCTGACCGGGCGTCCGCGTGGGACCTTCCGCAAGTTCGGCCTGGCGCGCAACAAGCTGCGCGAGGCGGCGATGCGCGGCGATGTGCCGGGGCTGGTCAAGGCCAGCTGGTAGGCCGAACGCACAAGGTTAGGAGATACAAGTCATGAGCATGAGCGATCCCATCGCCGATATGCTGACGCGCATCCGCAATGCCCAGTCGTCCGAGAAGGGGCAGGTGGCAATGCCGTCGTCAAAGCTGAAGATCTCGATTGCCAAGGTCCTCAAGGACGAAGGCTACATCGAGGACTTTGCTGTTCGCGACGAGGGCGGCAAGTCGGAACTGACCATCGCCCTCAAGTACTACGCCGGCAAGCCGGTGATCGACCGGATCGAGCGCATCAGCCGTCCCGGCCTGCGGATCTACCGGGGCAAGGAAGACATTCCCAGCGTGATGAACGGGCTTGGCGTCGCGATTCTCTCCACGTCGCGCGGCGTGATGACCGACCGCAAGGCCCGCGCGACCGGTGTCGGCGGCGAAGTCCTCTGCGTCGTTGCCTAAGGGGGATGTCATGTCACGAGTAGGCAAGAATCCGGTGGCCCTGCCCAAGGGGGTGGAGGCGACCATCGCCGGCGATCGCGTCACCGTCAAGGGACCGCTGGGCACCCTGTCCCAGGCGCTCAATCCGGCAATCAGCGTGGTTCGCGATGGCGAGACCCTGAAGGTTGTTCCGGCGAACGACTCGCGCAACGCCGATGCGATGTCCGGCACGTTCCGGGCGCTCATCAACAACATGGTGCATGGCGTCACCAAGGGCTTCGAGCGCAAGCTCGCGCTCGTCGGCGTCGGCTACCGCGCCCAGGCGCAGGGCGACAAGCTCAATCTGTCTCTTGGGTTCTCGCATCCGGTCGTCCATGCGATGCCCGCCGGTGTCAAGTGCGAGACGCCGCAGCAGACCGAGATCGTCATCAAGGGAATCGACAAGCAACTCGTCGGCCAGGTTGCCGCCGAAGTGCGGGCCTACCGGTCGCCCGAGCCCTACAAGGGCAAAGGGGTGCGCTACGCGGACGAGCGCGTGGTGATCAAAGAGACCAAGAAGAAGTAAGGGGTAGCAATGGACAAGACAGCATCCCGCCTGCGTCGCGCCAAGCAGACGCGGCACAAGATTGCCGAGCTCAAGGCCAGCCGCCTGACCGTGCACCGCACCAACAGCCACATCTATGCGCAGGTCATCGGTGGCGGCCGCGTTCTGGCCAGCGCCTCCACCAACGAGGCGGAGGTCCGCAAGGAACTCGCCAACGGCGGCAATGCCAAGGCGGCCGCAGTGGTCGGCAAGCGCATTGCCGAGAAGGCGAAGGCGGCCGGCGTTGTCGAGGTGGCGTTCGATCGTTCAGGATTTGCTTATCACGGGCGCGTCAAGGCGCTTGCCGAGGCCGCCCGAGAAGCCGGCCTCAAGTTCTAGGCGGATTAGACATGGCGAAAATGCAGAAAGTCCAGGCGGGCGCCGAAGGGCGCGACGATGGTCTGAAAGAAAAGATGATCGCGGTCAACCGCGTCACCAAGGTCGTCAAGGGCGGCCGCATCCTGGGCTTTGCCGCGCTCACGGTCGTCGGCGACGGTGACGGACGTATCGGCATGGGCAAGGGCAAGTCGCGCGAGGTGCCGGTGGCGGTGCAGAAGGCGATGGAGGAGGCGCGGCGCAAGATGGTCAAGGTGCCGCTCAAGAACGGGACGCTGCAACACGCGATCGTCGGCGTCCACGGCGCTGCCAAGGTCTTCATGCAGCCGGCCAGCGAAGGTACCGGCATCATCGCCGGCGGACCGATGCGCGCCGTCTTCGAAGTCGTTGGCGTGACCAACGTGCTTGCCAAGTGTCAGGGGTCGACCAATCCGTACAACGTCGTCCGGGCGACGCTGGACGGATTGACCAGGATGACCACGCCCGCCGAGGTCGCCGCCAAGCGCGGCAAGTCGGTCGAAGAGATTCTTGCCGCCTGAGGACCGCGCCATGACCGCCAAGAAGACATTGAAGGTGACGCTGGTGAAGAGCCCGAACGGCACCAGCGAGAAGCATCGCGCCACGGTACGCGGCCTCGGCCTGCGCCGCCTGAATTCCTCGCGCGTATTGGAAGACACGCCGGCCGTGCGCGGCATGATCAATCGCGTCTACTACCTCGTCAAGGCCGAATGAGCGGCAGCCGCCGCATTCCACGGAATCCAACATGAAACTCAACACCCTGAAACCTGCGGCTGGTGCCCGCCATGCCAAGCGGCGCGTCGGTCGCGGCATCGGTTCCGGCCTGGGCAAGACAGCCGGTCGCGGCCACAAAGGGCAGAAGTCGCGCGCCGGCGGATTTCACAAGGTCGGCTTCGAAGGCGGCCAGATGCCGCTGCAGCGGCGGCTCCCGAAGCGTGGCTTCACCTCGCGCACGCGCGACCTGGTCGCGGAGGTTCGCCTCGCGCATCTCCAGGGACTGGACGCTGCGGAGATCACCCTCGAGACGCTAAAGGCGGCGGGAATCGTGCCGGCGCTGACCTTGCGTGCCAAGGTCATCCTGTCCGGAAAGATCGAGCGCAAGGTCGCGCTTGTGGGCGTGTCCGCCACCAAGGGCGCGAAAGCGGCAATCGAGGCGGCCGGAGGCTCGGTCGCCGCGGCCGAGTGATGCCGACCTGAGCGAACCGGAAAAAGGCAGAACGTGGCAACCGACGCAATGACCGTGGCCAAGTCGGGCAAGTTCGGCGACCTCAAGCGCCGGCTTGTCTTCTTGCTGCTTGCGCTCCTGGTCTACCGGATCGGTGCCCACATCCCGGTGCCGGGCATCGATCCCACGCAGCTTGCCGAGCTGTTCAAGCAGAACCAGGGCGGCATCCTCGGCATGTTCAACATGTTCTCCGGCGGCGCCCTGTCGAGGTTCACGATCTTCGCGCTCGGCATCATGCCGTACATCTCGTCGTCGATCATCATGCAGCTGATGACGGTGGTGTATCCGCCCTTCGAGGCCCTCAAGAAGGAAGGCGAGGCCGGGCGCCGCAAGATCACGCAGTACACGCGTTATGCGACGGTCTTCCTCGCGTTTTTCCAGGCCTTCGGCATTTCGGTCGCGCTGGAATCGCAGCCCGGTCTGGTGATCGATCCCGGATTGATGTTCCGATTCGTGACCATCTCCACCCTGGTCACCGGTACCATGTTCCTCATGTGGCTGGGTGAGCAGATCACCGAGCGCGGGCTTGGCAACGGCATCTCGATCATCATCTTCGCGGGTATTGCCGCGGGTCTCCCGAGTGCCGTGGGCGGCCTGCTTGAGCTGGTCCGGACCGGCGCGATGAATGCCCTGACGGCAATCTTCATCGTCCTCCTGGTGGTTGCGGTGACCTTCGCCGTCGTCTTCGTCGAGCGCGGCCAGCGCAAGATCCTGGTCAACTATGCGAAGCGTCAGGTGGGCAACCGCGTCTATGGCGGGCAGTCGTCGCATCTGCCCTTGAAGCTCAACATGTCGGGCGTGATCCCGCCGATCTTCGCATCGTCGATCATCCTGTTCCCGGCCACGATCACGAGTTGGTTTTCATCCGGCGACCAGTTGCGCTGGCTCAAGGACATCGCCGGCACGCTGTCGCCCGGACAGCCGATCTACGTGATGCTGTACGCGGCCGCGATCATCTTCTTCTGCTTCTTCTACACCGCGCTTGTCTTCAACAGCAAGGAAACCGCGGAAAACCTGAAGAAGAGCGGTGCCTTCGTTCCCGGCATCCGCCCGGGCGACCAGACGGCAAAGTACATCGACAAGATCCTGATGCGTCTGACCCTGACCGGCGCGGCGTACGTCACACTGGTCTGCCTGCTGCCGGAGTTCCTCATCCTCAAATGGAACGTCCCCTTTTACTTCGGGGGGACGTCGCTGCTCATCATCGTCGTCGTAACCATGGATTTCATGGCGCAGGTGCAGGCCTACATCATGTCCCACCAGTACGAGTCGCTGCTCAAGAAGGCCAATTTCAAGGGCGGAATGTTCTAACGTAGATTGCGAGTCGGCAAAGCTGAATGGCCAAGGAAGACGTCATCCAGATGCAGGGAGAGGTTGTCGAGACCCTGCCCAACGCCACGTTCCGGGTGAAGCTCGAGAATGGGCACGTCGTCCTCGGGCATATCTCCGGAAAGATGCGGATGCACTACATCCGCATTCTCCCGGGAGACAAGGTGACCGTCGAACTCACGCCATATGACCTGACAAAGGGCCGAATCGTGTTCCGTGCGAAATGAGCGCGGATGCGCGTGCGCAGGCCACCGTGTGACGGGAAGTTGAAGAAAAGTCGAGGAAGAAAATGAAGGTATTGGCATCTGTCAAGAAAATCTGCCGCAACTGCAAGATCATCAAGCGCAAGGGAGTCGTGCGGGTGATCTGCACTGATCCGCGGCACAAGCAGCGCCAGGGCTGAGAGCGCGCGGACGCACGCCGCCCCGCGCAAGAAGAACCAAGAGCGAAGGACACGACATGGCTCGTATCGCCGGAATCAACATCCCGAACCATCAACACGCCGAGATCGCGCTGACCGCGATCTACGGAATCGGCCGCCCTCGCGCCCGCGCGATCTGTACGGCCGCGGGCGTCACGCCGTCGGTCAAGATGAAGGATCTGACCGACGCGCAGGTGGACCGCCTGCGCGAGCAGGTCGGCAAGTTCATCGTCGAAGGCGATCTGCGCCGCGAAGTCTCGATGAACATCAAGCGCCTGATGGACCTCGGTTGCTATCGCGGCATGCGTCACAAGCGCGGCCTGCCTGTGCGCGGCCAGCGCACGCGCACGAACGCCCGGACCCGCAAGGGACCGCGCAAGGCACGCAACGCAATCGCCGGCAAGTGATCGCAAAGCCCCGATCGGGCTGGTTAGGAAACGAACATGGCAACCAAACAGCAGCAGCAGGCCGCGTCCACCCGGGTGCGCAAGAAGGTCAAGAAGAACGTCGCTGAGGGCATCGCCCACATCCACGCATCGTTCAACAACACCATCATCACGATCACCGACCGTCAGGGCAATGCGCTTTCCTGGGCGACCTCGGGCGGGGCCGGCTTCAAGGGGTCGCGGAAGTCGACACCATTTGCCGCGCAGGTCGCGGCCGAGGCCGCCGGGCGTGTTGCGGTGGAATGCGGTGTGAAGAATCTCGAGGTGCGCATCAAGGGACCCGGCCCCGGCCGCGAGTCTTCCGTGCGCGCCTTGAACGCGCTGGGGATGAAGATCACCAGCATTACCGACGTGACGCCGGTACCGCACAACGGGTGCCGGCCTCCCAAGAGGCGCCGCATCTAGTCAGGATGCGACGTGCGCAGTCCGGCCGGCCAGGCACGGACGGTGCGCAACTTGGCGTCGAACCCCGTTGTGAGAAGTGAATTGGGGATTGAAAATCGATGGCTCGTTATACCGGCCCAAAGTGCAAGCTCTCGCGCCGCGAGGGCACTGATCTTTTCCTGAAAAGCGCCCGCAAGGCCTTTTCCGACAAGTGCAAGTCCGAAGTTGCGCCCGGCCAGCACGGCCTGAAGTCCGGGCAGCGCCTGTCCGACTACGGCAAGCAACTGCGCGAGAAGCAGAAGGTGCGCCGCATGTACGGGGTGCTGGAGCGCCAGTTTCGCCGCTACTATGCCGAAGCGGTTCGCCGCAAGGGCAATACCGGCGAGAACCTCCTGCACCTCCTGGAGACGAGGCTGGACAACGTCGTCTACCGGATGGGCTTCGGTTCGACGCGGGCCGAGGCGAGGCAGCTCGTTGGCCACAAGGCCATCGAGGTCAACGGCAAGACCGTCAACGTGCCTTCCTCCCAGATCAAGCCCGGCGACGTCGTGGCGGTCCGCGAGAAGTCGCGCGGCCAGCTGCGCGTGAAGGACGCCGTCTCGCTCGCCGAGCAGGCCGGCTTTCCTTCGTGGGTGGAGGTCGATCCGGCAAAGATGGTCGGCACCTTCAAGTCGCTGCCGGAGCGCAGCGAGATCGCCCAGGATGTGAACGAGAGCCTGGTCATCGAGTTGTACTCGCGTTGATCGTCTCTGGTGGCGCTTTCGCTGTCGAATAATTTGATTGGAAGGATCACATGGCTAATACGGGTTTTCTGAAGCCGAAGATCGTCAATGTGGAGGATCTCGGTCCTTCGCACGCCAAGGTCACGATGGAGCCGTTCGAGCGCGGCTATGGCCACACGCTCGGGAACGCGCTGCGCCGCGTGCTGTTGTCCTCGATGGACGGCTATGCGCCGACCGAAGTCACCATTGCCGGGGTGGTGCACGAATACTCGACGCTCGAGGGCGTGCAGGAGGACGTGGTCGACATCCTGCTCAACCTCAAGGGCGTCGTGATGAAGCTGGAGGGGCGGGACGAGGTGACGCTGTCCCTGAAGAAATCCGGTGCCGGGGCGGTGACCGCCAAGGACATCGAGATTCCCCACGACGTTCGAATCATCAATCCCGATCACCATATCGCGCACCTGGCCGGCAACGGCAAGCTGGACATGCAGATCAAGGTCGAGCGCGGTCGCGGTTACGTGCCCGGCAACGTCCGCCTGGTCGGCGATGAAGAGACCAAGACGATCGGGAAGATCGTCCTTGATGCCTCTTACAGTCCGGTGCGCCGCGTCTCCTATGCGGTCGAGTCGGCCCGCGTCGAACAGCGTACCGACCTCGATCGACTGGTGGTCGACATCGAGACCAATGGGGTGATCGAACCCGAGGACGCAGTGCGCCAGGCGGCCCGGATCCTGGTCGACCAGCTGTCGGTGTTCGCTGCCCTTGAAGGCACGAAGCAGGAGAAGCAGGACACCACCCGCGTGGAGATCGATCCGATTCTCCTGCGCCCGGTGGACGACCTCGAGTTGACCGTGCGCTCGGCAAACTGCCTGAAGGCGGAGAACATCTACTACATCGGCGATCTCATCCAGCGGACCGAGAACGAGCTTCTCAAGACGCCGAACCTCGGTCGCAAGTCGCTCAATGAAATCAAGGAAGTCCTCGCCTCCCGCGGCCTGACTCTCGGAATGAAACTCGAGAACTGGCCGCCCGCGGGACTCGAAAAGGCCTAAGGGGCACGATCATGCGTCACGGACACGGACTCAGGAAACTCAATCGAACCTCCGCGCATCGGGTAGCCATGCTGCGCAACATGACGGTTTCTTTGCTGAAGCATGAGGTGATCAAGACCACGCTGCCGAAGGCGAAGGAACTGCGCATGGTTGCCGAGCCGATCATCACGCTCGGCAAGACCCCGTCGTTGGCCAACAAGCGGCTCGCCTTTTCGCGCCTGCGGGATCGGGACATGGTGGTCAAGCTCTTCGGGGAGCTCGGGCCGCGCTACGCCAAGCGCAACGGCGGCTATCTGCGTATCCTCAAGTACGGCTTCCGCAAGGGCGACAACGCGCCGATGGCTCTGGTCGAACTGATGGATCGTCCGGAGATCGCTGAAGGCGCCGCCAGCCCGGCGTAGGCGACCGTGAGGCCGCAAGAAGCCGGGCGCGCCCGGCTTTTTTTTCGCGCGGACCACGAACCAGGCTGCCGACGCTTGCCATGACAGCGCCAGCGGTAGCGCTTTCGTGTTCGGGTTTGGTCAAGCGCTACGGCGGGAACGCCGTGGTCGACGGCCTCGACCTGGCGGTGCCGGCTGGCTGCTGCTTCGGCATGCTCGGTCCGAATGGCGCCGGCAAGACCACCACGTTGAGGCTGTGCCTGGGACTGACCGATCCGGATGGCGGCTCGATCAGCCTGCTCGGCAGGGCGATTCCGGCGGATGCGCGCGCGGCACGCATGCGCGTCGGGGTGGTACCCCAGATCGACAATCTCGACCCGGACTTCACTGTCGCCGAGAACCTCCTCGTCTACGCGCGCTACTTCGGCATCGGTGACCGGGAGTCCAGGTCGCGCCTGCCGGGCTTGCTCGAGTTCGCGAACCTCGAGGGCAAGCGCGATGCGCGCATCCAGACGTTGTCGGGCGGCATGAAGCGCCGGCTGACGCTCGCGCGGGCGCTGGTCAACGATCCCGACATCGTCTTTCTCGACGAGCCCACGACGGGGCTTGACCCGCAGGCACGCCACCTGATCTGGGAGCGGCTGCGCCAACTGGTGGCTGGCGGCAAGACCATCATCCTCACCACGCACTTCATGGACGAGGCCGAACGCTTGTGCGACGATCTTGTGGTGATCGACCGCGGCCGCATCATCGACAAGGGCAGCCCGCGCGCCCTCATCGAGGCAAACATCGAGCCCGAGGTCGTCGAGGTCTACGGCGACGGTGCGCACGAGTGGGCCCGGGTTCGCGGGCAGGCCCTTGCGGCGCGCGTCGAGCGCAGCGGCGAGACGGTGTTCTGCTACACCGCAGACGGAACGGCGCTTCTGGATGACCTGGCGCATCGCCATGAACTCCGCTGCCTCCGACGTCCCGCGAATCTCGAGGACGTGTTCATCAAGCTGACCGGGCGCGAGCTGCGGGATTGAGGGGACGATGCGCCGATACGCCTTGCCGCTTCCTTCGCTGCGCTTCGTCGCCGTATGGCGCCGCAACCTCCTCGTCTGGCGCAAGCTGGCCGTCGCGTCCGTGCTCGGCAACATCGCCGACCCGATGATCGCCCTGGTCGCCTTCGGCTACGGACTTGGCGCACTTCTGCCCAGCGTCGAAGGTGTTGCCTACGTCCAGTATCTCGCGGCGGGCACCATATGCATGAGCGCCATGAACGCTGCGACGTTCGAGGCGCTGTATTCCGCGTTCTCGCGCATGCACGTGCAGCGCACCTGGGACGGGATCATGAATGCGTCGGTCGACCTCGACGACATCGTTCTGGGCGAACTGGCCTGGGCCGCAACCAAGGCGTTGATGAGCGGAGTCGCCATCATCGCCGTGGCTGCCTGCCTCGGCCTTGCGCACGGTTACACGGCGCTCTTCATCCTGCCGGTGACCCTCCTTGCCGGCCTCGCCTTTGCGGCGATCGGACTGGTGTTCAATGCCCTGGCCCGCGGATACGACTTCTTCACCTACTACTTCACCCTGGTGGTGACGCCAATGTCGTTCATGTCCGGCGTCTTCTTCCCGGTTGCCCAGTTGCCGCCCTGGCTCGCGCAGATCGCCGGCTTCCTGCCGCTGACCCACGCGGTCGACCTGGTGCGGCCGCTTCTTCTGGGAAAATGGCCCCCTGCCCCGGCCTTGAATGTCGCAGTGCTGGCGACATATGCGGCCGGTGCAACCTACTGCGCCCTGGTATTGACGCGCCGCCGTCTCCTTGCCTGAGGCTGGGGCATGGTCGGTGCCCGACCGGAGCGGAGCGTGTGAACAACGAGGTCACCCATGACGACGATGCCGGAGGACCTGCTTGCGGTGCTATGCAACGCTCCGGACCTCGATTGCGCCCGCGCCATCGCTGAACGACTGGTCGCTGATCGCCTGGCGGCGTGCGTGAACATTCTCGCGCCGTGTACCTCGATCTATCGGTGGCAGGGCAGCATCGAGAGCGCGCAGGAAATCCCGGTATTGGCGAAGACAACGCGCGCCCTGTATGCACGGGTGGAGTCGACGATCGTGGCGCTGCATCCGTACGAGGTTCCGGAGATCATCGCGTTGCCGATTGCCGCGGGTCTGCCCGCATACCTCGGCTGGGTCGTCACCGAGACGAACTAGAAGCGCGGCCGCTCGCGAGGAGTCGGCGCTCGCGTCCGGGAATGCACGCCGCAAACGCGCAATCCGCCTGCCGCGCAGGCAATCCGCGGCTCGCGGCAGGGAATCGACCTGGTACGGCAGCGCCGGGGCCTGCTCGAGGCTGGTTGGCGCCCGCTTGCTGGCCGGTGCCCACCGGGAACGGCTAGCGGCGCGGGCGATCTCGGCTGTCGATGATCCGCTTGAACCGGAAGTAGGCCATCAGGACCGCGGCAACCAGGAGCATCGCGGCAACGGTTGCCCAGAACCCCCATTGCCAGTCCAGTCCCGGCAAGGCGCGGAAATTCATGCCGAAGATCCCGGTGATCAGGGTCAATGGCATGAAGATGGCGGTAATGATGGTCAACGTGCGCATGATCTCGTTGGTGCGATGTGCCGTTGCCGAGAAGTGCAACTGTACCGCCGACTCCGCGGTCTGCTCCAGTCGCTGTGCGTGATTGAGCACCCGGGCGATGTGCTCCAGAAGGTCGGTCACCCGCACGGTCATCGCGTCGCTCAGGTCCTCGAGGCGACTGTCGCGCCACTCCTGGATCGCATCGCGCTGCTCTTCGCAGAGGTGCTCGAGCTTTCGAATCTCGATGCGCTGCTCGAGCAAGGCATGCCAGTCATTGAACGGGCGCTTCGGGTCGAGCAGATTGCGTTGCCACCGGTCGAGGCGCTCGGCCAGCGGTTGGCGCAATTCAAGATACCGGTCGACCATCGAGTTCAGTATGCGATGGACGAGGTCTTCCGGTGAACCCGGCGCGCGCCCCGTGCTGGCGAGCAGGCGCGCGCGAACCGCCTCGATTGCCGGCGCGGCGTCGGGCCCGACCGTGATCAACAGTTTGTCGAACAGGAAGAACGACTGCGGCACCGTCTTGATCCTGTATGGCTGGGTGTTGATCGGTCCGGTGGAGGCGGCGCCGGAATCGCGGGCCTCGGTGTGCGCGCTGAGGCCGCGAAAGACGATCAGTTCGTAGGACGAGGTGTCGTCAAAAAAGGACGGATGCGCTTCGTTCCCGGCATCGCGGATGTGGGCGTCGAAAATCGCCGTGCCGGTCAGACGCAAGGCAAGATCGCGCCATTCCGCCGGGGCCGCGGAGGCGGAGGCGTCGATCCAGAGAAACCCGTCGTCCGGGAGGGAAGAGGGACCTTCCTGCGGCGCGGCCGGCTGGTCCTTTCGGATCAGAAGGATCCGCATCCGGTTCAGCGGGCGGCTGCCTCGCGGAGCCAGCGAGCGGCATCAAGCGCGAAATAGGTCAGGATGCCGTCGGCGCCGGCGCGCTTGAATGCGAGCAGCGATTCCATCGCGACGGCGCGTTCATCAAGCCAGCCATTGCCGGCCGCCGCCTTGAGCATCGCATACTCGCCGCTGACCTGATAGACGAACGTCGGCGCCTTGAACTCTTCCTTCACGCGCCGGACGATGTCCAGATACGGCATGCCGGGCTTGACCATGACCATGTCCGCGCCTTCAGCAAGGTCGAGTCCGACCTCCCACAGCGCCTCGTCGCTGTTTCCGGGGTTCATCTGGTACGTCTTCTTGTTCGACTTGCCAAGGTTCCCGGCGGAGCCGACCGCGTCGCGAAACGGACCGTAGAAGGCCGATGCGTACTTTGCCGAGTACGCCATGATCTGCACGAGCTCGCGTCCGTTCCGGTCAAGCGCCATTCGGATCGCGCCGATGCGTCCATCCATCATGTCCGAAGGCGCCACGATGTCGACTCCGGCGTCAGCCTGCACGCGAGCCTGGCGGCACAGGATGTCCACCGTGACGTCGTTGAGGATGTAGCCATTCTCGTCGATCACCCCGTCCTGGCCGTGGCTGGTGTAGGGGTCGAGGGCCACGTCGCAAAGAATTCCGAGTTCGGGAAACCGGTCCTTCAGCAGCGCGACAGCCCGCGGGACGAGCCCGTCCGGATTCACTGCCTCGCTGCCGTCGAGCGACTTCTTGCGCTGATCCACGACGGGAAACAGGGCCATGCAAGGGATGCCGCAGGCCAGTGCCTGCTCGGCGACGTGCAAGAGCCGGTCCGGCGTGTGGCGAAACACGCCCGGCATCGAAGGCACCGCCTCGGAAACGTTGCTGCCGGCATCGCGCTCGTCCAGGACGAACACCGGATAGATGAGATCATCCGCAGTCAGCGAATGCTCCTGCACCAGGCGTCGCGCGAAGTCGGTGCGACGGTTGCGGCGCATGCGGCGCTCGGGAAAGTTGCCCAGAATCTTCATGGCGCTCCGTTCCAGGATGTTTGAGATCGAGCCGTTGGCTGGTCGCGCGGATTGCAGGACACGTACCCCGCAGGGCGAAGCACGCCATCGACACCTGCGAAAAGGGGGCCGCCGCGGGCATCAGGATTGTAGGCCTTGTCCCTTGCCGGCGCGCCGCGGCGGCGGCTTCGCCGCGGAATCCGCTCGGGACGGATCTGCACCCGCGAGTCCGAGCCAGCCTTCGACCACCCGGCTTGCTTCGTCAACGCCGGCTCTCGCGAGGCTGGAGAACAGGCTTGCCGTGCAGGTACCGCCGAACTCGGCGAGCGCGGCCCGTACCGCGCGCAGCGTGCGTGCCTGCTCCTCGCGGCCAAGCTTGTCCGCCTTGGTCAGGAGGACGTGTACGGGTATCGAGCGCGGCAGGAACCATTGCAGCAATTGTCGATCGAGTTCCGTCAACGGGTGACGCGCATCCATGATCAGCACCAGACCGGTCAGCGAACCCCGGGTCTGCAGATAGTCGCTGACGAACCCCATCCAGCGCTGCCGTTCGCTCTTCTGAACCTTCGCATACCCGTATCCCGGCAGGTCGACCAGGAACCGGCCGGTGCCGACGGAAAAGAAGTTGATCTGCTGTGTTCGACCGGGCGTCTTGCTCGAGAACGCCAGTCGCCGTCGATTCGCCAGCGTGTTGATCGCGCTCGATTTGCCGGAATTCGAGCGACCGACGAAGGCCACTTCGGCCGTCGAGGGGAAATTCAGGTCGGCGATCGAGGCTACCGTGGTGTGGAAGGCGGCGCGATGCAAGGCGTTCATGCGGCAGTGTCGCCGATTGCGGCGGGGCCGACAAGCGCAACTCTGCCGGATCGTGGAGAAGTGGCGTTGCGGTAGAATATAGAGTTTGACGTACCAACGTCGGCTCCCCTCATGCGGACTTCTTCACGAATCATGAAAACCGCCTTTTCCACGATGGTCCTGTTGGCCCTGGCGACATCCGTGGCGTTTGCCGCGGACAGCAAGCCGCTGCCCAAGGCCGATGCCGCGCGCGGTGCGCAGGTTGCCGGCCAGGTCTGCGCTGCCTGCCACAATGCGGATGGCAACAGCCCCACAGCCGCCAACCCCAAGCTCGCCGGCCAGCATCCCGAATACCTGGCCAAGCAGCTGGCCGACTTCAAGGCGAACAAGGCGCGCAAGAATGCCGTCATGCTCGGATTCGCGGGCGCGTTGTCCGCCGACGACATGCGCAATCTCGCCGCCCATTACGCGGCGCAGAAACCGAAGGAAGGCGCCGCGCGCAATGCGCAGGCGGCAAAGCTCGGGGAGAAGATCTATCGTGCCGGAATCGCCGAAAAGGGCGTGGCTGCCTGTGCGGGCTGCCACGGTCCGGCGGGTGCCGGCATCCCGGCGCAGTACCCACGGATCTCCGGTCAATGGGCCGAATACACCAAGGCGCAGCTGGTGTCGTTCCGTTCCGGCGAGCGCGCGAACGATCCGGCCGGCATGATGCGCGGCGTCGCCGCGCGGATGTCGGACGCCGAGATGGATGCCGTCGCCGACTACATCGCCGGTTTGAAGACCGCGAATTGATCGGCGCCGTCGGCGTCGACCCGGAAGGGCGGCCCGTGGGCCGCCCTTTTCGCTGCGGAACCGCTCGCTGTCGCCGGATGTCCTGACCGTGCGAGATTTTGACGCGATCGTCATCGGGGCCGGCGCCGCCGGCATGATGTGCGCGGGCGTCGCCGGACAGCGCGGGGTGCGCGTCGCGTTGCTGGAGCACGGTGCCGAGCCTGGCGAGAAGATCCGAATCTCCGGCGGCGGGCGATGCAATTTCACCAATCGCAGCGTCGACGCGCGGAACTTCGTTTCGGCCAATCCGGACTTCTGCCGCTCGGCACTCGCGGGGTACGGCGCGCAGGATTTCGTCGCGCTGGTGCGCCGCCATGGCATCCGTTTCCACGAAAAGCATCGCGGGCAGCTGTTCTGCGACGGCTCGGCCATCCAGATCATCGACATGCTGCGCGCGGAATGCGCGGCCGGCGGGGTCGAACTGCGACTGGGCGCCCGTGTGGGGGCGGTGCACTCCGGCGTCGACGGATTCACCCTGGAAGCGACCGGTGAGACGCTGCGGTCGAAGGCGCTGGTGATCGCCACCGGCGGGCTGTCCATTCCCAAGATCGGAGCCACTGATCTCGCCTATCGACTGGCGCGGCAGTTCGGCCTGCGCGTGGTCGAACCGCGTCCGGGGCTGGTGCCGCTGGTGTTCCAGGCGTCGGACTGGGCCATCATGACCGACCTTTCCGGCGTTTCCGTTCCGGTCGAAATCTCGTGCCGCGGTCCCTACGGGCCGGGCCGCTTTCGGGAGGATCTCCTGTTCACCCATCGCGGCCTGTCAGGACCGGCCGCCCTGCAGGTTTCGAGCTACTGGAGTCCGGGATCGCCAGTGACGATCAACCTGATGCCTGGCGTCGATTGGCCGGCGCAAGTGCGCGCCAAGGGTCGCCGCAAGAGTGCCCTGGAGGGGATGCTTGCCGACTGGTTGCCGCGCCGCCTCGCCGAGAAGATCGCCGGGTCGGCCCTGCCGTCCGCCCTGCGCGCACGCGCCGTGGCGGAACTGCCGGACAAGGTGTTGCTTGCGCTGGCAGGGCACACGACTGACTGGCAGGTCTGCCCGAGCGGCACCGAAGGGTTCCGCAAGGCCGAGGTCACGCTTGGCGGAGTCGACACCCGGGACCTGTCTTCCCGCACCATGCAGGCACGGCAGGTGCCGGGGCTCTACTTCATCGGCGAAGCCGTTGACGTCACCGGCTGGCTGGGGGGATACAACTTCCAGTGGGCATGGTCGTCCGCGGTCGCCTGCGCGCGTTCGCTGGCGGCGGGCCGCTAGGCGCTTGCCGGCCCCGGGCCCGCGCGTCGGTCCGTCCCGCCCCACCGCGATCCGGCGGCCGGGTCACCGCGCGGCCAGGCAGTCCGGAATCCGCTCGAGCGAGAAAAGATCCTCGGGTCGCTCGCGCAAGCGCACCAGGTGCACCTGACGGCCATCGACGAGGACCTCCGCCGGGCGCGCGCGGGTGTTGTAGTTGGAGGCCATCACCATCCCGTAGGCGCCCGCGGACATTACCGCGAGAAGCTCCCCCGGAGCGGTTGCAAGCGACCGATCCTTGCCGAGGAAATCTCCGGATTCGCAAACCGGCCCGACGACGTCGAATCGACGTGGTGCCGCGCCGATGTCGCGCACGGGGAGAATCTCGTGGTGCGCCCCGTAGAGCGAAGGTCGCAGCAGGTCGTTCATGGCCGCATCGACGATGGCGAAGTTCTTGACGTCGCCGGTCTTGAGAAACTCGACCCGGGTGAGCAGAACGCCGGCATTGCCCACCAGATTGCGCCCGGGCTCGAAGAGCAGGCGCAGCCGGCGCTGCCCGATGCGGCGCAAGACCTCGCGCATGTAGGCGCGCGGGTCCGGCGGGGATTCGTCCCGGTACCGGATTCCCAGGCCGCCGCCGAGATCGAGGTGGCTGATCGCGATGCCCTCGCCGGCAAGCGCATCGACCATTTCGAGCATCTTGTCCTGGGCCTCGAACAGCGGCGCGGGGTCGGTGAGCTGGGAGCCGATGTGGCAATCGATGCCGACGATCCGCACGCCGTTCAAGCGGGCGGCCCGGCGATACAGCGCGAAGGCCGTCTCGATGTCGACACCGAACTTGTTCTCGCGCAGTCCGGTCGAAATGTAGGGGTGGGTGCGCGCGTCGACATTCGGGTTGACGCGGATCGAAATCGGCGCGGCGCACCCGGCGCTGACGGCGACGGCCGCGACGCGGTCGAGTTCCTGGACCGATTCGATGTTGAAGCACAGGATGCGTTGCGACAACGCGAACGCGATTTCTGCCTCGGACTTGCCCACGCCCGAAAAGATCACCCTGGCCGGATCACCGCCGGCGGCGATGACGCGCCGCAACTCGCCTCCCGAGACGATGTCGAAACCGGCGCCGAGCCGCGCAAACGTGCGCAGCACGGCCAGATTCGAGTTCGCCTTCATCGCGTAGCAAACCAGCGCGTCGCGGCCCTGAAGCTCGTGATTGAAATCCTGCCAGGCGGATTCCAGGCTCGCGCGAGAGTACACATAGGTCGGCGTGCCGTGGCTCGCCGCCACCTGCACCAGCGAGACGTCCTCGGCATGCAACTCGCCGTTGCGGTATTCGAAAAACGGGAACGCGTTCACCTTGATTCCTCTTCGTCCAGCGTGCGCGTGTCCTGGCGCGGCGCCGTGGCGCCGGCCGCCGGCGGTACGACGACACGACTTTGCCGGCCGAGCGCCGGGTCGCCCGGCTTGCCGGGAAGGTATAGTGGCCCGCGGTGACCGCATCCCGCCAACAGGCAGGCAAGCAGCATCAGGACGGTCGGTCGCACGTTGTCATCCGGGGCATTTGCGGGAGTGGCGGGAATTATGACGGAATCGGAGTTCGCGACCCTGAGCGAGGCAGTGCTCGATCACATCGAGGACGCCATCGAGCGATCCGGCGCGACGATCGATGTCGAGCGCAAGGGGGCAGGCATCGTCGAAATCGACATCGACGGCTTCGGCTCGATCGTGGTGAACAGCCAGGCGCCGATGCGACAGATCTGGCTGGCATCCCGGGCCGGCGCGCATCACTTCGAATTCCGGGACGGGGCGTGGCGCGATACCCGGGGGGACGCATCGCTGCATGCGGTGCTGGAGCGGCTGATCCGCGAGCATGGCGGAACGAAGGTGCGCTTCGACTGAAACCGGCGATGCAAGCGCCGGGCCGCCGCGCGGGCCGTCTCAGAAGAGCTGGTTGCGAACTTCCTCGGCCTTCTTTTCGCCCTCCGGCGTCCCGTCGGACAGGCCGAGCGACTGGACGCTGCTCTCGCCCGGGGCGAACTCGCGAAAGTACCATTCGCCGCCGACATTGATCACTCCTTCGGGGACCTGGCGCGTCGATTCAGGCAGCCCCCGCAGCGCGCGCTGCATGTAGGAGATCCAGATCGGAAGCGCGGCGACGCCGCCGGTTTCCTGGCCGCCGAGCTTCTTCGGCTGATCGAAGCCGATCCATGCCACGCCCACCAGATTGGCCTGGTAGCCGGCGAACCAGGCGTCGACGTGATCGTTGGTCGTACCGGTCTTGCCCGCCAGATCGCCGCGCTTAAGAATGGCGCCGGCCCGGGCCGCGGTGCCGAATTTGGTGACGTCGTTCATCATGCTGTTCATGATGAAGGCGTTGCGCGGATCGATCACCCGGATCGATTCATCCCCCGCGCGGGCGGGCTTGGCTTCGGCGAGCACGCGACCGCCGTCGTCGGTGATGCGCGTGATGATGTAAGGGTTGATGCGATAGCCGCCATTCGCGAACACCGCGTAGGCGCCGACCATCTGCCAGGGCGTCACCGACCCGGCCCCCAGGGCCATGGTCAGGTACGGCGGATGCTTGTCGGCGTCGAATCCGAACCGCGCGACGTATTCCTGGGCGAATTGCGGCGTGATCTGCTGGAGTATCCGGATCGACACCAGATTCTTCGACTTCGCCAGCGCCGTCCTCATCCGCATCGGCCCGTCGTACTTGCCGTCGTAGTTCTTCGGCTCCCACAACTGGCCACCGGTGAGCGCGGGGTCGATGAAGATCGGGGCGTCATTGATCACGGTCGAGGGAGTCAGCCCCTTTTCCAGCGAGGCCGAATAGATGAACGGCTTGAAGCTCGAGCCCGGCTGGCGCCAGGCCTGCGTGACGTGATTGAACTTGTTGGCATTGAAATCGAACCCGCCAACCAGCGCGCGTACCGCCCCGTCCTCCGGGGCAACCGACACGAAAGCCGCTTCGACCTCCGGCATCTGCACGATGCTCCAAGCGCCCTTGTCGTCCTGGATGATGCGCACGACGGCGCCGCGCCGAATGCGACGGTTTGGCTGCGCCTTGTCCGACAAGGCGTTTGCCACGAATCGCAAGCCGTCGCCGGTAATCCGGACGGTTTCGCCGCCGCGGCGGTAGGCGCGCACCTCCTTCGGGCTGGCGTCGAGGACCACGGCGGCGCGCAGATCCTCGCTGTCGTTGATGTCTTGCAGCGCGTCCTCGAGTTCGTCTTCGGTCGCGGTCTTGAGTTCGACGAAGGACTCCGGCCCGCGATAGCCGTGGCGCCTCTCGTAGTCGAGGACGGCGCGGCGCAGTCCCGCATGGGCCGCCTCCTGGTCCGCCTTGCGGATGGTGGTATGGACCCGCAGGCCGCGCGTGTAGATCTCGTCACCGAAGCGCTCCTGGGCGAGTTGCCGCGCCATCTCGGCGACGAAATCGGCCTTCACCGGAAAGTCGTTGATCTCGCGACGCACGTTGAGGGGCTCGCGCGTGGCGGCGGCATGCTGCTCGACGGTCAGGTAGCCGAGGGATTTCATGCGATCCAGGATGTACAGCTGGCGGGTGCGCGCCCGCTTCGGGTTGACCACCGGATTGAATGCCGAAGGCGCCTTCGGCAGTCCCGCCAGCATCGCAGCCTCCGCGGCCGTGATGTCCTTGAGCGGCTTGCCAAAGTAGATCTGCGCCGCCGAGGCGAATCCGTAGGCGCGCTGGCCGAGGAAGATCTGGTTGATGTAGATCTCGAAGATCTTGTCCTTGGCGAGACTGGCCTCGATCTTGAAGGCCAGGAGCGCTTCGTAGAACTTGCGGGTGTAGGTCTTCTCGCTGGAGATGAAGAAATTGCGCGCCACCTGCATGGTGATCGTCGAGGCGCCTTGCTGCCGCCCGGCGCTGCCGATGTTCGAGATCGCCGCGCGTGCCACGCCGATCAGGTCGACCCCGCCGTGCTGGTAGAAGCGATCATCCTCGGCGGCGAGAATCGCCTGGCGCATGAGGACGGGGACGTCCGCGAACCGGACCACACTGCGCCGCTCTTCGCCGAACTCCCCCAGGAGCAGCCCTTCGGCGCTGTAGACGCGCAGCGGTACTTTGGGCTGGTAGTCGGTCAGCGCCTCGATCGAGGGCAGCCCGGGGTACGCCCAGGCGACAGCAAATGCCAGAACCAGGGCGAAGATCGCCGCCGGCGCGACCAGAAGTATCGCGGCCAGGCCGGCCAGTCGCGCCCAACCCCTGGATAAAGCCATGATTTGACGAGGAAATTCCCGTGTTTGGCGGTGTTGGCCAGACGCCGGGATCAAGCGAGAATTATACCGTCCGCTTGTGAAGCCACCCTGACTGAAGATGGCACCGGGATGGCTTTGGGTGTGGTTTGTGCACCACAAGGCCTTCGGAGGCAAAAGACGTTTTCTTGCTTTGCAGTTGCTGTTAAGATTTAATGTAATTTGTGAGTATTGTCGCTAATCACTTGTCCATAAAGGACAATGGTGAGGCAGGGCGACCCTCTTTTGCGCGGGGCCTGAAGCAGGGCGGGATCGATGTGACGAATCCGCCGGACTGACGGGTCCGAGATTGCCGAGGCCGACTTGTCAGGTGGCCAGGGCGCGGCAGGGGTCTTCTGGACAGCGGATCTACTTGGGGGACGACATCTTGGCGTTCGACATATTCAACCCGAAGGCGCAGCCGCTGATCGGCTTGGACATCAGTTCCTCGGCCGTCAAGCTGGTCGAGGTGGCCGACGCCGGCAAGGATTCCTATCGGATCGAGCGCTACGCGATCGAGCCGCTGCCCAAGGATGCCGTGCTCGACGGAAACATCACTAACCTCGAAGCTGTCTCCGAGGCAGTCAGGCGGGGCTGGAAGAAGATGGCCACGCGCACCAAGAATGTCGCGATGGCGCTGCCGGCCGCCGCCGTGATCACGAAGAAGATCGTGGTGCCCGCCGGCCTGCGGGAGGAGGAACTCGAGGTCCAGGTGGAAACAGAAGCGAACCAGTACATCCCGTTCGCGCTCGATGAGGTCAACCTCGACTTCCAGGTTGTCGGGCCCGCGCCGTCCGGAGCCGAGGAGGTCGAGGTGATCATCGCGGCGTCCCGCAAGGAGAAGGTCGAGGACCGGGTGGCTGTTGCCGAATCGGCGGGCCTGAAGGCGACCGTGATGGATGTCGAGTCGTATTCCATGCAGACCGCGTTCGAGATGATCGAGAAGCAGTTGCCCGGAGGGGGTGTCGACCAGTCGATCGCCCTGATCGATGTCGGCGCGAACATGATGAACGTGACCGTGCTGCGCAACAACCAGGCGATCTACAACCGCGAGCAGGCCTTCGGCGGCAACAACCTCACCCAGGACATCCAGCGTGCCTTCGGCATGACGCTCGAGGAGGCCGAGGCCGCAAAGCGGACCGGCGGCCTGCCGGACAACTACGAAACCGACGTGCTGCGTCCGTTCATGGAGAATCTGGCGCAGGAAGTCACGCGTGCGATGCAGTTCTTCTTCACCTCGACGTCCTACAACCAGATCGATCACATCGTCCTGGCCGGCGGATGCGCGGTCATCCCCGGTCTCGACGAGGTCGTCGCGACGCGTACCCAGGTCAACACGATCGTTGCCAATCCGTTCGCCAACATGTCCCTGTCGGCGCGCGTCAAGGCCAAGCAACTCGCGGCCGAGGCGCCTGCGCTGATGGTCGCGTGCGGCCTGGCGATGAGGAGGTTCGACGCATGATCCGCATCAACCTCCTGCCCCACCGCGAACTCAAGCGCCAGGCGAGGCGCCGCCAGTTCGGCATTCTTTGCGGCGTTTCTGCCGGGATCGGCGCGGCGATCGTCGCGGCGGTCGGCGTCTTCATCACCGGACAGATATCCTCGCAGCGCGACGTCAATGCCTTCATCGAGCGCGAGAACAAGAAGCTCGACGACGACATCAAGGAGATCGCCAAGCTGGAGGACGAGATCCGCGGTCTGCGCGCCCGCCAGAAGGCGGTCGAGGACCTCCAGGGGGATCGCAACCTCCCGGTCCATCTGCTCGACGAACTCGTCAAGGTCACGCCGGACGGCATCTACCTGCGTTCCCTGCGCCAGTCCGGAGCGCGGGTCACCATCAACGGGCTGGCGGCGAACAACGCCAAGGTGGCCGACTACGTGCGCAACCTCACACGCAATGTCTGGCTGGCGGCGCCTGAACTCGTGGAGATCAAGGCTGTCGTCGTCGGTGCGGGGGGGGCTGCGAAGCGCCTGAACGAATTCACGATGAACATCTCGATCGTCCGTCCGAAGGATCCCGCACCGGGTGCGCCGGGCGCGCCGCCCGCGGCATCCTCGCCCCTGCCGGGCGCAGCGCCCGCGCCGGCTTCCCCCGCCCCGGCCAAGGCGCCTGCGGCGCCGGGCAAGGCGTGAACGCACCGCAAGGGAGACTCGCATGAATATTGCGGATCAATTCAAGAACGTCAACTGGAAGGACATCGGCAACGCGCCGCCGGGACCGAAGGTCCTCACGCTGGTGCTGCTGCTGGTGGCCGTGGTCGTGGCCGGCTGGTACTTTTACTGGGATGGGCTGAACCAGGAGCTTGAAGCGGCGCAGCGCGACGAGGCCAAGCTCAAGGAAGAGTACAAGGTCAAGAAGCAGAAGGCCGTCAACCTCCCGGAGCTGAAGAAGCAGCTGGTCCAGGTCGGCCAGTACGTCTCCACGCTGGAGAAGCAGTTGCCGAGCAAGGCGGAGATGGACGCTCTGCTCACGGACATCAACCAGGCCGGGCTTGGGCGCGGCCTGCAGTTCGATCTGTTCCGGCCCGCGACCGTCAGTGTCAAGGAGTACTACGCCGAGCAGCCGATCGCGGTGCGCGTCACCGGCAACTACCATGACCTCGGGGCGTTCGCGAGCGACATCGCGAACCTGAGCCGGATCGTGACGCTGAACGACATCACGATCACGATTCCCCAGAACAGCTCGGTCCTGGCGATGGACACGGTCGCCAAGACGTTCCGCTACCTCGACTCCGAGGAAGTGGCGGCGCAGCGCAAGGCCCGCGCGCCGGCAGGAGGGGCGAAGAAATGACCAAGCGTGCTCTCCTGCTCGCCGTTCTGCTCGCTGCCGGTTGCGGCGAGCGCGACAACGACGACATCAAGAAGTGGATGGCGGACGCCTCCAAGGACATGCGCGGACGCGTCGAGAAGATCGACGAGCCGAAGAAATTCACGCCGTTCAAGTATGAGTCCGACAAGGCGGTCGACCCCTTCAGCCCGGCCAAGGTGAGCGTGCTCGCCGAAGAGGCGAAGAAGGCGCCGAAGGCAGGCGGCGGGCCGCGGCCGGATCTCAGCCGCCCCAAGGAGGTGCTCGAGTCCTACCCGCTCGAGAACCTGCGCATGGTCGGCGCGATGCAGCAGAAGGGCGCGGCATACGCGATCATCAAGGCGGACACCAGCCTGCACCGGGTCAAGGTCGGCAACTACATGGGGCAGAACTTCGGCAAGATCGTCAAGATCACGGAAACCGAAGTGATGCTGCAGGAAATGATCGAGGATGGCAGCGGGGAATACGTTCTTCGCGACAGCACCTTGGTACTTCAGGAGGAAAAGAAATGATGCTCGGACGCTTCATCCCCGGCTTGCGCCTGCTTGCCGCCGTCGGCCTGGTCCTGACGGCGTGTATCGCCCACGCGCAGAACGCGATCGAGTCCCTGAACGTGTCCCAGCAGGGCGCCTCGGTGATCCTCAAGATCAATCTCCGGAACGCCCCGGCCAGCCCGCCCGCAGGGTTCATCGTGGCCAATCCGCCGCGCGTCGCCCTCGACTTTCCCAACACCGTCAACGCGCTCGGCCGCAACAGCCAGGATGTCGGCCAGGGCGAATTGCGCAGCATCAACGTGGTTCAGGTCGGCGAGCGCTCGCGTCTGGTGCTCAACCTGAAGAGCGCCGTCACCTATGACACCAAGGTCGACGGGAAGTCGGTCCTGATCACGCTGGCGGCCGCCGCTTCCGCGGGCGGACCGTCGCCCGCGACTCCGACTGCGTTCGCCGAGGCGCGGCCTTCGGACGGCCGTTCGGCGCTGCGCGACATCGATTTCCGGCGTGCGCCCGACGGCTCGGGCCGCGTCATCGTCGAACTCGCCAACAGCAACACGGGCGTGGACATCCGGCAGCAGGGGCAGAGTCTGGTCGTCGAGTTTCAGAAGAGCCAGCTGCCGGACAACCTGCGGCGACGCCTCGATGTGGGCGATTTCGCCACGCCGGTTCAGACCATCAACACCTTCGTCCAGGGCGACAACGTTCGCATGGTCATCGAGCCGAAGGGCATGTGGGAGCACAACGCATATCAGTCGGACACGCAGTTCGTGGTCGAGGTCAAGCCGATCAAGGAGGATCCCAACAAGCTCGTGCAGGGATCGCGCGGCGGCTACAACGGCGAGAAGCTGTCGTTGAACTTCCAGAACATCGAGGTCCGTGCGGTCCTGCAGGTGATCGCCGATTTCACCAACCTCAACATCATCACCAGCGACACCGTCGGCGGCAACCTGACCCTGCGTCTGAAGGACGTGCCCTGGGACCAGGCGCTCGACATCATCCTGCAGACGCGTGGCCTGGACATGCGCAAGAACGGCAACGTCATCTGGATCGCGCCGCGCGACGAGCTCGCGACCAAGGAGAAGCTCGATCTCGAGCAGCGCGTGCAGATCTCCGACCTCGAACCCACGCGGACCGAGAGCTTCCAGCTCAATTACCAGAAGGCGGTCGACGTGCGCACGCTGCTCGCCGACCCGACGCAGAAGATCCTCTCCAAGCGCGGCAGCGCGGTCGTCGACGCGCGCACCAACCAGCTGTTCGTGCAGGACACGCCGACGCGGCTCGACGAGGTGCGTCGGCTGATCGGCAAGATCGACATTCCGGTGCGCCAGGTGCTGATCGAGGCCCGGATCGTCGAGGCCTCGGACACGTTCAGCAAGAATCTCGGCGCGCGCCTGGGAACCGGCAACACGGCCTTCGTGGCCGGGCGGGCCCAGCAGCCGGGGTCGGGGGTGCTGGGCAATTCCGGTGTGCGCTTCGGCCTGACCGGCAACTACCTGGGCGTGGGTGAACAGGTCGGGCAGGCGGCGGTGACCGGCACCAGCTACATCCCGAACACCCAGAACGTCAGCATGCCCGCGCAGGGCATCAACGGCATCAACGCCGGCAGTCTGGCGATCTCGCTGTTCACCAACAGCCTGTCGCGCTTCATCAACCTCGAGCTGTCCGCGCTCGAAGCCGAAGGCAAGGGCAAGATCATCTCGGCGCCGCGCGTGCTGACCGCAGACCAGATCGAAGCCACGATCGAACAGGGTACCGAGCTTCCGTACCAGCAGGCGACCAGCAGCGGCGCGACCTCCGTGACGTTCCGGAAGGCCAACCTGAGCCTGAAGGTCAAGCCGCAGATCACGCCCGAGGGCAACATCATCATGGACGTGCAGGTCAACAAGGACTCGGTCGGGCAGATCACGACGGCCGGCTTTGCGATCGACACCAAGAACGTCAAGACGCAGGTCCTGGTCGACAACGGCGGAACGGTGGTCATCGGCGGGATCTATACGCAGAACGAACGGGATTCCCTCACCAAGGTGCCGTTCTTCGGCGATCTTCCGGTGTTCGGGAACCTGTTCCGCAACAGCCAGCGTCAGAACGACAAGACCGAGTTGCTGGTCTTCATCACGCCGCGCGTCGTGAGCGACCGGCTCACGGTCCGCTAGCACGACCGCGTCCGTCACCAAGGCCGGGCCCGGGTGGCCCGGCCTTTTTCATTGCGCGCTCGGCTGCCGAGATCGCGCAGGCTAGAATTCTCCCCGTGGAACCGCGCCCGCCCAACCTTTACCTGATCGGCCTGATGGGGGCCGGCAAGACCACCATCGGCCGCCTGCTCGCGCGGCATCTGGGCCGGCCCTTCTTCGATTCCGATCACGAGATCGAGGCGCGCACGGGCGTGAAGGTGCCGGTGATCTTCGAGATCGAAGGCGAGGCGGGGTTTCGCCAGCGCGAGTCCCAGGTCATCGCCGAACTCACGCGGCGCGACGGCATCGTGCTGGCGACCGGCGGCGGCGCGATCCTTGATCCCGCCAATCGGGCCGCGTTGCGCGGCAGCGGCTATGTTGTCTACCTGCGCGCGCAGCCTGCCGACCTGTGGCTGCGCACCCAGCAGGACCGCAATCGGCCTCTCCTGCGCACCGCCGACCCGGAGGGGCGGCTGCGGCAGCTGCATGCCGAGCGTGAGCCGCTCTACTGCGAGACCGCCCACCTGATCGTCGACACCGGCAGGCAGAGCGCGCATCACCTGGCCGGCAAGCTCGAGCAGCAACTGAGAAACACATGGATGAACTACGCGTCGACCTAGGCGAGCGCTCCTATCCGATCCTGATCGGCCCCGGGCTCATCGACGAGCCTGCGCATTTTTCGGGCAGGGTGCCGGCGCGGGCCGCGATCGTCACCAGCGAGCGCATCGCACCGCTGTACCTCGCGCGGTTGCGCTCGACCCTCGCGCGGGCCGGGAGCGACAGCATCGATATCGTCCTGCCCGACGGCGAATCGGCCAAGACCTGGCAGACCCTCGATCAGGTGCACACGGCGCTGCTGCGCGCGCGCGGCGACCGGCGCACGACCCTGATCGCCCTGGGCGGCGGCGTGATCGGCGACCTGACCGGGTTTGCCGCGGCGACCTACCAGCGCGGGGTTCCGTTCATCCAGGTGCCCACGACGCTCCTGGCACAGGTCGACTCGTCGGTCGGCGGAAAGACGGCGATCAATCATGCCCTCGGCAAGAACATGATCGGCGCCTTCTACCAGCCGAGCCTTGTGTTGGCCGACACCGGCACCCTGGCATCGCTGCCGGAGCGCGAGTACCGATCCGGACTGGCCGAGGTGATCAAGTACGGCTTCATTCGCGATGCCGGCTTTCTGGACTGGCTCGAAGCGAACCTCGATGCGCTGCTGCGCCGCGATCCCGGCGTCCTGTCCCACGCGATCCGTCGTTCCTGCGAAATCAAGGCCGAGATCGTCGCCAAGGACGAGCGCGAGACGGGCATGCGTGCCTGGCTCAACCTCGGCCACACGTTCGGCCACGCGATCGAGGCCGGCCTGGGCTACGGCGAATGGCTCCATGGCGAGGCGGTCGCGGCAGGCATGGTGCTGGCGGCTGAATTGTCCGCGCGGCTTTCGCATCTGCGCGACGCGGACGTGGCGCGGGTTCGCGGGCTGATTGCGCGCGCGGGATTGCCGGTTGCTCCCCCCGCGCTTGGCGCGGCGCGCTACCTGGAACTGATGCGGATCGACAAGAAGGCCGAGGCCGGCGCGATCCGCTACGTGCTGCTGTCGCGCCTGGGCGAGGCGTTCGTGGCGCCGGTCCCGGACCGGACGGTCACCGAACTGCTGCAGTCGGCGTGCGCGGCATAGGCCGGCGATGCGCGCCCTCGCCGCCTATGCCGCGACACCCGATGCCTCGCGGGGCCGGCGCCACGCCGAAGCGCCCTCGAGCGGACGGTCCGAGTTCCAGCGCGACCGCGATCGCGTCATCCACTCCAATGCGTTCCGCCGCCTCGAGTACAAGACGCAGGTGTTCGTCAATCACGAAGGCGATCTGTTCCGCACCCGCCTGACGCACTCGATCGAGGTGGCGCAGCTGGCGCGCTCGGTGGCGCGCAGCCTCGACCTCGACGAAGACCTGGCGGAAGCGATCGCGCTCGCGCACGATCTCGGGCACACGCCGTTCGGTCATGCCGGACAGGATGCCCTGAACGCCTGCATGCGCGACTACGGCGGATTCGAACACAACCTGCAGAGCCTGCGCGTTGTCGACGTCCTGGAGGAGCGCTACGGTGCCTTCGACGGGCTCAACCTGACCTTCGAGACGCGGGAGGGCATCCTCAAGCACTGCCCGGTGCCGGTCGCGGCCACCCTGGGCGATGTCGGCCGGCGGTTCGTCGACGGCACGCAGCCGACCCTCGAGGCGCAGATAACCAATCTGGCCGACGAGATCGCCTACAACAATCACGACGTCGACGACGGCCTGCGCTCGGGGTTGATCGCGATCGATCAGCTCGCCGAGGTGCCGCTGTTCAAGCGACACCACGACATCGCCCGTGGCCTGTTTCCGCACGCGAGCGAGCGCCGGCGCATCAACGAGACCATCCGGCGCATGATCAACACGCTGGTGAGCGACCTGATCGGGACGACCCGCGTCGCACTGGCACGGCTCGGCCTGCAATCGCTGGACGACGTGCGCGCGGCGGGGCCCGTGGTCGCCCATAGCGCGGAAATCAGCGCGGAGTCCCTGGTACTCAAGCGCTTCCTGCGCGATCACCTCTACCAGCACTATCTGGTGCAGCGCATGAGCACGAAAGGGCGGCGCATCGTCGGCGACCTGTTCGCCGCCTTCATGGGCGATCCGCGGCTGCTGCCGCCCCAGTATCAGGCGAAAGCCGACATCGACCGGGCGCGCGCCGTCGCCGACTATATTTCCGGGATGACCGATCGCTATGCCATGCGCGAACATCGCCGGCTGTTCGCGATCGAGGAAATATAGTTAAATTAATGGGGTCAGACCCCATTAATTGATTGTCAGGCGAAACCCGATGGCGCGATTGGCCAGACTGGCCGTTGCCGGCCAGGTTCACCACGTGGTGCAGCGCGGCGCGAACGGCCACGCCATATTCAGGGATAGTGCCGATTTCGAGCGCATGCGCGGCCTGATCGGCACGCACGCGCGTGCGAACGGCGTCGCGGTCCATTCCTATCTCATGCTGGAAGACCGATTCCACCTGCTCGTGACGCCTGTGGCCGCCAGCGGTCTGTCCCGCTTGATGCAGGATGTCGGGCGGTCCTATGTGCGCTATTTCAACGATCGCTACCAGCGCACGGGCTCGCTCTGGCAAGGGAGATACCAGACGACGGTGATTGAAAGTGAGCGCTACCTTTTCTCCTGCATGACCTATATCGAGCAGGAGCCGGTGCGGCTCGGCCTGGTTGACGAGCCCGGGGCGTATCCCTGGTCCAGCTACCGTCACAACGTCGGCCTGCAGGTCGACCAGATCATTAGCGAGCACTCACTGTTCTGGGCGCTTGGCAACACGCCCTTCGCCAGGGAGGCGGCGTATCGCGATCTCGTCGAGGCCGGCATCAGTTCGGCCGATCATCGCGCGATCGTGGAGGCGACGCAAAAGGGCTGGGCTCTCGGCCTGACGTCCCCGGCGCTCGATGCGGCGGCGGCGCGGCGCCTGCATCCACTCAGACGCGGTCGCCCGCGCAAATCTGACCCCATTTAACGGGCGACATCCAGCGGCGCAATTAAAATGGGGTCTGACCCCTTTTTATTGCCTTGCCCGCGATGCGCGCCGGGCGTATAGTGTCAGGCCCCGCGCTGAAGCGACTTGCCTTCGCCGGGTGAAGCAAAGGAAATGCCATGACATCGACGCCGCATGCACCGGCCCGCCAGGGACTGTACGACCCGACCAACGAACATGACGCCTGCGGCGTGGGCTTTGTCGCGCACATCAAGGGCCGAAAGTCCCATTCGATCATCGAACAGGGACTTCTGATCCTGCGCAACCTCGACCACCGGGGCGCGGTGGGCGCAGACCCGCTGATGGGGGACGGGGCCGGCATCCTGATCCAGATTCCGGACCAGTACTACCGCGAGCAGGTCGCCGCCGACGGCATCAGCCTGCCGCCCCCGGGGGAGTACGGCGTCGGCATGGTGTTCCTGCCCAAGGAGCATGCGTCGCGCATCGCCTGCGAGCAGGAGATCGAGCGCGCGGTGCGCGCCGAAGGCCAGGTGGTGCTCGGCTGGCGCAACGTGCCGATCGACCGCGAGATGCCGATGTCGCCGACGGTGCGCGCGAAGGAACCGGTGATTCGCCAGATCTTCATCGGACGCGGGCCCGACATCATGGTCACGGACGCGCTCGAGCGCAAGCTCTACGTCATCCGCAAGTCCAGCGGCCACGCGATCCAGGCGCTGAACCTCATCCACGGCAAGGAGTTCTTCGTGCCGTCGATGTCGGCGCGCACCGTCGTCTACAAGGGACTGCTGCTGGCCGACCAGGTCGGCGTGTACTACAAGGACCTCCAGGACCCGCGTTGCGTGTCGGCGCTGGCGCTGGTGCACCAGCGCTTCTCGACCAACACGTTCCCCGAATGGCCGCTCGCGCACCCCTACCGCATGATCGCCCACAACGGCGAGATCAACACCGTCAAGGGCAACTTCAACTGGATGCGGGCGCGCGAAGGCGTGATGAAGTCGGCCGTCCTCGGCGACGACCTGAAGAAGCTCTTCCCGCTCATCTACGAGGGCCAGAGCGACACCGCCTGCTTCGACAACGCGCTCGAACTCCTGGTGATGGCCGGCTACCCGCTCGCCCAGGCGATGATGATGATGATCCCCGAGGCCTGGGAGCAGCACACGCTGATGGATGACAACCGCCGCGCGTTCTACGAGTACCACGCGGCGATGCTCGAGCCCTGGGACGGCCCCGCCGCCATGGCCTTCACCGACGGCCGCCACATCGGCGGCACGCTCGACCGCAACGGCCTGCGGCCGTCGCGCTACATCGTGACCGACGACGACCTCGTGGTCATGGCCTCCGAAGTCGGCGTCCTGCCGATCCCCGAGTCGCGGATCATCAAGAAGTGGCGCCTCCAGCCGGGCAAGATGTTCCTCATCGACCTCGAGCAGGGCCGCATCATCGACGACAAGGAGCTCAAGGACACCTACGCCAACGCCAAGCCCTACAAGTCCTGGATCGACAGCGTGCGCGTGCGCCTCGACGACGTCGCCCGCCGCGTCGACCTGCCGGCGCCCCACGTGCCCTTGATCGACCGCCAGCAGGCGTTCGGCTACACCCAGGAGGACATCAAGTTCCTGATGACGCCGATGGCGGTCACTGCCGAGGAAGCGGTCGGCTCGATGGGCAACGACTCGCCGCTCGCGGTGATGTCGAACAAGCTCAAGCCGCTCTACAACTATTTCAAGCAGCTCTTCGCGCAGGTCACCAATCCGCCGATCGACCCGATCCGCGAGCAGATGGTGATGTCGCTGGTGAGCTTCATCGGCCCGCGCCCCAACCTGCTCGACAAGGACAACATCAACCCGCCGATGCGCCTGGAAGTGACCCAGCCGATCCTGGACTTCCACGACATGGCCAAGATCCGCGAGATCCAGAACCACACCGGCGGCAAGTTCCGCGCCTACGAACTCGACATCTGCTACCCGGTGGCCTGGGGCAAGGAAGGCATCGAGGCGCGCCTCGCCTCCCTGTGCGCCGAGGCGGTCGACGCGCTCAAGACCGGGCACAACATCCTGATCGTCTCCGACCGCGCGGTCGACGCCGCCCGCGTGCCGATCCCCGCCCTGCTCGCGACCAGCGCGATCCACCACCACCTGGTGCGCAAGGGCCTGCGCACCACCACCGGACTGGTCGTCGAGACCGGCTCGGCGCGCGAGGTGCACCATTTCGCCCTGCTCGCGGGCTACGGCGCCGAGGCGATCCACCCGTACCTCGCGATGGAAACCCTGGCCGGCATGGCGCGCGGCCTCCCGGGCGACCTGTCGCCGGAAAAGGCGATCTACAACTACCAGAAGGCGATCGGCAAGGGCCTCATGAAGGTGTTCTCCAAGATGGGGATCTCCACCTACATGAGCTACTGCGGCGCGCAGATCTTCGAGGCGATCGGCCTGAACCGATCGCTGGTCGACAAGTACTTCCGCGGCACCGCCTCGAACGTCGAAGGCATCGGCATCTTCGAGGTCGCCGACGAGGCCGTGCGCCTGCACCGCCAGGCGTTCGGCGAGGACCCGGTCCTTGCCGGAATGCTCGACGCCGGCGGCGAATACGCCTTCCGCATCCGCGGCGAGGAGCACATGTGGACGCCGGACGCGATCGCCAAGCTCCAGCATTCGGCGCGCGCCAACAACTTCGGGTCGTACAAGGAATACGCGCAGATCATCAACGACCAGTCGAAGCGGCACATGACCCTGCGCGGGCTGTTCGAATTCCGCATCGACCCGGCCCGGGCGATCCCGATCGACGAGGTCGAGCCGGCCAAGGAAATCGTCAAGCGCTTCGCCACCGGCGCGATGTCGCTCGGTTCGATCTCGACCGAAGCGCACGCCACGCTCGCGGTCGCGATGAACCGCATCGGCGGCAAGTCGAATACCGGCGAGGGCGGCGAGGACGAACTGCGCTACCGCAACGACCTCAAGGGCATCCGCATCAAGGCCGGCGAGACGATCGGGTCGGTCCTCGGCAGCGACCGCGTCGAGGCGGAGATCGCGCTCGCCGAAGGCGACTCGCTGCGCTCCCGCATCAAGCAGGTCGCGTCGGGGCGCTTCGGCGTCACTGCCGAGTACCTGGTCTCGGCCGACCAGATCCAGATCAAGATGGCGCAGGGCGCCAAGCCGGGCGAAGGCGGCCAGCTTCCCGGCCACAAGGTCAGCGAGTACATCGCGAAGCTGCGCTTCTCGGTTCCGGGGGTGGGGCTGATCTCGCCGCCGCCGCACCACGACATCTACTCGATCGAGGATCTCGCCCAGCTGATCCACGACCTCAAGAACGCCAATCCGCGCGCGTCGATCTCGGTCAAGCTCGTCTCCGAGGTCGGTGTCGGCACCGTGGCCGCGGGCGTCGCCAAGGCGAAGTCGGATCACGTCGTCATCGCCGGCCACGACGGCGGCACCGGCGCCTCGCCGCTGTCGTCGATCAAGCACGCCGGCACGCCGTGGGAACTGGGCCTGGCGGAAACGCAGCAGACGCTGGTGCTGAACCGGCTGCGCAGCCGCATCCGGGTGCAGGCCGACGGGCAGATGAAGACCGGGCGCGACGTCGTCATCGCCGCCATGCTCGGCGCCGACGAGATGGGCTTCGCCACGGCGCCGCTGGTGACCACCGGCTGCATCATGATGCGCAAGTGCCACCTCAACACCTGCCCGGTCGGCGTCGCCACCCAGGACCCCGTCCTGCGACGCAAGTTCGCCGGCAAGCCGGAGCACGTCGTCAACTTCTTCTTCTTCGTCGCCGAAGAGGCGCGCCAGATCATGGCGCAACTCGGGATCCGGCGGTTCGACGACCTCATCGGCCGCACCGACCTGCTCGACAAGGCGAAGGCGATCTCGCACTGGAAGGCCAAGGGCCTCGACTTCACGCGCATCTTCCACCAGCCTGCCGTGCCCGCCGACGTGCCGCGCTTCCAGACCGAGGAGCAGGACCATGGTCTGTCGCGCGCCCTGGACAACCGGATGATCGCCATGGCCGCCGCGGCGCTGACCAGCGGCGAGAAGGTCCAGTTCATCCAGCCCGTGCGCAATCTCAACCGCACCATCGGCGCGATGCTGTCGGGCGAGGTGGCGCGGCGCTACGGCCACGAAGGCCTGCCCGACGACACCATCCATATCCAGCTGCAGGGCACCGCGGGCCAGTCGGTCGGGGCGTTCCTCGCGCACGGCGTCACGCTCGACCTCGTCGGCGAGGCCAACGACTACGCGGGCAAGGGCCTGTCGGGCGGCCGCCTGATCGTGCGCCCGAACACCGAGTTCCGCGGCTGGGCGGTCGACAACATCATCGTCGGCAACACGGTCCTCTACGGCGCGATCGCCGGCGAGGCCTATTTCAACGGCGTCGCGGGCGAGCGCTTCGCCGTGCGCAATTCCGGCGCGGTGGCGGTCGTCGAGGGCACCGGGGATCACGGCTGCGAGTACATGACGGGCGGCACCGTCGTCGTCCTCGGCGCGACCGGCCGCAATTTCGCCGCGGGCATGTCCGGCGGCGTTGCCTACGTCTACGATCCGGACGGGGACTTCGAGCGCCGGTGCAACACGGCGATGTGCGTGCTCGAGCATGTCGTCGCGAGCGCGGAGCAGGAGCGCACGCCGAAGAGCACCTGGCACAGCGAGCGCCGCGCCGGGGTGCGCGAGACCGACGAGGCGATCCTGCGCCGGCTGGTCGAGCGCCATTTCAAGTTCACCGGCTCGACGCGTGCGCGCAATGTTCTGGACGGCTGGCCGGCCGAGCGCGCGAAGTTCGTCAAGGTCTTCCCGACCGAATACAAGCGCGCCCTCGGCGAGATGTGGCAGGCGGCCAGCCGCGGCGCGGCAGCCGAGAAGGTCGCCGCCTGAGCGCCCGGCGCCAGCGCGCGGCGGAACATTCCCCGGAAAACACTGGAACAACCCATGGGCAAGATCACCGGATTCCTCGAAATCGATCGTCTCGAGGAGCAGTACGAAGCGCCGGAAGCGCGCAAGCGCCACTACCGCGAATTCGTCATGTGCCTGTCGGACGACGCCGCGGCCAAGCAGGGCGCGCGCTGCATGGACTGCGGCATACCGTTCTGCAACAACGGCTGCCCGGTCAACAACATCATTCCTGACTGGAACGACCTGGTCTATCGCGGCCAGCTGCGCGAGGCGCTCGAGGTGCTGCACTCGACCAACAACTTCCCGGAGTTCACCGGTCGCATCTGCCCGGCGCCATGCGAGGCCGCCTGCACGCTGAACATCAACAACGCGCCGGTCGGGATCAAGTCGATCGAGCATTTCATCATCGACACGGGCTGGGACAACGGCTGGGTCGTCCCGCGGCCGGCAGCGCGCAAGAGCGGCAAGTCGGTCGCGGTGGTGGGTTCGGGTCCCGCGGGCCTTGCCTGCGCGCAACAGCTCGCCCGGGCCGGACATGCGGTCACGGTCTTCGAGAAGAACGACCGCGTGGGCGGCCTGCTGCGCTACGGCATTCCCGACTTCAAGATGGAGAAGCACCTGATCGACCGGCGCGTCGAGCAGATGCAGGCGGAAGGCGTGGAATTCCGCACCCGCGTGATGGTGGGCGACGGCGCGATCGACCCGCGCATCACCAACCTGTCCGCCGCGACCGTACCCGCGGCGCGCGTGCTCGCCGATTACGACGCGGTGGTCATCGCCGGCGGCGCCGAGCAGCCGCGCGACCTGCCGGTCCCGGGGCGCGACCTCGCCGGGGTCCATTTCGCGATGGAGTTCCTGCCGCAGCAGAATCGTGTCAACGCCGGCGACACCGTTGCCGGCCAGATCATGGCGACCGGGAAGCATGTCGTGGTCATCGGCGGCGGCGACACCGGGTCGGACTGCGTGGGCACCTCGAATCGCCACGGAGCGGCGAGCGTCGCACAGTTCGAACTGCTGCCGATGCCGCCGGCCGAGGAGAACAAGCCGCTGGTCTGGCCCTACTGGCCGACCAAGCTGCGCACCTCCTCGAGCCACGAGGAAGGGTGCGCCCGCGACTGGAGCGTCGCCACCAAGCGCTTCGAAGGCCGCGATGGCCGGGTCGAGCGCCTGATCGCCTGCCGGCTCGAGTGGAGCGACGGCAGGATGACCGAAGTGCCCGGCTCCGAGTTCGAGATGAAGGCCGATCTGGTGCTGCTCGCCATGGGCTTCGTGTCGCCGACCCAGGCGGTGCTCGACGCGTTCGGGGTCGACAAGGACGCGCGCAGCAACGCCAAGGCGCCGACCGACGGGGATCAGGCGTATCGCACCTCGGCCGCCAAGGTGTTCGCCGCCGGCGACATGCGGCGCGGGCAGTCGCTGGTGGTGTGGGCGATTCGCGAGGGCCGGCAATGCGCGCGTGCCGTCGACGAATTTCTCATGGGCTCCTCGCTGCTGCCGCGCTAGCGGCGCACGGCCATGGACGAGGCGTCGCCGTTCGCGGAGTTCATCCGGGCGCGGGTGCGCACCGTGCCCGACTGGCCGCAGCCGGGGGTGGCGTTCCGCGACATCACCCCGCTGCTCGCGGATCCGCGCACCTTCCGCGTCCTCGTCGACATCTTCGTCCATCGCTACATGGGTGAGGAGATCGACGTCGTCGCCGGCATCGACGCGCGCGGATTCATCCTCGGCGCGGTCATCGCCTACGAACTCAATCGCGGCTTCGTGCCGATCCGCAAGAAGGGCAAGCTGCCGTTCGACACGCTGTCGGAGGAATACGAGCTCGAGTACGGCAGCGCCGCCATCGAGGTGCACAACGACGCGATCCGACCGGGCAGCCGCGTGCTCCTGGTCGACGACCTGATCGCCACCGGCGGCACCATGCTGGCGGCGGTGCGGTTGTTGCGGCGGCTGGGGGCGAGCGACATCCGCGCGGCCGTCATCATCGACCTGCCGGATCTCGGCGGCTCGGCCGCCCTCGCGGCATCCGGCGTGACCCCGTTCGCCGTCTGCGCCTTCGGCGGGCACTAGGTCGGCGGCGCGATGTCGGGGCGCTCACTGCTGGTCGAGCATGCGATGGTGCTCGTCACCATGGACGCGGCGCGGCGCGAGATCGCCGACGGGGCGCTCTATTCCCGCGACGGCGTCATCGAGGCGGTCGGCACGAGCGCGGCGCTGCGCGACTGGATCGCGGCGGATCCCGCCCGCGCGCCCGCGCGCGTGGTCGACGCCCGCGGCTGCGTGGTCATTCCCGGCCTCGTCAACTGCCACCACCACCTCTACCAGACCCTGACCCGCGCCGTCGGCACCGGCCCGGGCCTGGCCCTGTTCGACTGGCTCAAGGCGCTTTATCCGGTCTGGGCGGAAATGGGCCCGGAGGCGGTCGACGTCAGCACCCGCATCGCGCTCGCCGAGCTCATGCTGTCGGGCGCGACCACGGTCGCGGATCACCTGTACCTGTTCCCCAACGGCGCGCGCCTGGACCACAGCATCGATGCCGCGCGGGAAATGGGGGTGCGCTTCCACGCGACGCGCGGCAGCATGAGCGTGGGCGAGTCCCGGGGCGGCCTGCCGCCGGACCGCGTGTGCGAGGAGGAGTCGGCCATCCTCGACGACTGCGAACGGCTGATCGGTCGCTACCATGACCCGAAGCGCCACGCGATGACGCGCATCGCGCTCGCCCCCTGCTCGCCGTTCTCGGTCAGCGCCGACCTGATGCGCGAATCGGCAGCCCTGGCACGCAGCCACGCCGCGGTGCACCTGCACACCCATCTCGCCGAGACGCTCGACGAGGAGCGCTACTGCGTCGCGCGCTTCGGCATGCGGCCGATCGCCTATGCCGCCAGCCTCGGCTGGCTGGGCAACGACGTCTGGTTCGCGCACATGGTGCATCCGTCGCCGGAGGAGGTCGCGCTGCTCGGCGCGACGGCGACCGGCATCTGCCACTGCCCGCAGAGCAACATGATCCTCGCGTCCGGCATTGCGCCGGTGGTGCAGCTGCGCGCCGCCGGGGCGCGCGTCGGCCTGGGCGTCGACGGCTCGGCTAGCGGCGACGGCAACCAGCTCCTCGGCGAGGCGCGCCAGGCGATGCTGCTGCAGCGCGTCGGCTGGCCCGGCTTCGAGTCGCGCGCCGATCGCTTTTCCGCGCGCGATGCGCTGGAGCTGGCGACCCTGGGCGGAGCCGCCGTGCTCGGACGCGACGACATCGGCTGCCTCGCGCCGGGCATGGCGGCGGATTTCGCCGGCTATCGGGTCGACGACCTCGCGCATGCCGGCGCCCTCGGCGATCCGGTGGCCGCGCTCGTCACCTGCGCCCCGCAGAACGCGTGGTTCACGTTTGTTGACGGACGGGCGCGCGTCGAGGAAGGTAAAATCGCCCCCGATATCGACCTGCCGCGGCTGATCGAGCGCCACAACCGGATCGGTGCCGGCATGCTGGCGCGCGCGTCGTGGCCACAGGTCGGGCACCGCGATCCCGCGCGGCGCGGCGGCGCCACGACCCACTGACTTGCCCGGAGAACATCATGAACGAACGCATTGCGCGCCATGGCCTGCGCGTCGCCGCCACCCTCGACCGCTTCATTGAACAGGAAGCCCTGGCGGGCACCGGCGTCGATCTCGCCGCCTTCTGGAAGGGATTCGACGCGCTGGTGCACGATCTGGCGCCGAAGAACCGCGCGCTGCTGGCCGAGCGCGAGCGCCTGCAGAAGGAACTCGACGCCTGGCATCGCGCCAACCGCGGCCCGATCCGCGACATGCAGGCATACCGCGCGTTCCTGCAGTCGATCGGCTACCTCGCACCGGTGCCCGCGGCGGTGAAGGCGACCACCGCCAACGTCGATTCCGAGATCGCCGCCCAGGCCGGGCCCCAGCTGGTGGTGCCGGTGTCGAACGCACGCTACGCGCTCAACGCGGCCAACGCGCGCTGGGGCAGCCTGTACGACGCGCTCTACGGGACCGACGCGCTGCCCGAGACCGGCGGCGCGGAGCGCGGCGGCCGGTACAACCCGGTGCGCGGCAAGGCCGTGATCGCGCGCGCGCGCGCGGTGCTCGACGAGGCCGCGCCGCTGGCCGCGGGCTCGCATGCCGATGCCACCGCCTACGCCGTCGACGGCGGCGTGCTCAGGGTGCGCCTCGCCTCCGGCGCGACCGGGCTCAAGGACCCCGGCAAGTTCCGCGGCTACACCGGGCCGGCCGACGCGCCGACCGGCATCCTGCTGTGCAACCACGGCATGCACCTGGAGATCCAGATCGATCGCGGCGACGCCATCGGCGCGACCGACGCGGCCGGGGTGAAGGACATCCTGGTCGAATCGGCGGTGACGACCATCATGGACTGCGAGGACTCGGTGGCGGCCGTCGACGCGGATGACAAGGTCGGCGTGTATCGCAACTGGCTCGGCCTGATGAAGGGCGACCTCGCCGAGGAGGTGAGCAAGGGCGGCAAGACCTTCACGCGCCGGCTCAACCCGGATCGCGTGTACACGCGACCGGACGGCGGCACCCTGACGCTGCACGGACGCTCGCTGATGTTCATCCGCCACGTCGGGCACCTGATGACCAACCCGGCGATCCTCGACCGCGACGGGCGCGAGATTCCCGAGGGGATCCTCGACGCGGTGGTCTGCACGGCGGCCGCGCTGCACGACATGACGCGCCGGCTGAACTCGCGCACCGGGTCGATCTACGTGGTCAAGCCCAAGATGCACGGACCGGCGGAGGTCGCGTTCGCCGACGAGCTGTTCACGCGCGTCGAGGCGCTGCTCGGCCTGGCGGCCAACACCCTCAAGATCGGCCTGATGGACGAGGAGCGGCGCATGAGCGTGAACCTGAAGGCGGCGATCGCCGCCGCCGCGGCGCGGGTGGCGTTCATCAACACCGGCTTTCTCGATCGCACCGGCGACGAGATGCGCTCGACGATGGAGGCCGGCCCGATGCTGAAGAAGGGCGACATGAAGTCGACCGCCTGGATCAGCGCCTACGAGCGCAGCAACGTCCTGGTCGGCCTGGATTGCGGGCTGCGCGGACGCGCCCAGATCGGCAAGGGCATGTGGGCGATGCCTGACCTGATGGCCGCGATGCTCGAACAGAAGATCGCGCATCCGAAGGCGGGCGCCAACACCGCCTGGGTGCCGTCGCCCACCGCCGCCACGCTGCATGCGCTGCATTACCACCAGGTCGACGTGCAGGCGGTCCAGCAGGAGCTCGAGAAGACGCGTCTCGCCGACGTGGCCGACGCATTGCTCGACGGTCTACTGACCGTGCCGGTGGTCGAGACCGCCTCGTGGAGCGCCGAGGAGCGCCAGCGCGAACTCGACAACAACTGCCAGGGCATCCTCGGCTACGTCGTGCGCTGGGTCGACCAGGGCGTCGGCTGCTCGAAGGTGCCGGACATCAACAACGTCGGCCTGATGGAGGATCGCGCCACGTTGCGCATCTCCAGCCAGCACATCGCGAACTGGCTGTATCACGGCGTGGTCACGGAGGACCAGGTGCGCGAAACCTTCCGCCGCATGGCCAAGGTGGTCGACCAGCAGAACGCCGGCGATGCGGCCTACCGGCCGATGGCGCCCGACTACGACCGCTCGTTCGCCTTCAAGGCCGCCTGTGCGCTGGTCTTCGAGGGGCGCGCCCAGCCCTCGGGATACACCGAACCTCTCCTGCACCGCTACCGGCAGGAGTTCAAGGCGGCCCACCCGGCCTGATGAGCGGGCCCGCCGACCGGCCCGGGGCGACCGGCGCCGCCATCGGCGGATCGCGGCTGACGCCGGGCCTGATGGCCCTGCTGGTGGCGTCCGGCTTCGCCACCGCCGGGACGATCCATTACCAGACGCCGATGCTTGGCGACATCGCGGCCGAATTCGGCGTCGATGCCGCGGCCGCCGGCTGGGTTGCGACGCTGTCGTTCACCGGGTACTTCGCCGGCACCGTGCTCCTGGTGCCCCTCGGCGACATCGTCGACAAGCGCACCATGGTGCTGCTGAAGATGGGCGGCCTGGTGGCGGCGCTCCTGGCGATGGCGGCCGCGCCGTCGCTGTGGGCGCTCGCCGCCGCGGCCTTCGTGGTCGGCACCTGCTGCGGCGTTTCGCAGCATACCGTGCCGCTGGTCTCCGAGTGGTCGCCGCCGGATCGTCGCGGTGCCGGCGTGGGCACCCTGCTCACGGGGCTGTTCCTCGGCATCCTGTGGGCGCGGCTCGCGGGCGGGGTCGTCGCCGCCACCCTGGGGTGGCGCGCGATGTTCGTGATCGCGGCGGCGATGGTTGCGGTCATGGCGACCGCCATGGCGTGGCGCCTGCCGGCCGCGCCGCCGCGCGTGCACATGCGCTATCGCGCGCTGCTCGGCTCGATGTGGCGCCTGTATCGCGACCAGCCGCTGCTGCGCCATGCCTCCATCGTGCAGATGCTGATCGGCCTCGGCTACGGGGCGTTCTGGGCGACGGTGGCGGCGATGCTCGTGCAACTGCATGGCCTGGGTCCGCTGGCCGCGGGACTGATGGCCATCCCGGGCGCGGCCGGCGTGCTGATCTCGCGCCGCGCCGGGCGCTGGATGGACCGCCGCGGCCCGGCGCCGGTGGTGCGCGCCGGTGCGGCGGGGGTGATCGCGGCATACGGTGCGTTCGCCTTCGCGCCGGCCGGGGTTGGCGCGGCCGTGGTCGGCGCGATCCTCCTCGATTGCGGATTGCGCGCCGCGGTGGTGGCGAACCAGACGCTCGCCGCCGAACTCGTGCCGGAGGCGCGCAGCCGCTCGAGCACGGTGCTGATGGCGCACATGTGGGGCGGAAACGCGGCCGGCGCGTTTCTCGGCAGCGTCATGTTCGCCGCCGGCGGCTGGATCGCGGTCTGCGCGGTCGGACTCTGCGGCGCGAGCCTGGCGCTCCTGTTCAGCTGGCGCGGACCGGGTGGCGCCGCCGCGCGCGGCTAGGGACGCCAGTTCATCAAATTTATCGATCCCGGGTTATGCGCTTGTCATCGTCGACTTGTAGAATTCGTCCAGGTTGACGTCGGCGCGTGGTGCGGTTCAACAGGCGGGCATTTCGAGGCGGTGGGTCATGTCGCGGCAGCAGGACGGTGAAGGGCGGATTGCCGGCGGTGCGGGTCGGCAAGGGTTGGCGGTTCACCCCGACGACCCCGCGCATGCTGCCTTCGAATCGGTGTTCGATTCCCTGGTCACCCTCTATCGCGAGACCGGCGGCATCCCGCACCAGCTCATCGGGCTGGAGTTTCGCGCCGGCCGTGCGCACGACGCGCACATCGAGATCGTCAAGGCGCCGGAGAAGGTGCCGGTGCTGATCCAGCGCATGGCGCGCAAGTGGGGGGCGGTGGCGCATGTGCGGGTCGCGCCCCGGGCCGCCGACAATGTGCCGGGGCTGCCGCATCCGGAGCGCCGCACCCACGCCGCCATCGAGATCCACGCCGCCCAGGGCGTCGCGCGCGCGCTGTGCCGGGTCAACCAGACGACCCGCGAGATCATGCGGGCCGCGCTGACCAGCGCGGCATAGCCCGGAACGAAAGGGATCAGCCAGCGCGACCGGCCGTGCCGGCGTTCTCCGGCGCGCGCCAGCGCCGGCGACCCGGGCCGGCGGCCGGCATGACGCCGCAGCGCGAATGGAACACCACAGCACCTTCCTGATCCAGGCCAGCATCTGCTTCTTCGCGGCGGTCGTCGCGGTGCTGGTGGCGCATCGCCTCGGCCTGGGCTCGGTCGCCGGTTACCTGGTCGCGGGGATCGTCGTCGGACCGGCCGGGCTTGCACTGATCGGCAACGTCGAGGACGTGCGGCGCTTCGCCGAACTGGGCGTGGTGTTCCTGCTCTTCGTCATCGGTCTCGAACTCGAGCCGCGACGGCTGTGGGGCATGCGCATGCGGCTGGCGACCCTGGGCCTGACCCAGGTGCTGGGTTCCGTCGCGCTCATCGCCGCGGTTGCCTGGGCGCTCGGCGTCGATCCGGGCACCGGCCTGGTGGCCGGCATGGCGCTGGCGCTCTCCTCCACGGCGCTTGCGATGCAGCCGCTGGCGGAGCGCGGCGGGCTGGCCACGCAGGGCGGGCAGTCGACCTTCTCGATCCTCCTGTTCCAGGACCTCGCGGTCATCCCGATGCTGGCGCTGCTGCCGCTCCTGGGCAGCGCCGGCGGCGGCACCGGCTTTTCGTGGCAGGCACTGGGCTTCTCGCTGGCGATGATCGCCGCGACGCTGGTGGGCGGCCATTTCGTGGCCCGCCGCGTGTTTCGCCACATCGCGCGCACCCGGCAGCGCGAGGTGTTCACCGCGTTTGCGCTGCTCCTGGTGCTGGGGATCGCGCTGGGATTCGAGCATGCGGGCATGTCGATGGCGCTGGGCGCATTCCTCGCCGGCGTCCTCCTCGCCGACTCCGAGTATCGCCACGAGATCGAGGCCGCGGTGGAGCCCTTCAAGGGGCTGCTGCTCGGGCTGTTCTTCATGTCCGTCGGCATGGGCGTGGAATTCGCCGTGCTGTTCGAGCATCCCCTGGCCATCGCCGGGCTGATCGGCGGCCTGTTCGCGCTCAAGGGCGCGTTGCTGTGGCTGATTGCGCGCGGCGCCCGCCTGCCGCGCGACGAGGCGCCGCTGTTCATCCTGCTGCTTGCGCAGGGCGGCGAATTCGCGTTCGTCATCCTCGGGCTCGCTGCCGGTTACGGCGCGATGCCGGAAAAGACCGCGCACGCGCTGACCCTCGCGGTGGCGCTGTCGATGCTGGCGACACCCTTCCTGCTGCTGCTGCATGACCGCGCGCTGCTGCCGCGCCTTGTCCGCGCCGCCGCGTCGCGCGCGCACGACGTGCCGGAGCCGGGCACGGTGATCATCGCCGGACTCGGACGGATCGGACAGGTGGTGGCGCGCATCCTGCACGCCAGCGGCGTGCACGCCGTGGTTCTGGACGACGACCCGGACCATGTCGAGCAGAGCCGCAAGTTCGGCTTTCGCGTCTTCTATGGCGACATCACCCGCCTGGACCTGCTGCGCGCGGCCGGCGCCGACACCGCGGGGTTCCTGATCGCCGCGCTCGACGACCCCGACGCAACGCTGCGCCTGGTGCGGACCTGCAAGAAGCACTTCCCGCACCTGCGGATCATCGCGCGCGCGCGCGACATGCACCACCTGTTCGAACTGCGCGACAGCGGCGCCGACGCCATCGAGCGCGAGACCTTCCGGTCCTCGCTCAGGCTGGGCGAGATCGCGCTGACGCTGATCGGCGGCGACGCCGCGCGGGCGCGGCGCGTGGTCGAGACGTTCGTCGCCCATGACGAAGAGGTCCTGGCCAAGCTCTACGAGATTCATCGCGGCGACCCGGATCGCTACATTTCGGTGTCCAACGAGTTGCGCGACCAGCTTGCCGTCGCCTTGCGCGAGGACGCGTCAACCCGCGAGCGCTAGGACCGCGGTACCATCGTCGCCGTCGCCCGCCGCCGGCGACATCTCTGTCCGAGGAAGACCGCCGTGACATCCGCCGCGAAGATCGTGCGCACGATGTGCCCGATGAACTGCCACCCGACGCTGTGCGGCATGCTGGCCGAGGTGGAAGGCGGGGCCCTCAAGAGCGTGCGCGGCGACCCGGACAATCCCGACAGCCGCGGATTCCTGTGCATCCGCGGGCAGGCCTCCGCCGAGATCATCGGCAACCCGGGCCGGCTTCTGCATCCCCTGGTGCGGGAACGCCGCAGCGACGAATTTCGCCGCGCCACCTGGGACGAGGCGATGACGCGCATCACTGCCGGCATCCGCGAGGCCGACCCGGCCGCCACCGCGATCTGGCCCGGGCACGGGACCTTCACGACCAACTACGGCACGCGGGTGAGCGCGCAGCTGATGGCGCGCTTCGCGAATTTCCACGGCAGCCAGTTCTTCAGCCCGACCATGGTCTGCTGGGGGCTCGGCGCGTTCGGACTCGCACTCACCGGCATGCTCGAGACCCACACCAAGGAGGACATGGGCGCGCATGCGCGGCTGATCATCCTGTGGGGCGCCAATCTCGCCAGCCAGCCGAACACCGCGCGGCACCTGCTGGCCGCGAAGAAGCGCGGCGCGCACATCGTCGCGATCGACGTGCGCCACACCGAGGCGGCGGCGCAGGCCGACGAGGTCCTGCTGATCCGCCCGGGCACCGACGGCGCGCTGGCGCTGGCGATGATGCACGTGATCTGCGGCGAGGGACGGCACGACGCGTCCTTCGTCGCCGCGCACACGGTCGGGTTCGACGCGCTCGCCGCGCGGGTGCGCCAGTATGCGCCGCCATGGGCCGCAGGCGTGACCGGCGTTCCGGCCGCGGCGATCGAGAATCTCGCGCGCCGCTATGCCGCCAGCCGGCCGGCGATGATCGTCCTGGGCGGCAGTTCCATGCACAAGGGTGACAACGGCTGGCAGGCATCGCGCGCGATCGCCTGCCTGCCCGGCCTGACCGGCAACGTCGGGATCCCCGGCGCCGGCTTCGGCCCGCGCCATGGCGGTGCCGCCCACGGCAGGGGACTGGCGAGCATCGCCGAGCCGGGCCGGCGCAGGCCGGGGACGGCACTGCCCAACCAGATGTCGGCATTCACCGATGCGCTGCGCGCGGGCCGCGTCGCGAACCTGCTGCTGATGGGCACCAACATGCTGTCCTCGTTCGCGGACGCGACCGCCGTGGCCGACGGCCTGGACCGCACGCGCCTGGTGGTGAGCTACGACCTGTTCCTCAACGACACCGCGCGTCGATACGCCGATGTCGTGCTGCCGGGCACCGCCTGGCTGGAGGAACTGGGCGTGAAGTCCGCCTTCACCCACCTGTACCTGATGGAGCCGGCGCTCGCGCCGGCCGGCGAGGCGAAGTCGGTGCACTGGTTCCTGACCGCGCTCGCCGAGCGTCTGGGCCTCGCGGACTTCCATCCCTGGGCTTCCGAGGAAGCGATGATCGACGCCATCCTCGACCACCCGGCGACCGGTCGCGCGACCGTCGCCGCCCTGCGTGCCCGGGGCGGCATCGGTGAACTCGCCATTTCGCATGTGGCGAATCCGACGCTGCAGTTCGACACACCTTCGCGCAGGATCGAGTTTCATTCGGCCGTCGCCGAGGGCCTCGGCCTCGACCCGCTGCCGTGCTACGACGCGCCCGCGCCACGGCCGCCGGCGTATCCCCTGACACTGGCCCACGGACGCACGCTGGCGCACTTTCACGGCTTCTACGACAACGGCCGCGCGCTGCCGACGCTGGCCCGGCGCGAGCGCGCGCCGGTGCTGTGGATCGCCGCGCCGGACGCCGCCGCGCGCGGCATCGCGCACGGCGCGCGCGTGCGCCTGTGGAATGCGCGCGGGGCACTCGCCGCCGTCGCGCGGGTGACCGAGCGCATGACGCCCGGCACGGTGTGGATGCGCGACGGCTGGCCCGGCCTGAACGTCCTGACCTCGGGCGAGCCGGTGCTGCCCGACGCCGCGGTCGACGTCTTCGCGTTCTCTGCGGGGCAGGCGAACTTTGCCGCCTGCGTCGACGTCGAGGCAATCGGCGGCGACGCAGGCGCGGTCGCCGGCTAGTCCTCCCGCCGCCGCCATGGTCAAGGTCGAATTCGCCGCCGCGCTGCAGCGCCATGTGCCGTGCGCACCGCAGTCGGTCGCGCCCGGCACGTTGCGCGCGGTGCTCGAGGCTGCGCTGGCCGCGGCACCGGGACTCGCGCACTACGTGTTCGATGACCAGGGTGCGGTGCGCAAGCATGTCGCCGTCTTCGTCAATCAGCAGCAGGTGCGCGACCGTGTGCGCCTGGACCGGCCGCTGGCCGACGGCGACAGCGTATTCGTGGTGCAGGCACTGAGCGGCGGATGACACGGGCAGCCGCGGGGAGGGAGGCATGGGAACACTGTTGGTAGGCACGCGCAAGGGCCTCTTCGTGCTCGAGGGCGCAGGCGAGGCGTGGGAGTTCGTCGGGCACCATTTCGCCGGCGACCCGGTGAGCCAGGTACTCGCCGACGCGCGCGACGGCAACTGGTATGCGGCGCTCAATCTGGGGCATTTCGGCATCAAGTTGCGCCGCAGCGGCGATCGCGGCCGCACCTGGACCGAGGTTGCATCGCCTGCGTTTCCGGCCAAGCCCGCTGCCGGACCCTGGGCCGACGATCCCACGCCCTGGAGCGTCGAGCTGATCTGGGCGCTTGCGGCCGGCGGGGCCGACGAGCCCGGCGTGCTGTGGGCCGGTTGTCTGCCGGCGGGGCTGTTTCGGTCTGCCGACCGGGGTGCGACCTGGCAGCTGTGCCAATCCCTCTGGCACGACGCGCGGCGCCGCGACTGGACTGGCGGCGGCTACGATCAGGCCGGCATACATACGGTGCTGGTCGACCCGCGCGATGCGCGACACCTGACGCTGGGCATTTCCTGCGGCGGTGTCTGGCAGACGCGCGACGGCGGCGCCAGCTGGGAACTCACCGGCCGCGGCATGCGCGCCGACTTCATGCCGCCGGAGCGCGCCGAGGATCCGAACATCCAGGACCCGCACTGCATTGCGCAGTGCCTGGCGGACCCCGACGTCCTCTGGATGCAGCATCATGGGGGGATCTATCGCTCGGTCGACGCGGGCCGCCATTGGCTGCCGATCGCCGCGGCCGGGCCGAGCACGTTCGGCTTCGCGGTCGCCGCGGATCCCGGCAATCCCGGCCGCGCCTGGTTCGTGCCGGCGCAGGCGGATGCCTGCCGCATTCCGGTTGGCGGTCGCATGGTGGTCACGCGCACCGACGACGGCGGCGCCAGTTTCCAGGTCTACGGCGAGGGCTTGCCGCAGCGGCATGCCTATCATTTGGTCTATCGCCACGCGCTCGCCGTCGGCGGGGATGGCGACACGCTGGCGATGGCGTCGACCACGGGCGGCCTGTGGGTGAGCACGAACGCTGGCCGGAGCTGGGCGTGCCTCTCGCGCGACCTGCCGCCGGTCGCCGCGGTGCGATTCGCCTGAGCATTGCCGCCGTGCCGGTTCCGGCTGGCGCATAATGCCCGGGTCGCCCACCCCCGGAGAGGCTGAACATGGCCAGTCGCCGCGCACCCGCGAAATCGAAGGCGCAGGACGCCCCGCGCAAGGCGCCGGCCCGCAGGAAGCCGGCGGCCAAGGCCGGCGGGCCGGTCGACAGCCTGATGGGCAAGTTCGTCCCCGACCTCCCGCTGCTCGGCATGGTGCGCGACCTCGGCCGCTGGGCCGACACCATGCTCGCCACCGCCGGCGCCGGCGCCAAGGTCGCCGGGCTGGTCTCGCCGGTGCTCAATCACCCGGCCGCGACCGCCTCGCTGCAGCGCGCCGGCGCGCTGCTGCACGACGTGCGCGAAACCGCCGGCCTGTCGATCCAGGACCTGGGCCGCGCCATCGACCTCAAGGACGCCACCCTGATCGAGCATTTCGAGGCCGGCAAGGTGGCGCTGCCGTTCGACGTGATCCTGCGCATCGCCGCCGTGCTCGGGCGCAACGATCCGCTGCCCTTCGTCATGCGCCTGTTGCGCGAGTCCAACCCGCGGCTGGCGAAGACGCTCGAGGATCTGGGCGTCGGCAAGCTGGTCGTCCACATCGGCCGCGAGCGCGAATTCGTCAATCTCTATCGCGGCAAGGACGAACTCCGCTCGCTCGACGACGAGGAATTCGCCGCGCTGCTGCAGATCGTCGATGCCGCGCTGAAGATGGCGTTGTCCGCCAGGCACGGCATGCAGCGCGCCGGCCGGCCGCTCGCCGATTGAACGCCGACTGAAAGGCCCGCCGCCGATGCGCCAGCTCAGCGCCAGCGACGCGCGCTTTCTCTACGCCGACACCGCGCGCGCCAACGCCAACGTCACCAAGATCCAGATCTACGACCAGTCGACCGCGCCCGGCGGGCACGTGCGTTTCAAGACCATCCTCGCGCACATCGAGTCGCGGCTGGCGCAGTCGCCGGCGTTCCGGCAGAAGCTGCACCGGGTGCCGCTCGAGCTCGACTACCCCTACTGGGTGGAGGACGAGGACTTCGACCTCGAGTACCACGTGCGCCACATCGCCCTGCCCAAGCCGGGCGACTGGCGACAGTTCTGCATCCAGGCCTCGCGCATCCACGCGCGCGCGCTCGACCTTGCGCGGCCGCTGTGGGAGATCTATGTCATCGAGGGCCTCGACGGCTTCCTCGACCTGCCGCGCGGCAGCTTCGCCCTCCTGACCAAGGTGCACCACGCCGCCATCGACCTCGAGGATGCGGCCGGCGTCGCCACCGGCATCACTGCGGTGCTGCACGACACCAGCCCGACGCCGGCGCCGCCGGCGCCGCCGGCCCCCTGGTTTCCCGAGCCGGCGCCCGGCGCCGTGCGCATGATCGGGCGCGGGATCGCCGCTCTGGCGGCGGCGCCCTTGCGCCTGGCGCGGCCGTTGTCGCGCGCGCTGTCGGCGATCGCGCCCTCGGCCTTCGGCTACGCCGGGGAGATGCTGCTCACCCCCGAGAAGGTCGTCGCCACCCGCTTCAACGCGGCGGTATCCGCGCACCGGGTCTTCGAGACGCGGCGTTTCCTGCTCGCGGAGTTCAAGGAGATCCGCGCGCTGGTGCCCGGCGCGACCGTCAACGACGCGGTGCTGGCGGTGTGCGGCGGCGCGCTGCGCCGCTACCTCGAGGCGGAGCGCGAGCTGCCGGCGGCGAACCTCACCGCGATCGCGCCGTTCTTCGTGCGCGAGGCCGGCGGCGGGGACGGCGGCCGGCGCGCGATGGCGTGGATGCGCGTGCACCTGGAGACGGGCACCGGCGACGCCGTGCGGCGGCTGGCCGCGATCCATCGCCAGACCGCGTCCTCCGCCACCGTCGCCCGGGCCGTGCGCGCGCGCGAGCTCACCGACCTCGCGCAGCACACCCCGGCGGCGACGCTGGCGCTGGTCAGCAAGGTGCTCGCGCGCGCGGTGCGCGGCATCGGGCGCCGCGCGCCGCTCGCCAACTGCACGATCACCAATGTCCCGGGGCCCGCGCAGCCGCTCTACCTGTGCGGCGCGCGCATGACCTATTTCTCGGCGATCATGCCGATCGCCGACGGCATGGGCCTGGTGTTCGCGGTGACCAGCTACGACGGCCGCATCATCATCTCGCCGACGTCGTGCCGCGAACTGATGCCCGACCCGGCCCGGTTCGCGCAATGCATCCGCGACAGCTTCCAGGAATACCTGGCGCTCGCCCGCGGCGGCGCGGTCGAAGGCGCGGCGCCGGTCAGGCGAACGCGGCCGAAGGCGTCGTCATCCGGTGCAGCATCCCGCCGACCCCGGTCGGCACGTACGGCCGCCACTGCCCCTCGGGTTGCGCCAGGCGGTCGGCCACGATCCACAGCACGACCGCGTTGAAACCCAGGCCGGTGTGGCTGCCCGGCACCTGGATGTTCTCGTGCATGCGCGCGTCGCCATCGATGGTGGCCTCCTGCGGCGGCACCACGCCGTCGGAAAGCGAGTACAGGCAGCTCATCGGCACCGGCGGCGCGCGCTTCTCGCGCATGTGCTTGACGCGCGGTTGCAGCGAATGGGCGGTCGGCCCGAGCGGATGCGCGATCAGCCGGTACAGGGCCTGCACCAGGGGCGGCGACTTGCTGCCCTCCGGATCGACGCTCACCGGACTGCCGAGCGCGATCACGGCGCGCACGCACTCGCTGGCGCGGTGCGCGCCGTAGAGCGCGAACACGCCGCCCAGGCTCCAGCCGACCAGGCTCACGCGGCGCCCGGTGGCGTGATGCAGGTGCCGGATCTTCTGCTCGAGCGCCTCGGCATGGCGGCTGCGGAAGCCGACGTTGCGGCCCAGTCCCCAGGTGGCGACGTCGTAGCCGCGGTTGGAAAGGAAGATGCGCAGCGCCGCCAGCGACGACTCGCTGGCCATGAATCCGGGCAGGAGCAGCACCGGATGCCCGTCGCCGGACGGCGCGGTCAGCAGCAGCGGCAGGGCGTAGGGCAGCATCGCCATCTCGGCGACGGCGCGCAACTCGGTGAGCGAATGCAGGGGGTGGGGCGCGTCCCGGTGCGGGTGTCGCTTGGCCATCTGGAGCGCCCTAGGCCGCCCGGGTGTGCATCACCTGATGCGGCGCGGGCACCGGCCAGCCGGCCAGCGCGCCGACCTCGGCGATCGCCTTGTTGGTGTCGAAGTAGACCTGCCAGTAATGGCTGTTGTGGCAGTACGGCCGCACCGCGAGCAGGCATCCGGCGGCATTGAACTCGAGGATCTCGACCTGCGGCGCCGGGTCGGCGGCGACGTTGGCCACCTGGCCGACGCGCGTGGCCAGGAGCGCGATCGCATCCTTGGGATCGACGCCGTTGGCGATCTGGCACTTGAGGTCGACGCGGCGGTACGGGTTGTGGGTGTAGTTGACGACGTTGTCCGCCAGGATCTTGCCGTTGCCCACCGTCACCCGCAGGTTGTCGACCGTGTCGACGGTCGTGACGAACAGGCCGATCTCGCGCACGTCGCCCGTGACCCCGCCGGCGGAGATCATGTCGCCAACCTTGAACGGCCGCAGCACGATCAGGAAGGCGCCGGCGGCGAAATTGGCGAGCAGGCCCGACCAGGCCGCGCCGATGGCGATGCCGGCGGCGGCGATCAGGGCGGCGAACGACGTGGTCTGGATCCCGAAGATCGACAGGATCGCGAGCACCAGCACGATGCGCAGCGTCACCTTGATCGACGATTCGCCGTAGGTGATCAGCGTCGGGTCGACCTTGCGCGAGGTCATGCCGTCGCGCGAGACGCGCATGATGAAGCCGATCACCCAGCCGCCGACGATCCACAGGATCACCGCGCCGAGGACCTTCCAGCCGATGTCGACCAGGTAGGGCACCAGCACCTTCTCGATTTCCGCCAGCGTCTGATCCATCGCTCTCCCCCGCGCGCGTCGGCAACCGCGTGAATCTACTCGAAACCGGCCGCGCATGCCGGAACGCCGATGCCGTTCGCGCGCGCCGGGCCGGGAGCGGCCGTCGGTGGCATCGGCGGCGCGCGCGCCGCCACGCGATTCCGCTTGCAGGTACCATCGCGCCTTCGCCGTTCGTTTCCCCCCCACGCCAGATCGCATGAAGAACTCCTCGCAGGCTCTCTCCCACATCCGCGTCCTCGACATGTCCCGCGTGCTCGCGGGACCCTGGTGCACCCAGAACCTGGCCGATCTCGGCGCCGAAGTCATCAAGGTCGAGCGACCCGGCGCCGGCGACGACACCCGCGGCTGGGGGCCGCCCTGGATCAAGGACGGCCAGGGCAGGCCCACCACCGATTCGAGCTACTACGCCTCGACCAACCGCGGCAAGAAGTCGATCGCGGTCAACATCGCCAAGCCCGAGGGCCAGGCGCTGATCCGCGCGCTGGCCGAGAAGAGCGACGTGCTGATCGAGAACTACAAGGTCGGCGACCTCAAGCGCTACGGCCTCGACTACGAGTCGCTCGCGAAGATCAACCCGGGCCTGGTCTACTGCTCGATCACCGGCTATGGCCAGGACGGGCCGTCGGCGCACAAGCCCGGCTACGACTTCATCTTCCAGGGCATGGGCGGACTGATGAGCATCACCGGCGAGCGCGACGACCTCCCCGGGGGCGGTCCGCAGAAGGCGGGCGTCGCCATCGTCGACATCACCACCGGAATGTACGCGACCGTCGCCATCCTGGCCGCGCTCAACCACCGCAGCGTCACCGGCCTGGGCCAGTACATCGACGTCGCGCTGCTCGACGCCGTGGTCGCGCTCGGCAGCAACCAGGTGACCGGCCATTTCGCCGGCGGCCACATCCCCAGGCGCTACGGCAACGCGCACGCCAACCTCGTGCCCTATCAGGTCTTCGACGTCGCCGACGGCGAGATCATCGTCGCCGCCGGCAACAACCTGCAGTGGAAGCGCCTGTGCGAGGCGATGGAGCGCACCGACCTCATCGACGATCCGCGCTATCGCGACGTCAAGGACCGCATCAACAACCGCGACCAGCTCGTGCCCGACCTCGCGCGCACCTTCAAGACCCGCACCATGGCCGACTGGGTCGCGCGCATCGAGGCGGTCGACGTGCCGTGCGGGCCGATCAACAACTACAAGCAGGTCTTCGAGGACCCGCAGGTCAGGCACCGCGGCCTCAAGGTCACGCTGCCGCGGATCGACGGCGGCAAGGTCGACACCTTCGCCAGCCCGCTGCGCCTGTCGCGCTCGCCGGTCAGGTATGAAAAGGCGCCGCCGCTGGTCGGCCAGGACACCGACGACGTGCTCGCGAGCGTCCTGGAAATGGACGCGGCCGGGGTCGCGGCGCTCAAGGCCGCCGGCATCGTGCAGGGACGCTAGGGGCCCGCGCGCGTCACCTGCGGCGCCGGCGCGCCGTCGATCATCACGTTGAGCACCGCCGGCAGGCCGCTGGCGAGGGCGCGGCGCGCCGCGCCCGCGAGTTCCCCCGCCGCGGTCACGAGTTCGCCATGGCCGCCGAGCGCGGCAGCCAGGCGGTCGTAGCGCGAGGGCGCGAGTTCGCAGCCGACCAGCCGCTGCGGCCCGTAGGCGCGCAGCTGGATCTGGTACTCGGCGTTCCAGCGCGCGTCGTTGCCGACCACCGCGACGAACGGCAGGCGGTAGCGCATCGCGGTGTCGATCTCCATCGCGTGGAAGCCGAAGGTGCCGTCGCCCATCAGCGCGACCACCGGCGCACCGGGCCGCGCGAGGCGCGCGGCGAGCGCGAACGGCAGGCCGGCGCCGATGGCGCCGGCGACGCCGTTGATCACGCGGCTGGGCGCGCTGAGGCAGGCCTGCGCCCATTGCCCGAACTCGCCGCCGTCGGAGACCAGGACCGCGTCGGGATGCGTGTCGAGGAGCGCCTGCAGGGGCCGGCAGGCCTCGACCGGATGCAGGCGCTCGGGCGTGCCCGCGCGCGCGACATCCCATTCGGGCGGGCGATAGGCGATCGCCGCGTCGACCTCGGCGCGCCAGCCGGACGCCGCGCGCGTCGCGTGGCGGGTGAGCGCGGCCAGTGCCGGCAGCGCGTCGGCGCCGGTCGACAGGCGCAGGCGCTCGCCGAACGCGCGGCGGGCGCGGGTGTGCTCGAGGGACTCGGTGTCGATCTGCATCACCTCGCAGGCCGCACTCAGGGCCTTGCCGAACCGGAGGGTGAAGTCGACCCGCTTGCCGACCAGCAGCACGCGGTCGGCCAGCGCCAGCATCTGCGCAAACGCGCCCAGCGACGGATCGGCGGTGCCACGCGGGCTTTCCATGCCCACCACCGGCACGCCGGCCGCGTCCGCCAGCGCGCGCCGCGCCGCATTGCCGGCGCGCTGCATCGCTTCGGGGCCGGTGAGAACCAGCGGGCGCGCGCCGCCGGCGAGCCAGGACATGATGGTCGCCGCCGTCTGGTCCGGCAGGACGGCCGGCGCGGCATGCGCCGCGTCGATGTTCACCGCGACCTCGGTGGTCGCGTCCAGCGCATCGGTCGGCAGGCTCAGGTGCACCGGCCCCGGCCGTCCGGCGCGCGCGATGCCGAGTGCGCGCGCGATGTCGGTGCCGAGCGCATCGGCGCCGGCCGACGTCCACGACGCCTTGGCGACCGGCGCGGCCATCTCCGCCTGGCGCATCTCCTGGAACGCGCCCAGGCCGATCTGGTCGTTCGGCGCATGGCCGGAGAGCAGCACCACCGGCGCCTCGGCCATCTGCGCGGTGTACAGCGCGCCGACCGCGTTGGCATGGCCGGGGCCGCCGGTGACCAGCGCGACCGCCGGCGCGCCGGTCAGGCGGGCGTAGGCGTCGGCCATGTGCACGCAGGCGGCTTCATGGCGCACGTGGACGAGCTCGATGCCGGCATCGAGCGCGGCGTCGAACACCGGCATGATGTGGTTGCCGGAGAGGGTGAAGATGCGCCGGATGCCGGCCGTCTTCAGGGTCTGGCACAACAGGTCTGCGCCGCGGTTGCCGGCCATGGATTGCTCTCGGTTGGGTAAGCGTCAGGAAATCAGGCTCTGGCCCGGTGCCACCCGGGTGAAGCGCACCGGCTCGCGCGAGATGCGCACCGTGCCCTCGGCGAGGCGGGCCACGGTGTAGTCGGAGGTCTCGAGCGCGCCGGTCTCGGGGAAGTCCTCGCGGTAGTGGGCGCCGCGCGAATCCTCGCGCGCGATCGCCGCCTGCGTGATCACGCGGCTCACCGTGACGAGGTTCCGGAGATTCAGCCAGTCGTGCCAGGTGAGGTTGAAGGCGCGCTCGCCGTCGGCGACGCCGGCGGCGTCGAGCAGGCGGTCGAGCTCGGCGAGCTCGGCCGCGCCGCGCGCGAGCCCGGCGGCATTGCGCAGGATGCCGACGTCGTTCCACATCACGTCGTGCAGGCGCTCGCGGATCGCCTCGAGGTCGCCGCCGCTGCGCGCGAACGGTGCCTCGGCGGCGGCGACCGCGCGCTCGATCACGGCCTCGTCCGGCGCGCGCAGCACCCCTTCGGCCTTCACCCAGGCCGCCATCGAGTCGCCGGCGATGCCGCCGAACACCGTGGAATTGGCGACGCCGTTGCCGCCGAGCCGGTTGGCGCCGTGCACGCCGCCGGTGTCCTCGCCCGCGGCGAACAGGCCGGTCAGGGCCGTGCGGCAATCGACCGCGAACTGCACCCCGCCCATCATGTAGTGCGCGGTCGGCACCACCTCGACCAGGCCGCCGGCGAGGTCGAAGCCGCAGTCGGCGCAGCGCTCGACCATGCCCTTGAACTGCCGCCGCACGTTCTCCGGGCCGAGGTGGCCCATCGAGATGTACAGCCCGCCGTTGGGGGTGGTGTTGCCGGCGCGCATCTCGGTCATCATCGCGCGCGAGACGATGTCGCGCGTGGCGCGCTCGTTGCGCGGGTCGTACTTGTGCATGAAGCGCTCGCGGTCGCCGCCGAGGAGGTAGCCGCCGGCGCCGCGCAGGCCTTCCTCGATGATGGTGCCGGTGATGCGGGTGCCGGCGCCGGCGAGCACGCCCGTGGGATGGAACTGCACCATCTCCATGTCGCGCAGCGGCAGCCCGGCGCGCAGCGCCATCGCCATGCCGTCGCAGCTCTTGTCGCCGGAGGGCGTGTGGTACTTGTACATGGTCGGCCCGCCGCCGGTCGCGAGCAGCACCGCCTTGGCCTGCACGAACACGAACGCGCCGTCGCGCATGTCGATCATCAGCACCCCGGCCAGCGCGCTGCCGTCGGCGGTGCGGACCAGCTCGATCGCGCGGTGCTCCTCGAGGCGTTCGATGCCGCGCGCCCACACCTGCTCGGCGAGCCGGTTGATGATTTCGATGCCGGTCAGGTCGCCCTTGTGCACCGTGCGGTCGAAGGTCTGCCCGGCGAACGCCTTCTGGTGCACCGTGCCGTCGGGATTGCGGTCGAAGAAGCAGCCGAGCTCGTTCTCCAGCTCGTGGATGCGCACGACCGCCTGCTCGACCAGGGTCCACGCGAGGTCCTGGTCGGCAAGCCACTTGCTGCCGTCGATGGTGTCCATGAAGTGGCGCTCGACCGAGTCCTCCTTGGCGAGCGCGACGTTGTAGCCGCCCTGGACCATGCGCGTGCAGCCGCACTTGCCGAGCAGCCCCTTGACGGCGATCGTGATGTCGAGCGAGGGTGCGGCCTGGTGCGCGTGCAGCGCCGCGAACAGGCCGGCGCCCCCGGAGCCGAGGATCAGGATGTCGGTGGAGCGGCGGCGCACGTGCGTCATCGGCGAATCCCGGCGGTCATTGCAGCTTGATGCCGAGCCGGCGGATCAGCGCCGACCAGCGCTCGCTGTCGGCCTGGACGCGGCGCGCGGCTTCCTCGGGGCCGGACTCGACCGCGTCGACGAACGCGGCGGTCAGGCGCGCGCGCAGCTCGGGGTTGGCGAGCGCGGCGCCGATGTCGGCCCCGAGGCGCCGCAGCACCTCGGGCGGCGTGCCGCGCGGCGCGAACACGCCGGTCCAGGACTCCCCGTAGTCCCCGGCGAAGCCGGCCTCGGCGAACGTGGGCACGCCCGGCGCGGCGCTGCTGCGCTGGTTCTCCATCAGCGCGATCACGCGCAGGCGGCCGCCGTCGATCAGCGGCTTGGCCGGGGCGATGCCGACGACGGCGAAGTCGACCAGGCCGCCGGCGACGTCGCGCAGCGCGTCGACCGCGCCCTTGTAGCCGACCCAGCCGAACTCGATGCCGTTGGCGGCCTGGAACTCGGCGAGCGCGAAGTACGGGCGGTCGGCCTGGCCGCCGCCGCTCCAGAAGGTCACCTTGCCCGGCGCGCGCCGCGCCGCGTCGACCACGTCGCGCAGGGTCTTGTGCGGCGAGCCGGCGGCGACCACCATCCACACCGGCACGCGCACGCCGCGGTGCACCGGCACCAGGTCGGCGGCGGGCTTGAACGCGAGCGTCGGGATCAGGGCGGCGGAGGCGGTCACGTTGCCGCCGGGCGAGAACAGCAGGGTGTAGCCGTCGGCGCCGGCGCGCGCCACCGCCTCGACGCCGATCATGCTGTTGGCGCCGGGGCGGTTCTCGACGATCGCCGGCTGCTTCCAGGTGCGCGACAGCTGGTCGGCCACCTGGCGTGCGACGATGTCGCCGACATTGCCCGGCGGGTTGGGCACGATGAAGCGGACCGGACGGTCGGGGAAGGTCTGGGCGAACGCCGCGGTCATGGCGGCCAGGCCCAGGGCCGCGATGGCGAGGCTGCGCAGGCGTGCGGGGATCATCGTGGCGGGGTCCTCGGGAAGAGTGCGAACGGGGCGCGCATCAGGTCGCCCTGACGCCCAGGCCGGCGAGCACGCCGGCGCGGCGCGCGGCGACCGCATCCTGCACGCGCTCGTACAGGCTGCCGCCGTGGCTGTCCATGCCCACCAGCAGCGGGCCGAAGCCCCGGATGCGGAACTGCCACAGCGACTCGGGGTTGAGATCGTCGAGATCGACGTCCTCGATCGCCTCGATCCAGGTGGTTTCCAGCGCCGCGGTGCCGCCGATGATCGCGAGGTAGGCGCCGCCCAGTTCACGGAACGCCGCCGCCGAGCCGCTGCGCAGGCCGCCCTTGCCGATGATCAGGCGCACGCCGTTCTGCGTCATCAGCGGCCGGGTGAAGCGCTCCATCCGGTCCGAGGTGGTGGTGCCCACGCACACCGGCGCGTAGCCGGCGGGAAACGCGGGCGAGGCAGGCACCTTCCTGACGTTCGGCGCCGTGTGGATCACCGCATGGCCGGCGAGGTCGAAGCGGGTCGTGCGGCCGCGATCGAACATGTGGATCTGCGTGGCGTCGCGGATGCCGAACAGCAGTCCCGAGAGGGTGACCGTGTCGTTGACGCGCAGTGCGCGCACCTGGGCCTCGGTCACCGGGGTGGTCAGTTCGTGGTGGGCCATCGCTCGACCTCAGAAGCCGTAGGACACGCCGGCGGGCGTGAACGTGGCGCGCGCGCGCCGCGCCGAGTGGCACTGCATGTTGACCGCCACCGGGTTCATGGTGATGTGGGTCGCCGCCAGTTCGACCTGCACCGCGAAGGCGGTGGCGTCGCCGCCCAGGCCCTGCGGACCGACACCCAGCAGGTTGACGGCCGGCGTCAGCCGGTCCTCGAGCTCCGCGCCCAGCGGGTCGGCGCAGCGGCTGCCCAGCGGGCGGGTGGCGGCACGCTTGGCGAGCGCGACGCACAGGTCCGAGGTGCCGCCGATGCCGACGCCGACCACGGTCGGCGGGCAGGTCTTGCCGCCGGCGGCGATCACGCAATCGACGACGAAGGTCTTGATCGCATCGACCCCTTCGGCGGGTATCGCCATCTTGAGGAAGGAGTTGTTCTCCGAGCCCGACCCCTTGGGCACCATGTCCAGGACCACCGTGTCGACGGCGTCGTCGAAGTCGATGTGGATCACCGGGACCCCGGTGCCGCAGGACGTGTGCTCGTTCCGTCGCGACAGCGGATGCACCACCGAGGAGCGCAGCGGGTGCTCGCGGGTGGCGCGCTCGCAGCCGCGGCGGATCGCCTGCTTGAGCGCGTGTCCGTCGCAGGCGACGTTGCGCCCGATGGTGAGGCTGTAGATCGGGATGCCGGTATCCTGGCACAGCAGGTTGTCGGTGTCCTCGGCGACCCGGATGTTGGTGATCATGGTCCCGAGCACGCTCTTGGCGGTGGCGTCGGTCTCGGCGGCGGAGAGCCGGGCGAAGCCGGCCTTGATGTCCGGCGGCAGCATCTTGAGGGCGCGGATGTAGAGCTCGCGCGCGGCTTCCTCGACGGCGGCAGGGTCGATGTTCACGGGGTGTCCTAGTTCGCGGAGAGTTTGCGCTCGGCCACCACCCTGGCCCAGCGCGCCGATTCGGCATCGATCGCGCGCGCGAACGCCGCCGGCGTGTCGCCGACCGGCGTCATGCCCTGGACGTACAGGCGCGCCTTCATCTCGGTGGTTTCGAGGATGCGCGCGGTGTCGCGCTGCACGCGGTCGATCACCTCCGCCGGCGTCCCGGCGGGGGCGACGAAGCCGAACCAGCCGGTGTTCTCGAACCCGGGCAGGCCGCTCTCGGCGACGGTCGGCACGTTGGGCAGCATCGCCGAGCGCGTGCGGCCGGTGACCGCGAGGGCGCGCAGCTTGCCGGCGTTGACGAACGGGACCGCCGCGGCCATGTTGCCGACCATCATGTGGATCTGGCCGGCGACCAGGTCGTTGTAGCCGAGCGCCTCCCCCTTGTAGGGGACGTGCACGATGTCGATGCGCGCGGCATTGGCGAAGTTCTCCGCCGCCATGTGCACCTGGCTGCCGACGCCGGCGGAGCCGAAGTTGATGCTGCCGGGCTTGGCCCTGGCCAGCGCGATCAGCGCCTTGATGCTGTCGGCGGCCACCGCCGGATGCACCACCACGAGCATCGGCCCGGTGGCCACGTTGGTGATCGGCGCGAAGTCCTTCTTCGCATCGAACGGCATGCGCCTGTACATGTGCGGATTGACCGTCAGGATGCTGCCCGAGGCCATCAGCAGCGTGTAGCCGTCGGGCGCGGACTTGGCGACGACGTCGGCGCCGACATTGCCGCCGGCGCCGCCGCGGTTCTCGATGACCACCGGCTGGCCCCAGACCTCGCCGAGCTTCTGGCCGACCAGGCGCGCGACGACGTCGGTGGTGCCGCCGGCGGCGAAGGGCACGACGATGCGCACCTGGCGCGCCGGCCAGGATTGCGCGGCCGCGCCCGCCGCGGTCAGGGCGAGGGCCGTGCCGGCGGCGAACAGGGCGGCGCGGCGTCGGATCGGGTTCATGGCATCTCCGTTCGAGGCAGGAATCAGGTGACGAGCGCCAGCGCGAACGCCAGCCCGGTGGCCAATGCTACGCCGAAGCCGATGGCGACCAGGTTCTTGCGTTGCCCGGACCAGGGGCCGAACTCGATCAGCAGCAGGCGCAGGCCGCCGGTCAGGTGCGCCGCCAGCAGGACCACCAGGCCCCACTCGGCGAACTTGACCAGCGGCTGGTCGGACCAGCGCAGGAAGGCGTCGAACGCCGCGGCGCCCTCCAGCGACGTGCCGAGGGCCCAGAAGTGCAGCGGCAGGAACAGCGCGAGCAGCACGCCCGAGATGCGGTGCACCAGGAACGCCCACCACGACGCGTGGTTGCGCGCGCGGCGGTCGTTGCGCCGGATCGCGCCGCGCATCATGCCGCGTAGACGCCGTAGACGGCGCGCAGTCCGAGGAACAGGATGGCGACGGTCGCGAGCTTGGCCACCGTCACCGCGAGGAAGCGGTTCAGCCCGAGCCACTCCTCGCAGACGCGGGCCAGGCCGATCGGCACGTGCACCACGCAGCCGAGCACGAAGACGGTGTAGAAGGCGGCGAAGCCGAGGCTGCCGCGCGTGCGCCCGAGTATCTCGGCAGCCGACAGGCCGCCGCGCACCGCGTAGATCATCACGCCGATGTGCACCAGCACGCAGACGGCCAGCACCACGGCGCTGGCGCGCTGCCAGAACCACAGCTTCGCCTCGCGCGCCGCGCTCATCGCCGCCTCCGCTGTCGTGGGCCAGGCATCCTCAATCGAGCTCTCCCTTCAACGCGGCGCGCGCGGCCAGGCGCTTCAGGCCGGCGATGCCGGCCGTGGGCTCGAGGTGCTTGGGGCAGCGCTCGCTGCACGACCCCTGCGTGTGGCAGGCATGGCAGCCGGCATCGCCGGCCACCGCGCGCAGGCGCTCGCGGCGGACGACGTCGCGCTCGTCGTTGACGAGCGTCCAGGCGCGATTGAGCGCCGCCGGCCCGAGGTAGTCGGGCCGCCAGGAGACGACGTCGCAGGAGGCATGGCAGACGCCGCAGCCGATGCATTCGATGCCTGCCGACGCGGCCTGCCGCGCGCGGTCGTCCGGCCGCACCACCGCGAAGTCGTCATGGCGGGTGCGCGCGCCCTCGAAGCTGCCCCTGGCGCGCGCCCACTTGTCGAAGAATTCCCGCATGTCGACCGCCAGGTCCTTGATCACGGGCAGGTTGGCGAGCGGCGCGAGTTCGAGGCGGCCGCCGTCGGCCACCTTGCTCACGTGCGTGCGGCAGGTCCAGCGCGCCTGGCCGTTGACGGTCATCGCGCACGACCCGCACATCCCGACGCGGCACGCGAAGCGGTACGAAAGCGTCGCGTCGAGCGAACGCTGGATGAAGGTCACCACGTCGAGCACGGTCTGCGACTCGCGCCGCGGCACGTGGTAGGTGACGAACCGTCCGGTCGTCCGGCCGCGCCAGACGGCGACCTCGATGGCGGGCGTGGCGGGTGCGTTCATGGGGTCATCTTAGGACAAGGGGCCGCGGCCGCGGGCACGCGGGGCGAGGTCTGCGTCATGCCGCGACCCCGGCGATGGCGGCGCGCACGATCTCGCCGATCAGCCCGCACTCCTCGAGCGTGAGGGACAAGGGGATGCGCACGTCGCACAGGCCGCGCAGGATCGCGGCGGTGTGCGGCAGGGCACCAGCCTCCAGATAGCGCCAATGACCGAAATGGCTGGTGAATCCGACCGGAAGGGCGGCGCCGAACCACTTGATGTGCAGGCCGCGCGCGCCGCACGCCGCGAGGACGGCCTCGATGGCCGGCGCCGGCAGGTCCAGGTGGAACTGGATCGAGCTGGCGACGTACTCCTCCTGCGCCGGCCGCCGCGGCAGGCGCAGGTGGGGAATGCCGGCCAGCGAACGCTCGAGCGCCGCATACAGGGCGTTCCAGGTCTGCGCGCGCTGCGGCAGGAGCGCCAGCTGCGGCCGCAGCAGGGCGGCGGCCAGGGTCGACATGCGCAGGCTGAAGTTGGGCGTGCGGTAGCGCCAGCGCTCGAACACCGCCTCGGGCGGGCGCAGCAGGTGCTGGCCGTACAGCATGTAGCTGCCGGACATCAGGATCGCCTGCGCGGCGACATCGTCGTCGTCGGTGACCAGCAGGCCGCCTTCGCCGCTGTTGACGTGCTTGTAGGTCTGGGCCGAGAAGCAGCCGATCGCGCCCCAGGTGCCGGTGGGGCGCCCGGCCCAGCGCGCGCCCATGGTGTGCGCGCAGTCCTCGATGACGGCGACGCCCAGCCGCTCGCACACGGCGCTGAGCGCGCGCATGTCGGTGACGTGGCCGCGCATGTGCGACAGCAGCAGCACGCGGGCGCCGCTTGCCGCCGCCTTGCGCTCGAGGTCGGCGAGGTCGAGCGTGCAGTCCGCGGTCATCTCGACCAGCACCGCGCGGGCGTTGGCATGGGCGATGGCGCCCGGCACCGGCGCCAGCGTGAACGCGCTGGTGAGCACCGGATCGGCGGGCGCGACGCCCAGGGCCCGCAGCGCGACGAACAGCGTGGCGCCGCACGAACTCATCGCCACGCAGTAGCGGGCGCCGAGGCTGGCGGCGAACTCCTCCTCGAGCAGGGCGGTCTCCGAGCCGCGGCCGCCGGTTTCCCCGTAGCGGTGCAGGCGCCCGCTCTGCATCAGCTCGACCGCGCGCGCGATGCCGGCCGGCGGCACCGGCTCGGGCTGGGTCAGGTCGCGCGTCAGCCGCGGCCCGTCGCCGGGCGGCTGTCCCTGGGCCGGCGCCGCGGCCGCTGGCGTTGTGACGGGATCCACGATGTCGGCGGCGCGGTTCAGTGTGGGCGGAGGACGATCTTGGCGGCGGCCGTCCTCCCCAGGTCGAGGTCCTCGAACGCGCGCGCGCCTTCGGCGAGCGGTCGCTCCTCGACCCAGGCCAGGTTGCCGAAGGTGCCGCCGTGCAGGGCGGCGACCGCGGCGCGCAGGTCCGCGGTGGAGTAGGTGTAGGTGCCGAGCAGGGTGACCTCGGCGAGCGTGAGCTTGCGCATGTCGATCTCGCTGGCCCAGTCCTGCAGGCCGATGTGCATGATGGTGCCGCCCGCGCGCACGGCGTCGAGCGCGGCCTTGCGCGTGTGCACCGAGCCGACGGCGTCGACCACGAAGTGGGTCGAGCCCGACGCCGGCGCGCGGGCGCCGCCCTCGCGCGGATCGAACGCCGCGCAATCGGCGTGCTTCTCGACCGAGGCGCGCCGCAACGGGTTGGTCTCGGCGACGCGGACGTCGCGGCAGCCGTAGGCCTTGAGCAGGATCGCGCACAGCATGCCGATGGCGCCGCCGCCGATCACCAGCGCGCGGCCCTCCTGCACCGGCCGGTGCATCGCGCGCATCGACAGGTTGAGCGCGTGCAGGGCGGTCGCGGCGGGCTCGGTGAGCGCGGCGGTGCGCGCGTCCATCTCCTGCGGTATGTCGACGAGCGCGGCCGCCGGGATCGCCATGTGCTCGGCGAACGCGCCGGGGAGCTGCATGCCGATCATGGTGCGGTTGGCACACAGGTTGTTGCGGCCCTCGTGGCAATAGTCGCAAACGCCGCAGGCGACGATCGGGTTGCCGGTCACGCGCTTGCCCCGGCCCGGCCCGGCAACGATGGTGCCGGCGAACTCGTGGCCGAGGATCATCGGCGGCACCCGGCGCGGATCGTGCCCGTGGTAGGCATGCATGTCGGAACCGCAGATGCCGACGGCGTCGATCCGCAGCACCACGCTGCCGTCCGCCGGCAGCGGGTCGGGCTCGTCGCGGTAGGTCACCTGGTGGTTGGCGGTGTAGACGAGTGCTTTCATGGCGTGGAATCCTGCGGGTTACTTGGCGGTGAAGCCGCCGTCGACATACAGCGTCTGGCCGGTGATGTAGCCGGAGGCGTCGCTGGCGAGGAAGATCGCGGCACCGTACAGGTCCTCGAGGCGCCCGTTGCGGCCGATGGCGGTCTGCGCGGCGTTCCGCGCCGCGAGGTCCGGATTGTCGAACACCGCGGCGGTGAGCGCGGTCGGAAAGAATCCCGGACCGATCGCGTTGCAGGTGACCCCGTGCGGCGAGAATTCCTGGGCGATGGCGCGGGTCAACTGCACGATGCCGCCCTTGCCGGCGCCGTACGGGGCGCTGTTCGCGAACGCGCGCTCGCTCTGCAGCGAGGCGATGTTGAGGATGCGGCCCCAGCGCCGCGACGCCATCGCCGGCGCCAGGACCTGGGTGAGGAAGAACGGCGCGCGCAGGTGGATCGCGATCTGCTCGTCCCAGGTGCGCGCGCTCACCTGCAGGAAGGGCTCGCGCAGGTTGACGCCGGCGGCGTTGACCAGGATGTCCACCGGTGCGCGCGCCGCCACGTCGGCGGCGGCCGCCCGGAGGGCCTCGACCTCGGTCAGGTCACACGGCGCGACGGCGGCGTCGATGCCTTCGGCCGCAAGGCCGGCGGCGGCGGCCGCGAGCGGGTCGCGGCGGCGCGCCATCAGGGTGACGCGCGCCCCGGCCAGGCCGAGCGCGCGCGCGATCGCCAGGCCGATGCCGGAATTGCCCCCGGTCACCAGCGCGTGGCGACCGGCGAGGCGAAACAGGCGCTGGACGTCCATGCGTGTTGCTGGCGGAATCGGCGCGCCGCGCTACACCGTCACCGGCGCGCCCTTGTCGAAGCGCTCGCCCTTGAAGTACTTGTCGAGGCGGTCGTCGGCGGTCCGCGCGTGGCCCTCCATGCCCTCGAGGCGCGAGATGCGCGCCGTCACCTGGCCGACCTCGCGGTTGGCGGCGCGGCTCATGCGCTGCCAGGTCACGGTCTTGATGAACTTGTGCACCGACAGGCCGCCCGAATAGCGCGCGGCGCCCTTGGTCGGCAGGATGTGGTTGGGGCCCGAGGCCTTGTCGCCGTAGGCCACCGTGGTCTCCTCGCCGAGGAACAGCGAGCCGTAGCAGGTCAGGTTCTCCAGCCACCAGTCGAGGTCCTCGGCGTGGACTTCGAGGTGTTCCGAGGCGTACTGGTCGGAGATCCTCACGACCTCCTCGCGCGAGTCGCACAGGACCACTTCGCCATAGTCGCGCCAGGCGGCGGCGGCGGCGTCGCGCGCGGTCGGCGGCAGGGTGTCGATCAGGGCGGGGATGCGCGCCATCACGTCCTTCGCCAGCGCCTCGCTGCTGGTGAAGAGCCACATCGGCGACTCGTGGCCGTGCTCGCCCTGGCCGACCAGGTCGTTGGCGACGATATGGGGATCCGCCGAGGCGTCGGCGATCACCGCCACCTCGGAGGGCCCGGCAAAGACGTCGATGCCGACCCTGCCGAACAGCATGCGCTTGGCCTCGGCCACGAACTTGTTGCCCGGGCCGACGATGATGTCGGCCGGCTTGCCGGTGAACAGGCCGTAGGCCATGGCCGCGATCGCCTGCACGCCGCCGAGCGTCATGATGATGTCGGCGCCTGCCACCTTCATCGCGTAGAGGACCAGCGGATGGATGCCCTCTCCCTTGTATGGCGTCGAGCAGGCGATGACGGTCGGCACGCCCGCAGCCTTGGCGGTGGCGATGCTCATGTAGGCCGAGGCGATGTGGGCGTAGCGCCCGGTCGGTACGTAGCAGCCGGCGACGTTGACCGGGATCAGGCGCTGCCCGGCGATGAGCCCGGGGTGGACCTCGGTTTCAAACTCGGTCATCGAGGCGCGCTGCGCCAGCGCGAAGCGGCGCACCTGCGCCGCGGCGAACTCGATGTCGCGCTTGACGGATGCCGGGATGTCGCGGGTGCGCCGTTCGATCTCTTCCGCGGCGACGACGATCGCGCCGTCCCACTTGTCGAGCTTCTTCGAATAATCGCGCACCGCCTGCTCGCCATTCCTTTCGATCGTGGCCAGCATCTCCTCGACCACCTTGCGCGCGTTGTCGGCCTCGGTCTCGGGGGTCTTGGTCGCCTTCTTGAGATAGGTGATCGTCATGGCATGTTCCAGTGCGGCAGGGCGCGCGTTTGCGGAAATCGGGCCCGGGGCCGCGGCGCGGCCCCGGGCGGGTACGGCAGGCGGGCGTTCGCCGGCGCCTCAGTTGGTGCGATTGGCGAACTCGCGCAGCTTCGGGTCGGCGTTGACCATCTTCATGTACTCGTCGGTGATGTAGTCGCGCGCGGCCGGCGCGTCGGGAATCGCGCCGGTGCTCTTGATGAACTCGCCGATCCTGGTCATCCAGCCGTCGACCTCGGAGGCGCCCCGGCTGCGGTCCATGATGCGCAGCTGGCTCGCCAGGTCGAAGGTCGGGCGGGTGTCGAATTCCTTGTTCATCGAGGCTTCCGAGATCGAGGTGCCGCCCTGCTCGTAGAAGCGCTTCATCATCGCGACGGCCTCCTTGCGGTTGGCATTGGCCCACTTCCAGGCGCGCAGGTAGACCGCGAGGAAGCGCGCGACGTTCTGCGGCTGCTCCTTGGCGTAGTCGGCACGCACGATCAGCGCGCCCGGGACGATGGCGCCGCCGTCCTTGCCGGAGCACATCAGCCTGGCGCCGGTCTTCTCCTCCAGCGTGTAGATGTTCGGCGCCCACAGGCCCGCGAGCTCGGCGTTGTTGGACGAGACCGCCGAGATGATCTCGGCCTGGCCCATGTTCCTCAGGGTCACGTCCGCCTTCTTCAGGCCGTACTTCGCCAGGCAGGATTGCACCGCGTAGTCGCCGGTCGAGTTGGCGGTGAGCAGGATGGTCTGGCCCTTGAGCAGCGCCGGGTTCTTCATGTAGGCGTCGGCCTTGTCGGCGCGCACCATCAGCGCGTTGCCGATCGACTCGTCGTTGGTGATGCCGATCGTGAGCAGGTTGAAGCGCACCTTGCCCAGCACGGCGGGGACCGAGCCGGTGCCGCCGATGTCCCACGACTTGGAAGCCGACGCGGCGATCTGCGGCACCCCGGCCGGGAAGGTGGAGAACACCGGCTTGAGGCCCAGTTCGGCCCACCAGTTCTTCTCGGTGGCGATGAAGAAGGGCAGCGCCCAGTACAGCGCCGGCTGGTAGCTCACCTTGATCTCGGTGGTCTGGGCGTGCGCGCCGGCAGGCGCGCCGACGGCCAGCGCCAGGGCCAGGGCCGGCAGGGTGTTGCGGATGCGGGTCAGCATGGTCTCTCCTTTGGTTTGGATGTCGGTTCGGGGTACGGGTGGCGGGATGCCGCAGGTCTTCGCGCCTGCTCGGTGCCGTCAGTGGTCGTCCGGCGCCTGCTGCTCGCGCAGCAGGCGCCAGATATGGGTGCGCAGGTGGACGAACGAGGCCTGGTCCATCACGTCCTCGATCTTCTCGAAACGGTCCCAGCTGTCGGCGGCGCGCACGCTGGCGACGTCGATGATCTCGCGGATCGTTCCCGGGCGCCGGCTCATCACCACCACGCGGTCCGCGAGATAGACCGCCTCTTCGACCGCATGGGTGATGAACAGCACCGTGCGCGGGTTGACCCGCGCCAGGCGCACCAGTTCCTCCTGCATCACCACGCGGGTCTGGGCGTCGAGCGCGCCGAAGGGCTCGTCCATCAGCAGGACCTGCGGATCGAGCACATAGGCGCGCGCGATCGCCACCCGCTGCTGCATGCCGCCGGAGAGCTGGTGCGGAAAGGCGCTTTCGTAGCCCGCCAGGTTCATGAGCTTCAGGACGTCGGCGACGCGCCGCGCGCGCTCGGCCGCGGCGACGCCGTTGGCGACCAGGCCGAAGCCGATGTTCTCGGCGACGGTCTTCCAGGGAAAGAGCGCGAACTGCTGGAACACGACCGCGCGATCCGGCCCCGGCCGGGTCACCCGGACCCCGCCGACGGCGACCGTGCCGCTGGTCGGAAACTCCAGCCCTGCCGCCATGCGCAGGCAGGTGGTCTTGCCGCAGCCCGACGGCCCGACGATGGCCAGGAATTCCTTGTCGCGCACGCTGAGGTTGATGTCCCGCAGCGCCGGGAACTCCTTGCCGTCGCGCCTGAAATTGCGCGCCACGTTGGTGAAGACGATGTCGCTCATCCCTTGCCTCGCCTGCGATTGACGGCCGACTCGATCTGCCGGACGCCGACGTCGATCAGGAGACCCACGACGCCGATGGCGACCATGCCGCTCATGACGATCGCCGTGCTGATGCTCGCCTGTCCCTTGACCATCAGGTAGCCGACGCCGCTCGACGCCACGATCAGCTCGGCGCCGACCAGCGACTGCCAGCCGAGTCCCGCGCTCACCCGCACGCCGGCGATGATCGACGGCACGGCGGCCGGCAGGAGCACCTGGACGATCATGCGCGCGTTCGACAGGCCCAGCATGCGCGCGGCCTCGATCAGGTAGGGCTCGACCTGCCGCGCCCCGCGGTATGCGTTGATCACGCACGGCGGGAACGCGCCGGCGAAGATGATCAGCGTCGGCCCGCCGATGCCGGTGCCGAACCAGAGCGCCGCGAACGGCACCCACGCGATCGGCGCGACGTAGCGCAGCCCCTCGAACAGCGGGGTCACGATCGCGTCGAGGGTGCGGAACCAGCCCATCAGGAGCCCCAGCGGCAGGCCGACCGCGACCGCCAGCCCGAAGCCCATGAGGTAGCGGCCGATCGAGGACAGCAGATGGGTCTGCAGCGTGTGGCCGGCGAACGGCTCCTGCAGCAGCCGGGCGAACTGGCGCGCGACGTCGACCGGGCTCGGCATGAAGGCCTTGGGAACCAGGCCCGACGCCGCCACCGCCCACCAGAGCGCCAGGAAGCCGACGAGGCCCGCCAGGCCCAGCCGCCAGCGCGTCGCCGGATCCAGCGGTGCGCGCGCGTCCATCGGCGTCGCCGGCGCCGGCACGCTCCCGCTCATGCGGTCCTCCAGCGTGTCACGCGCTGCTCGAGCCGGCCCAGCAGCCAGGTGGAAGCCGCCCCCGAGAGCGCGACGAACACCATGCCGGTCAGGATCATGGCGGGAAAGATGTCCTGCGCGGCCGCGTTGAGCACGTAGCCCAGCCCGAGCAGCGCGCCGACCAGCTCGGCCGCCACCAGCGTGGTCCAGGACGCCTGCAGCGACAGGCGCAGCCCGGTGAAGATCAGCGGCGCCGCCGCCGGCAGCAGCACGCCGAAGACGAAGCGCGGGCCGCGCACCCCCAGCATGCGCGCCGCCTCGATCAGGAACGGCTCGATGTTGCGGATGCCCGCATGGGTGTTGATCACCGACGGCACGAAGGCGGCGAAGAAGATCACCATGATCTTCGCGCCGTCGCCGAGGCCGAGCCAGACGATCGCGAGCGGAATCCACGCCAGCGGCGGGATCGGCCGGATGATGAGGAACACCGGGTTGATCAGCGCCTCGGCGCGCCGGTTCCAGCCCATCAGGAGCCCCAGGGGCAGGCCGACCGACACGGCGACCAGAAAGCCCATGGCGACCAGCTTGCAGCTCTGCAGCACGTGCTCGTGAATGCGGGCGCCGGCGTAGCCGCCCGTCACGATCTGCTTGACCGCGGTGCCGAACTCCGCGGGATTGGGAAAGCGCGCCGAGCCCACCCATCCGGTCGCCGCGGTCAGCAGGTACCAGAGCCCGGCGACCGCGAGCAGCGTGGCGATGCCGACGACCGTGCGCCGGCTCATGCGGGTCCGCTCCCGACCGGGGCCCCGGCAAGCGCACGCAGCTGCGCGGCGAGCGCATCGGGGATCGACAGTCCGTGCGCGGCCGCGCGCGCGGCGAGCGCATTGCGGCGGCTGCCGGGTATGCGCACGCCGTCGTCCGCGAGCATGGCCGCGAGCAGGGTCTCGACGCGCTCCAGGTAGGCATCGCTGCCGGCCAGCGCGTCCGGGTCGACGACGATGAATGCCTGGCCGATGTTCGGCCGGTTGCCCGCGGCGACGAGGAACGAGTCGGCCTCGAAGCCGAAGCGCGCGCCGGTCAGCGCCACCACCAGCAGTTCGACCATCAGCGCCAGGAGCGCACCCTTGGTGCCGCCCGCGGGCACCATCATGCCGTCGATCGCCGCCTGGGCGTCGGTCGTCGGCTGGCCGTGCCGGTCGAGCGCCCAGCCGGGCGGAATCGGCTCGCCCCTCTGTGCCGCGATCATGATCTTGCCGCGCGCGACCTCGGACAACGAGAGGTCGAGCGAGATCGGCGCCGCGTCGCGGCGCGGGAACACCGCGGCGATCGGGTTGGTACCGAACAGCGCGCGCCTGCCGCCCGCCATCGGCATGGCCGCCGGCGAGTTGCCCATGGCGATGCCCACGAGGCCCTGCGCGCCGACGGCCTCGAGGTGGTAGGCCGCGACGCCGAAGTGATGGCTGTTGGTGACGCCGGCGAAGGCGACGCCGTGGGATCGCGCGCGCGCGATCGCTTCGGCGACGGCGAGGTCGCAGGCCGCAAACGCCAGCCCGCCGCGCGCGTCCACCAGCACCGCGCCGCCCTTCGCGCGCGCCACCGCCGGTACCGCCTGGCCATCGGCGCGTCCGTTCTCGAGGAAGCCGGCGTACTGCGGCACGCGCGACAGCCCGTGCGACACCAGGCCCTGCGCCTCGGCCGCGACCAGCGCGCGGGCGGTGCTCTCGGCCATCGCCGGATTCGCGCCGGCGCGCGCCAATGCCCGCTGCGCGAGGGCTTGCAGTTCGGAGATCGGGAGCGCGGGCACGACGGGCTCAGTCGGGCTTGATGTTCGCGTCTTTCACCAGCTTGGTCCAGCGCGCGCCTTCGTCGTTCAGGAACCGGGTGAACTCCTCCGGCGTGCCGCCTTCGGCGAAGGCGTAGGCCTTCTGCAGGCGGTCGATCACGTCCGGCGACTTCACGGCCTTGTTGATCTCCTCGTTGAAGCGCCGCACGACGGCGGCTGGCGTGCCCGCCGGCGCGACGATGCCGAACCATCCCGAGCCGCCCAGCACGTCGCCGAAGCCGCTCTCGATCAGCGTCGGCACGTTGGGCACATCGTCGAGCCGCTTGGTCGAGGTGACGGCCAGCGCCCTGAGCTTGCCCGCCTTCACGTGCGGCACCAGCAGCGCCGGTGCACCGAAGAACACCTGCACCTGCCCGGCGATGACGTCGGTGATCGCCGGCGGCTGGCCACGGTAGGGGATCGGGACGATGAACACCTTGCGCGACATCTTCAGGAACTCCATCGGCAGGTGATTGGTCGAGCCGGCGCCGGCGTGCGCGTAGTTGAGCCTCCCGGGGCTCTTGCGCGCCAGGTCGACCAGTTCCTGCATCGACGACACCGGCAGGGTGGGCGGCACCACCGCGATGTTGGGCGCGCTGGCGTACATGCCCACGGCCACGAAGTCGCGGCGCAGGTCGTACTTGAACTGCGGGTTGATCAGCGGGCCGACGGCGCCGGTGATGGTGGCCACCAGGAAGGTGTAGCCGTCGGGCGCCGCGGTGGCGACCGATTCGGTGCCGACCAGCGCGCCCGCGCCCGGCCGCGCCTCGACGATGATGGGGGTGCCCCAGTTGGCGGCGATCTTGTCGGTGACGGCACGCGCCAGGATGTCGACGATGCCTCCGGCCGGAAACGGCACCACGACCCGGACCGGCTTGGACGGATAGGCCTGCGCGTGCGACGGCGAGGGTGAGAGCAGCAGGATGCCTGCCGCCAGGATCGCGGTGCCGGTCAGTCGGGCGAATGCCATCATCGAGCCTCCGGAGGCGTGAACGAAGCTAGGACCCGCGCGGCGTGTCCGGGGGTACGGTCGGCACGTACGGAAAGCGCGCCTTGGCCTTGGTTGCGGTGGTGCTGGTGGTGGCGACGCTGCGCACGTACTGCCGCGAGGCGTCCTTGCGCACCTGGTAGTCCCACGGCGTGTGGGTGCCGCGGATCAGGGCGCTGTGCAGGAACAGGCGGCGGCGCTGGCTCGCCAGCACCTGCGCCTTGACCGTCGCCGGCGCGAAGCGCGCCACGATCTCGTCCTCGAACAGCCGGGCCGTCGCAGCATGCGCCGGATCGGCGCACAGATTGGTCAGCTCCCTGGGGTCGGCCTGCATGTCGAAGAGCATGCCGGGGTCGCCATCGCAATGGACGTACTTGTACCTGCCCTTGCGCAGGATGAAGGCCGGGGCGTACACGCCCTCGCTGGTGAATTCGATCAGCGCCTCGTCGCTCCACGACGCGTCCTGGCCGTGCAGCCAGCCGGTCAGGCTGCGGCCGTCGCAGTGGTCGACCAGTTCCGGCGGCGTGCCGTCGGTGGCCAGGTCAAGCAGCGTGGGCAGGAGGTCGACCAGCCCGCAATTGGCGCCGACGCGGTGTCCGGCCTTCGCTCCGGGTGCGCTGACGATCAGCGGCACCTTGATGGAAGGCTCGTAGGGATTGAACTTGTACCACATGCCCCGCTCGCCGAGCATCTCGCCGTGGTCGGCAGTGAAGATGATGACGGTGTTGTCGAGGGCGCCGATCTTCTCGAGCGTGTCGAGCAGCATGCCGACCTTGTCGTCGACGTAGCTGACCATGCCGTAGTAGGCGTGCCGGGCGGAGCGGATGTGCGCGTCGGTGACGTGATGCTCGTCCTGGCGGATCAGCCGGTAGTAGCGCTGGCTCCACGGATCGCGCTTCTCGAAGGGGATGAACGGCACCGCCGGCATGTCGATGTCGTCGTCGGCATACAGGTCCCAGTACTTGCGCGAGATCGTGAACGGGTTGTGCGGATGCGTGAACGAGCTCACCAGCAGGAACGGATTGCCCTCGGGGCGGCGCGCGTGGTCGTAGAGCCACTGGACCGACTGGTTGGCGACGTCGTCGTCGTAGTCCATCTGCAGCGACCGCACGCACAGCCCCGACTCGACGACGCCGCGCATGCTCATCTGGCTCGGCGCGTACGGCTCGACCTGCCGCGCCCAGTCGGCGGTCCAGCCGAAGTCCGAGGGGTAGATGTCGGTGGTGACGCGCTCTTCGAAGCCGTGCAGCTGGTCGGGGCCGACGAAGTGCATCTTGCCGGACAGGCAGGTCGCGTAGCCGAGCGAGCGCAGATAGTGCGCGAAGGTCGGCACCGCGGCGGGGAATTCGGACGCGTTGTCGAATGCGCCGATGCGCGATGAGTACTGCCCGGACATCATCGCGAAGCGCGACGAGGCGCAGATCGGATTCGGGCAATAGGCGTTCTCGAACACGGTCCCGCGCGCGGCGAGCCGGTCGAGATTGGGCGTCCTGACGAGCTTGTGCCCGTACGCGGCCAGCACGCCGGCGGCGAGCTGATCGGCCATGATGAACAGGATGTTCGGCGGACGCTTCATCGACTCTCCGGACGGCTCAGGGGGCCTGCAGGACGCGGTTTCGTGCGGTTCCGAGCCGGCCGCCGCGCGGCAGCCGGCTCGGAACCGGGGTGCGGTCTAGGCCGACTCGTACAGGCGGGTCAGGACGAACTCGCGGTGCCCGAGCGCCTCGGCCGCCGTGAGACGGCCGTTGGCGGTGCGCAGCATGCACTCGAGCAGCTTGTCGCCCGCGCCTTCGAGGGTGAGCTCGGACTGCAGGAGCGCCGAGGTGTCGACGTCGACGTGCTCGCTCATCAGGCGCACGGTGCGCGGGTTGGCGCAGATCTTGATGACCGGCAGGATCGGGTTGCCGATGACGTTGCCCTGGCCGGTGGGGAAGAAATGCACCACGAAGCCGGAGGCCGCGCACAGCGTGACCATCTCGGCGGCCGCGGACGAGGAATCCATGAACCACAGGCCCGGATGGGTCGGCATCTCGGCCTTGTCGATGACGCCGTCGACCGTGCACTTCTTGCCGATCTTCTGGATGTTGCCCAGCGCCTTTTCCTCGATGGTGGTGAGCCCGCCGGCGATGTTGCCCTTGGTCGGCTGCGACTCCGAGAGGTCGTCGGTCTTCCAGCGGTTGATCATGTCCTGGTAGCGGTTGAACATGAACAAGAAGCGCTCGCGCACCGCGTCGTTGGCGCAGCGCGCCGCGACGATGGCCTCGCCGCCGGTGATCTCCGAGGTCTCGCCGAAGCAGAGGTAGTTGCCGAGCGGGTGCAGCTTGTCGAACGCCGCGCCCACGGTCGGATTGGCGCCGCAGCCCGAGGTGGTGTCGGATTCGCCGCACTTGGTGGACACCCACAGCTCGGAGATCGGGCAGACCTCGCGCTGCTTCTCGCTCGCCCACTGCACGTATTCCTTGGCGACCTTGGAGGCGCGCTTGATGGTCTCGTGGTCGCCGTAGCCTTCGATGCCGAAGCCGGTGACCGGCTTGCCGGTCGCGGCGATGCCGTCGACGACGCGCTTGGTCCAGCCGTCCTCGATGCCGATCACCACCACGGCGGCGACGTTGGGATTGGCGCCGGTGCCGATCAGGGTGCGGAAATGCAGCTCCAGGTCGGCGCCGAACTGCAGGCGGCCGTAGGGGTGGGGGATCGCGAGCGTGCCCTTGATGTTGTGCGCGACCGCCTCGCAGGCGGCGTTCGACAGGTCGTCGACCGGCAGGATGATGACGTGGTTGCGCACGCCGACGCGGCCGTTTTCGCGGCGGTAGCCGAGGAATGTCGTCTTGGAATCGATCATGATGAAAGTCGCCCGAGAAGGGTTGTGGTCACTTTCGCCCGCGGCGCGCACCGGCGGCGCGCGGCCGAGGGGAAGGCCGGGGTGGGGATGCGAGACCGGAGGGTCGCAGGCCAGGCGTCGGCGGGACTCACCAGCGCTTGGTCTTGATGTTGTGGACGTGCGCGTGCTCGCCGGCCCGGATGTCCTTGACCACCTTGCCGATGTCGATGCCGTACTTGATCACGGTGTCGCCGGTCTTCAGGTCCTTGAGGGCGATCTTGTGGCCGATCGGGATGTCCTGGGCGGCGGTCATCTTGATGTGGCGGTTGTCGTCCATGATCCAGCCGTTCAATTCCATGCCGGCCTTGACGCCCTCGACGACCACGACGGCGACCGTGTCGGCGGCGTCGTGCAGTACGAAGTGATTCATGCGGTTTCTTCCTTGCGGGATGGCGAATGCGGGCGGCAGCTTACTCCGGCCGATTCAACCAAGTCAACTAGATGACTTGGTTGAGTTTGCGCAGGTGCCTTGCTACACTGCGGGCCGGCCGATCGTCCCGCTCCCGTGTCCAACCCCACCTCCGCCTCCGCCTCCCGGGCAGCGCCGGGCTTCCCCGCCGGCGTGGCGCTCGACGGGCCGGTCTACCGCGAGATCGCGCGCGCGATGACCCGTCGCCTGGCCCAGGGGGCGTGGAAGCCGGGGGAGGCGATCCCGTCGGAAGCCCGGCTGAAGCAGGAGTTCGGCGTCGCCATCGGCACCATCCGCCGCGCGGTCGATGAATTGGTGGCGCAGAACATGCTCGTGCGCCAGCAGGGGCGCGGCACGTTCGTTGCGACGCACAATCGCGAGCGCCTGCTGTTCCACTTCTTTCATGTCGAGCGCAAGGACGGATACAAGGAATATCCGCACGTGCAGCTGCTCGACTTCTGGCGCGAGCGCGTCGCGCGCGAGGTGGCGGGAGAGCTCGGCATCTTCGAGGGCGACCGGGTGATCCGGTTCCGCAACACGCTGTCGCTGGAGGGCGTGCCGGTGATGCTCGACGACATCACCCTGCCCGAGGCGCTCTTCCCGCGCCTGACCGAGAAGAAACTGCGCGAGCGCCCGAGCACGCTGTACAACCTGTACCAGGACGAGTACCGGATCTCGGTGGTGCGCACGGCGCAGCGCCTGGCGGCCGGCATCGTGCCGCGCGAGGTGGCGCGCGCGCTCGACCTGCCGGCTGGCCTGCCGGTGCTGCTGATCCGGCGCGTCGCCTTCGCCTACCACGACCGCCCGGTGGAGTACCGCGTCTCCTATGTCGACACCCGGGCGCACGACTATGTCGGCGACACGCACAGATGATCCGCGCCGGCGCCCGATCGGCAACGCCTGGCGCGCGCGCCAGGTCCGAATCGGCTCGGTCGCGCGTGGTCGCCGCCGGCGCGCCGGGCTAGCGCTTCCAGTCCTCCGCTCCTGCCATCAAGCGCTCGACCTCGCTCCAGGTTGGCATCGACTCGATGTTGCCGGGAAGCTGGATTGCAAATTCCGCGACCGCGTTGCCGACGCGCGCCGCCTCGGTCAGCGGCAGGCCGCGCAATAGACCGGCCAGGCATCCCGCCGCGAAGGCGTCGCCTGCGCCCATCAGGTCGGCGGGATGCTCGACATGGTGCACGGGTAGCGACACCGTCAGCCCGTCTTCGTGCACGAGCACGTCCTGCTTGCCATCCTTGAGCGCGAACCGCCGGCATCCCAGGTCGATCATGATCTTCAGCGCCTCGCTGCGATCGATCGCGCCAAACATCATCCGCATGTCTTCCATGCCGGGAAACACGTAATCCGCGGCCGTCAGATAGCGTTGCAATCGCTGCCTGGCCTCCTCCCGAGACCAGAGCGACAGGCGCACATTGGGGTCGAACGTCACCTTGGTGCCGTGGGCCCTGGCGACTTCGAGCGCGCGCCAGCATGTTGCGTCGCAGCTGTCGGACAAGGCAGGAGTGATCCCGGTCAGGTGCAGGAACCGAGCCGAGGCGATGAACTCCTCGTCCAGCATGGACGGCTCGAAGTGCGAGAACGCCGATCCCTTGCGGTAATAGAAGTGCCGTGCATCGCCCCCGGGCAGGCGCTCGCGCAGGAAAATGGCGGTCTGCTGGTCACGGACCATCGCGACACGAGAAACGTCGACCCCTTCTCCGGCGATCAGGCTGCGCAGGTAGTGCCCGGGTTCGTCGTCTCCGAGCGCGCTCATCCACGCGGCATCGAAGCCCAGCCGGCTCACGCCAACGGCGACCGTGGCCTCCGCGCCGCCCGGCCGGATCGTGAAATCGCGGCAATAGCGCATGCGGCCCAGGTCGCGAGCCACGAAAACAACGCTGGTTTCCCCGAGAGTGATGACGCTTGGCATGGTTGCAGCACCAACGAGGGCGACCGGTAGATAGACGTAGCTACATTGTATTGGCTGCGCCGCGGTGCGTCTACGTCATTCGGGGGCGATGCACGCCGCCGGCCGCAAGTCGGGATCCGCCCGTCACCTCGCTCCCGGTTGCCCGCCGAGGAACGACTCGAGATTCGACGTCAGGCGCTCGATCGCAAGCGCGAAGGCGTCGACCTCGCGCTGGCTGAAGCCGGCGAAAAGGATCTCCCGGTACTGATTGACCGCAGCGTAGGCTGCCGATTCGAGCGCCTTGCCCTTGTCCGTCAGAAAGACCAGGCTCTGGCGGCGATCCGTGTCGGAGACGTCGCGGTACGCGAGGCGCTTGCGGACGAGGAGGTCGAGGGTTCTTGACAGGTTGTTCCGATCCTGGCCGGTTCGCGCCGCGAGTTCAGCTTGGTTGATGCCGTCCCCCTGCAGCAGTTCACGCAGAATGGCCTCCTGCTCGCGCGTGACGTCCAGTCCACCGCTACGGAAGAGGCGGGTCATCGTCAGGTTGATCAGCTTGTTGAAGTAGGCGAGCTTCAGGCGCGGATAGCGCAGTCCCGGCTTTCTTGCAGGTGGCATGTCGGTGGTCCGTTCCGGATGCCGGCGAATGCGGGCAGCCGAACGTCGATGGGCTGTGGCAACGCGCAATTGTTGCCGAAATCCGCCGACGGCGAAGCGTCGATGCGCCGGACCCGGGGCGGGTACCGGCCGGTTCCCTGCCGGCGCAGAAGCCGGGCGCCTTGACAAGCGCCAATAGATGTAGCAACATGTATTCGCATGGCACGAGCGCGATGCGCGCAGCGCCGCCGCGTCCGTCGATCCACGTGTACAGGAGCCTGTTGTGAGCCGAAAGTTCTATGGGGCCATGCCCGCATTGATCACCCCCTTCGATGCGGACGGCGAAGTGGACGTGCCGAAGCTCAGGAATTTCGTGCGATGGCTGTTGCCGCGCGTTCAGGGCCTGTACGTGTGCGGTTCCTACGGATCGCAACCGCTCATGCGGGATGATCAGTGTCGACTGGTTGCCGAAACCGTCATGAAGGAATGTCAGGGAAGCGATGCGACCGTCATCGTGCACGTCGGCCATCCGTCGACGGACATCACCATCGACCTCGCGCGCCACGCCGCAGGCATCGGCGCGCACGGCGCAGCGAGCCTGACCCCGTACTACTACCTTCACGGGCCGCAGCTCATCACCGACCACTTCAAGGCCCTGATCGACGCTGTCGGCGCGAACGTGCCCGTCTATCTGTACAACAACCCGAAATACACGAATTACTGCGTCACCGGCGAGCAGATCGGCGAGCTGGCGGCCTACGGGCTGCGCGGCCTGAAGGACTCCAGCACCAGCATCCAGCTCTTCTACAACTGCATCGCCGCCGTGCGCGAGCCCGACTTCGTCTTTCTCGTCGGATCGCAGACCATGCTCTACCCCTGCCTCTCGGCCGGCGGTCAGGGCTGCGTGTCGGGCATGTCGAACCTGTTCCCGGGGCTGGTCAACTCGATCTTCGACGCGGCGGCGCGCGGCGACAACAAGAAGGCCGTCGCCCTGCAGCAGGAGGCCAACGCCCTGCGCCACCTGACCGGAAGCGGCATACCGGTGCCGTTCTATCACGAGGCGGTCAGGCATCGGTGGGGGGTCGACATCGGATTGCCGCGGCGGCCCCTCAAGCCCCTGAGTCCCGAGGCCGCGGCCTCGGTCAGGGCAACGCTCGACAGGTTTCCCCACCTCACCTGACGTCATCACGCGCCGCCGCAGCGCGCCCGAACCAGCGCGGTGGGCGCAGCAACAATTCAAAGGAGCCGGGAACGTGGATGCCAACAGACGCTTGCTTCTCGCGGCCGGCATGACATGGCCGATCGCAAGCCTCGCCCAGTCCTTTCCAGCGCGCCCCATCCGCCTCGTCGTGCCGCTCGCCCCGGGCGGGGCAACCGACATCGTGGCGCGGCTCATCGCGGACAAGGCCGGCCCGCTGTTGGGGCAACCCATCACGGTCGACAATCGGCCGGGCGCTGGCGGCACGCTCGGATCCGGTGTCGTGGCAAGTGCCGCGCCCGACGGCCACACGCTGCTCATGGGTACGGTCGGTAGCCTCGCCATCTCCCCTGGCATGTACCGCAGCCTTCCCTACGACACCGAACGCGACCTCTCCCCGGTGGCGCTCGTCGGCTCGGGGAACTTCGTCCTCGCCGTGAGTCCCGCCGTGCCGGCGACGAACCTCCAGGAGTTCGTTCGAATGGCAAGATCGCGGCCCGGTGAACTGAACTATGGCTCCGCCGGAAACGCCAGCATGCCGCATCTCGGCATGGAGCTTCTGGGTGCCGCAGCCGGCATCCGCCTGGTGCATGTGCCCTACAAGAGCAGCGGCCAGTTGGTCACGTCGCTCATGGCAGGAGAGGTTCACGCGGGGATGCCGGACCTGCCGTCGGTCATCCAGCAATTCCGGGCGGGGCGCCTGCGCATCCTCGCGGTTGCGGGATCGGCCCGCGACGCCCTGATTCCCGACGTGGCGACCATTGCGGAGTCCGGCGTTCCAAACGTGGAGATCAGCTCCTGGATGGGCATTCTGGCGCCCGCCAGGACACCCTCGCCCGTCCTGACGCAATTGAACGATGCGATCGCGAGGACGCTCGCGTCCCCCGAAGTCGCAACGCGCCTTCGCGAGCTGGGCATGCGCCCGACCGCATCGACCCAGGCCGACTTTCGAGCCTTCATCCAGCGCGAACGCACCAAGTGGGAGTCCGTCATCCGCGCCTCGGGCGCAACCGTCGAATGACCCATCGGCCCCGCCCAAGCGCCCGGAATCCCCGCAGACGCCGCGGGTGTCGGTCCGGCGTTCTCCACATGGAGGCCCCATCGCGCGAATGATCGCGCCGGGCGCGACGGGCATCGCCCCAGCCCGACTCGCGGCGAGGCCATCCGACTCCAACCCAAACGGCAGATGCAGCCAAGGAGCATCCACCATGCAGCCATCGTCAGAAACCTTCCCGCCGCCCCGGTCCGGGATCCGCGTTCGCCGACTCTCGGAGCATATCGGCGCCGAGATCGAGAACATCGACCTCTCGCGTCCCATCTCGAGCGCGCAGTTCGCCGACATCAATACCTTGCTCGTCCGCCACTCGGTGCTGGTCTTTCGTGGGCAGGACCTGCCGCCGGCAATGCACGTCGACTTCGCGTCCCGCTTCGGGCGCTTGGTCGGGCATATCGTCAAGCGCTTCTCGGTCGACGACTACCCGGAGGTCACCTATATCTCAAATGTCCGGAACGACAAGGGAGAAATGATCGGCGCCGACCGCGCCGGCATGATCTGGCACTCGGACATGTCCTACCTGCCGCGCCCGATGCTGGGATCGATGCTGTACGGCGTCGAATGCCCGCCGGAGGGGGCCGACACCGAATTCGCGAGCATGTTCGCCGCGCATGATGCGCTGCCGGATTCCATGCGCGCGCTCCTCGCCGGCGCAAAGGGGGTGCACGACTACGCCTGGCACTACGCGACCTACCTTTCGCATCGCAAGCCGCTCACTGACGAGGAAAAGGCCCAGGCCCCGCCCGTGTCGCACCCGGCGCTGCGGACGCATCCCGAGTCCGGACGCAAGGCAATCTACGTGAGCGAGGGCCTGACCAGGACACTCGACGGGATGGAGGAGGCCGAGGGGCGCAGACTCGTCGTCGAAGCCAGCGAGTTCGCGACGCAACCCCAGTTCGTGTACCGGCACAAATGGCGCAGCGGCGACCTGGTGTTCTGGGACAACCGCTCGACCATGCATCGTGCGACGGAGTTCGACAACCGGTATCGCCGGCTGATGCGCCGGACCACCGTCGAGGGCGACATTCCGGCTTGAAGGGAGAGAGCCATGACTTGGATGACCCGGTTGGCTGTTTGCCTGGTGCTGCTGTCGAGCGCGGCCGCGCCTGTCGTGGCGCAGCCTGCGGCCGACTTTCCGACGCGCCGCATCACGTTCGTCGTGCCCTTCACGCCAGGCGGGGCGGGTGACCTCATCGCGCGTGCGCTGGCGCCGCGTCTCGCGGCACTTTGGGGCCAGTCCGTCGTCGTCGAGAATCGCGCCGGCGCGGGCGGAAACGTCGGCTCGAGAACGGTTGCCGTCGCCGCGCCCGATGGTCACACGATCCTGATCGGGTCGACCAGTTCGCATGCAATCAACCCGAGCCTCTACCGGGAGAAAATGCCCTATGACGTTCAGCGCGACTTTGCGCATGTCGTGATGGTGGCGAACTCGCCCCACATACTCATGATGCATCCCTCGCTGCCGGCGACCAGCATCCCGGAGCTGATCGCATACGTCCGCGCGAATCCGGGCCAGGTGCACTTCTCGTCGGGCGGCAACGGGACGAGCACGCATCTCGCCGGAGAGCTGTTCAACTCGATGGCGGGCGTTCGCATGGTTCACGTGCCCTTCCGCGGTGCGCCGGAGGCCGTCGCCGGCGTCATGGGAGGGACGACGCAGCTGATGTTCGAGAACCTCGCGGGCGCCCTCGTGCAGGTGCGGACAGGCCGGCTCAAGGGGCTGGCAGTCACGTCGCTGCGGCGCTCACCGCAGGCGCCGGAGCTGCCTACCGTGGCCGACTCGGTGGCGGGATTCGAGACCGGCGTTTGGTTCGGTGTGTTCGCACCCGCAGCCACCCCGCCCGGCGTGGTGGCGAGGATCAACGCCGACATGAACGCGGCGCTGCGTTCGAAGGAGGTGCGCGAGCAGTTCGACCGACTCGGCATGGAGCCCATGGGCGGGACGTCGGCGGACGCGACCGCGTTCGTGCGTGCCGAGACCGTCAAGTGGGCCAAGGTGGTCGCCGCCTCGAACGCGAAGATCGATTGACGTTGCCTTGCCTGGAGATGCCGTGATGTCCCGTACCTTTCGAGTGCTCTTCGCCGTGCTGGCCCTGTTGTCGGCACCACATGCGGGGGCGCAGCGATATCCCGCCCAACCGGTGAAGGTGATCGTTCCGTTCGCGCCTGGCGGCGCAACCGACATCATCGCCAGATTGCTGGCCGAACGACTGGCGCAGCGGCTCGGGCAGCCCTTTGTCGTGGAGAACCGCGGAGGTGCCTCCGGCATTACCGGTACCCAGGCAGTCCAGAACGCACCGGCCAACGGCTACACGCTGCTGCTGACAGGCAATGGCCCGCATGCAACGAATGTGGCGCTGTTCAGAAAGCTCCCCTACGACCCGTTGAAGGACTTTGCCCAGGTCAGCCTGACCGGCGTGCTGCCGCTCGTGCTCAACGTCAATCCGATGACGCCGGCCCAGAGCTTCGAGGACTTCGTGAAGTGGGTTCAGGCGAATCCCGGGAAGGTGAGCTACGCGTCGCCGGGGACCGGATCGCCGCCGCACCTGGCGATGGAGCTCCTTGCACAGCGGCTTTCCCTGTCGATGGTGCACGTCCCTTACAAGGGCAGCGCGCCCGCGATCAACGACCTGGTCGCGGGTCATGTGCCGGTCATGTTCGACAACGTGTTCGCGTCCATCGGCAACGTCAGGAGCGGCCGCATTCGGTCGATCGCCGTGGGCGCCGGACGTCGCATGGCGAGCCTGCCGAATGTTCCGACGTTCATCGAGGCGGGAATGCAGGGGTTCGAGGTCGCATCCTGGACCGCAATGGCGGCGCCGGCGGGGACGCCCCGCGAGATCGTGGAACTTCTGTCCGCCGAGGTCCGCCATGTATTCCTGCAACCGGAGATCCAGACCCGCCTTGTCGAGCAGGGCGCGGTGCCGGTCGCGTCGACGCCGGAGCAGACCGAACGCTTCGTCCGGGATGAAATCCAGCGTTGGAGCGCGGTCGTGGAGAACGCGAGGATGGAACGAATCGCCAACTGACTGACGACAGGCTGCGCCGCGCGCGGGCGGGCTCCGGACGTTCGTGCCGGAGCCGCGCGGTGCGCCCCCGAGGAGCAGCGAACGCCGCGCGATAGAATCGCGCGGTAGTGCCGCGTTGAGGAACGTTGCGTTGAGGAACGTTGCTGTCAGCCCGGATCCGACCACGTTCCTCCCTGAATGAGCAGCGCATCTCTTGTGTGACAAGCAAGCTCGAGTTCGGCGCGCGAAGCCGCTGCTGACGGCCGGCAAATGAACGCGTGGATGCCATGGCGGGCGTGGCGTCATCGGGTCACCCGCGCCAGCCTGCGGGGCGACGCGATGGCCGGCCTCACCGGCGCGCTCCTCGTGCTGCCCCAGGGCATCGCCTACGCGGCCATCGCCGGCCTGCCGCCCGAGTACGGGCTGTATTGCGCGATCGGTCCGGCGGTGATCGGCGCCCTGTTCGGGTCGAGCTGGCACCTGGTCACCGGGCCGACCGCGCCGATCTCCATCGTGGTGTTCTCGACCCTCGCGCCGCTGGCGAAGCCCGGCAGTCCCGAGTACATCGCGCTGGCGCTGACCCTGGGCTTCCTGACCGGCGCGATCCAGCTCGCCATCGGCATTTCCCGGCTCGGGCGGCTGGCGCACTACATTTCGCACAGCGTGATCGTCGGCTTCGCCAGTGGCGCGGCGTTCCTGATCGCCGCGAGCCAGCTCAAGCATTTCTTCGGCCTCACCGGCACGCAGGCGACCGGCTTTTTCGGCCAGTTGGCGGAAGCGGCGCGGCTGTTGCCGCAGGCGGATTGGCACATCGCCGCCGCCGGGGCGATGGCGCTGGCCGCCGCCATCGTGAGCCGGCGCATACATCGCGCCCTGCCGCACATGATCATCGGCATGATCGCGTCCGCGGCGCTGGCGACGTGGTTCGGCGGCATCCCGACGGTGGGCGACCTGCCCGCCGCGCTGCCGCGCCTGTCCCTTCCCGCCCTCGACCCGGCGACCTGGGCGCCGCTGCTGACCGGCGCCGGCGTGATCGCGGTGCTCGGCCTGACCGAGGCGATCGCGATCGCGCGCGCCATCGCGCTGCGCTCGGGTCAGAAGATCGACAGCAACCAGGAGGTGATCGGCCAGGGCCTGGCCAACCTCACCGGCAGCTTCCTGTCAGGCTATCCCTCCTCGGGTTCGTTCACCCGCAGCGGCCTCAACTACGACGCCGGCGCCAAGACGCCGCTGTCCGCGGTCTTCGCGTCGCTGTTCCTGATGCTGCTGATCGCGCTGATCGCGCGCTGGATCACCTACCTGCCGCTCGCGGCGATGGCCGGCGTGCTGTTCCTGGTCGCGTGGGGCCTGATCGACCGCAAGGAGATCGCCGCCATCCTGCGCGGCCCGAAACACGAGCGGGCCGTGCTTCTGGTCACCTTCTCCGCCACGCTGGTGGTCCAGCTCGAATACGCGATCTTCATCGGCATCGCCCTGTCGCTGGCGCTGCGCCGCTTCGGCTTCGCTGCCGAGGACGAGCATGGGCACGGGGCGGATTGATCGCCAAGGCCCGCAAGCTACCCGGCGTTTCCCGGTGCACTGCCGAGGGTGGTTCGAGCCAACCCGTCGGCATCGGCGACCTCATGCATGCGTCGTCGCCCGGCATCTGCCGGAAGGGCAAGGCAAACTGCTTGCCAATGTGCAGGCATCGACGCTCGATCGGCAGGCTGGTCAGTTGCAGATTCTCCGGCAGCGCAGCACAAGGGGCCAGAGCATGCCCAGGCCCGCCAGCAGCATCAACCAGGTGTGAGGCTCGGGGACCGCGGTGACGCTCAGGCGGACCACATCGGTCGTGCCGATCGCATCGGTCAGATAGGCAATGTTCCAGACCAGGTTCGGACCGAGCACGGCGAAGCTTTGCGCGCTGAAGCCGCCAAGAACAATCGTGGCCGCAAACAAGTCGAAGCTGTCACCGGCTTGCGGCTGGAACATGCCGCCACCCAGATCGAGCAGGCTGATCGTCAGAGTGCCTGCGAGCGCAAGCGTTCCGCCAACGTCGAAGGCGTCGTACTGGCTGCCGCGCGCACGTCCGCCCAGTTCCATGGTCGTCAATGCTGAATCGAGCAACGTCATGGTGCCCTCGACGCCGATCAGCGCCGGGCTGTTGCCTGGAAGCAGTTGACCGGCGAAAGTCAGTTCGCCGGCGCCGCTGAAGTTGCCTGCACCAGAATAGCTGCCGAGAAACGTGGCCCCAGCGCCGGGCGCAACATTGAACGCGGCGCCGTTGTGCACTACGTCATGGTTAAAGGTCGTTGTCTGGGAAGAGACGGTGATGACGCCTCCTGCGGCGTTGCGTACCGGGCCATGCACGTCGCTGGTGTGCGTGAAGTCGATGATCCCGGCGTTGGTCAAACCAGCTTGTGTCGTCAATCTGCCATGGCCGATTGCCAACCCGGCGGCGGCGATGTCCATACCCTTGGACTGGAGCGCGCCGCCCGCCATCGTGAGCTCGCCGTTGCCCCGGAGATTGAATTGACCGACGACGTCGACGATCCCGCCCTGTTCGATTGTGAGCATCGACGGGCCAACGCCGCTGGCAAACTCGTTGCCGATCTGCAGTGCCTGACCGACGTTCCACCGCGCATTGGCGCCGCCCACGATGGCGGCACCACGAGAGCCGGCGGTGGTGCCGATCAGGCCGTCGCCGCCGGTCTCCATCATGCCTCCAGCAGCGACGCGCAGTGTCGCGAGCGACGAACCGGTCAGCCCGATGACGGTGTCGCTGTCGCTTTTCAAGGTGCCTCCCCCCGACACCGTCGTCGCATCCGGCCCGGCTTCACCGATGGTGAATTGCCGGGTCTGCCACCGCGATCCGATGCCGTCGATGGTGACCCTGCCGGCGCCGATGCTGTTCGCCGCGCCAGGTGGGTTCTTCCCGACGAAGCCATAGTAGCTAATGGCTTTGCCGCCATCGCGCAGCGCGAGGGCTCCCGACACGTCGATCATGCCGCCGACAAGCGGCGACATTTCGCCGGAGGCGATGCTGCTTTCGTCATTCCAGACCGTCAAGCTTCCCGCGCTGGCCCGTGCGCCGCTGCCGACCTGCAGCGTTCCCGTCCCGCCGCTGCCTGCCTGACTGCCGCCAACGTGCAGCGCACCGTCCACGCTCCACGATGCGCCACTGCCCGCGATCGTGGCTGTGCCCCTCGATCCGCTGTTGCTTCCCAGGTTCGCGTTGCCGGT
>JAEUOS010000203.1 GCA_016790695.1 Burkholderiales bacterium
GGCTTCCGGGAATCGTCTCGCCGTGCCCGCGCCCGGGAGTCGACCCGCACCGTCCGCCCCTTTCATCGTTTCGCATCCGGGAGTCCCATCATGAGCAACAGGATCGCCATCGTCACCGGCGCCGGCACCGGCGTCGGCAAGGCCAGCGCGCGCGCGCTGCTCAAGGCCGGCTTCGCCGTCGTCTATGCCGGGCGCCGGCCCGAACCGCTGGCCGAGGCGATCGCCGCGGCCGGCGGCGGTGCCGACAACACCCTCGCGGTCCCCACCGACGTGGCGAGCGAGTCCTCGGTGCACGACCTGTTCGCGCGCACCGTGCAGAAGTTCGGGCGCGTCGACGTGGTGTTCAACAACGCCGGCGTCAATGCCCCCGGCATCCCGCTCGAGGACCTCAGCGTCGAGCAGTGGAAGAACGTGGTCGACATCAACCTGACCGGCATGTTCCTCTGCACGCGCGAGGCGTTCCGCGTGATGAAGGCGCAGGACCCGCGCGGCGGCAGGATCATCAACAACGGCTCGATCTCGGCGCACGCGCCGCGCCCGAATTCGATCGCCTACACCGCGACCAAGCACGGCGTCACCGGGCTGACCAAGACCGCCGCGCTCGACGGGCGCAAGTACGACATCGCGGTCGGCCAGATCGACATCGGCAATGCCGCGACCGAGATGGCGGCGCGGATGGCCCGCGGTGTGCCGCAGGCCAATGGCGAGATCGCGATCGAGCCGCTGATGGACGTCGACCACGTCGGCGAGGCGGTCGCCCAGATGGCCGGCCTGCCGCTGGCCACCAACGTGCAGTTCATGACCATCATGGCGACCAAGATGCCCTTCGTCGGCCGCGGCTAGGGCGGCGCACCGCCACCTTTCGGGAGACACGCCATGCACAAGCTGCTCATTCCGCTCGACGGATCCGACAACGCCCTGCGCGCGGTGCGCTACGCCATCGGCCTCGCGCGCAGCAACGGCCCGATCACGGTGCATCTGGTGAGCGCCCACGAGGAACCCGAGATCTACGGCGAGATCGCCGTCTATGTCACGCGCGAGCGCATGGCCGAACTGCAGCAGAAGCACAGCGAGGCCGCGTTCGCGACCGCCGAGAAGCTGCTCGCCGACGCCGGCGTCGCGTTCTCGCGCGAGATCGTCACCGGCCACATCGCCGAGGCGATCGCGCAGAGCGCCGAGCGCGCCGGCTGCGACGGCATCGTCATGGGCACCCGCGGCATGAGCGCGATCGGCAACCTGGTCATGGGTTCGGTCGCCAACAAGGTGGTGCACCTGGCCCGCGTCCCGGTGACGCTCGTCAAGTAGTGCCGGCGCAGGCCATGCCCGTGCGGATGCGCCGGCGCGGCGCGCCATCGTGAGCGCCGCCGGCACGGCGGCGCTGCCGCGCTGGACGATCGCGGCGCCGGCGGCGGCGCTGCTCGCGTTCGCCGCGACGCGCCTGGCCGCGCCGGCGCCGCTGTGGACGGTGCTGGCGGCCGCCGCGCTGGTGGCGACCGTGCTCGCCGCCGTGCATCATGCCGAGACCGTCGCCCACCGCGTCGGCGAGCCCTTCGGCACCCTGGTCCTGGCGCTGGCGGTCACGGTGATCGAGACCGCCCTGGTGGTGTCGATGATGCTCTCGGGCAGCACCGGCGCCGAAAGCGTCGCCCGCGACACGGTCTACGCCGCGATCATGATTGTCTGCAACGGCGTGGTCGGCCTGTGCCTCCTGATCGGCGCGGCGCGCCACCGCGTGACGGCGTTCCGCGTCGAGGGAACGAGCCCGGCGCTGTCGGTGCTGGCCGCGCTCGCCACCCTGACCCTGGTGCTGCCGGTGTTCACCACCTCGACGCCCGGCCCCACCTTCTCGGCCGCGCAACTGGCGTTCGCCGGACTGGCCTCGCTCGCGCTCTATGGCGCGTTCGTGTTCGTGCAGACCGTGCGCCATCGCGACTATTTCCTGCCCGTCGGCGACACCGATCCGGCCACGCACGCGCCGCCGCCGCCGCCCGCGCTGACCGCGGCCAGCGCCGTGCTGCTGCTCGCCTGCCTGGCGCTGGTGGTCGGCCTCGCGAAGGCATTGTCGCCGGCGATCCGCGACGGCGTCGCCGCGCTCGGCGCGCCGGCGGCGGTGGTCGGCATCGCCATCGCGCTCCTGGTGCTGCTGCCGGAGACCCTCGCCGCCGCGCGCGCGGCGGCGCGCAACCGCATGCAGACCAGCCTCAATCTCGCGCTCGGGTCGGCGCTGGCGACGATCGGCCTCACGATCCCGGCCGTGGCTGTCGCCACGCTCTGGCTCGACCTGCCGCTGGCGCTGGGACTGCCCGGCAAGGAGATGGTGCTGTTCGCGCTCACCATGGTGGTCAGCACCCTGACGCTCGGCAGCGGCAGCGCCACCGTCCTGCAGGGGGCCGTGCATCTGGTATTGTTCGCCGCCTTCCTGTTCCTCGCCCTGGTGCCCTAGCGGCGCCGCCGTCCTTCTCCCGCCCTCCTCCCATGAAACGCGACCTCTATACCTCGCGCGAACTCGGCCGCATGCTGGCGCCGCGCTCCATCGCCGTCGTCGGCGCCTCCGAGACCGCCGGCAACTTCGGCCGCCGCAGCATCGAGAACCTGCGCGACTACGCCGGCACCGTGCATGCGGTCAACCCCAAGTACGAGAGCATCGCCGGGCGCCCGTGCGTGGAGCGCCTGTCGCAGCGGGAGCAGGCGCCCGACTGCGTGGTCATCGCGGTGCCGCGCGAGCGCGTCGAGCCGATCGCCGAGGAGGCCGCGGCGCTGGGCGTCGGCGGCATCATCATCTACGCCTCGGGCTACGCCGAGACCGGCCTCGCCGCGCGCGCGGCCGAGCAGGAACGCCTGGCCGCGATCGGGCGCGCCGCCGGCGTGCCGATCATCGGCCCGAACTGCATCGGCATCATCAACCACGGGCTGCGCTGCGGGCTCACCTTCATGCCGCACTACCCGGACGTGCCGGCGATCACCGGGCACACCGCGATCGTCTCGCAGTCCGGCGCGATGGGCTACATCTTCGTGCAGTCGCCGATGCGCGGCGTCGGCTTCACCCACTACCTGGCCTCGGGCAATTCCTGCGACGTCGACGTCTGCGACCTCGCGTCCTATCTCGTCGACGTGCCGGAGGTGAAGTCGATCGGCTTCCTGTTCGAGGGCCTGCGCGACGGCGCGCGCCTGCTGCGCCTCGGCGAGCGCGCGCGCGCGGCGGGCAAGAACATCATCGCCTACAAGATGACCGCGGGCGAGGCCAGCAAGCGCGCCGCGCTGTCGCACACCGGGTCGCTGGCCGGCACCGACGAGGCCTACCGCGCCGCCGCGCGCAAGGCCGGGCTGGTGATCGTCGACGACATGGAGACGGTGCTCGAGACGGCGCTGTTCTTCGCCAAGGCGCCGCCGCCGTCCGGCAAGGGGCCGGCCGTGCTGGTCGGGTCGGGCGGCGCCGGCGTGATCGCCGCGGCGAAGGCCGAGGCCAGCGGCCTGACGCTGCCGCAGCCGAGCGAGCGCGTGCAGGCGCTGCTCGCGCGCGAGGTCCCCGACTTCGGCTCGACCGCCAATCCGTGCGACGTCACCGCGCAGGTGCTCAACAGCATGGAATCGTTCGCGCGCTGCATGAGCGCCTTCCTCGACGAGCCGGACTTCGACGCGCTCGTCTTCCCGGTCGCCTACGCCCACCCCGAGCTCACCCTGGCGCGGTACCGCCAGGTGACCGAATTCGCCAAGCGCTATCCGGGCAAGATGCTGTGCGCGTCCTGGTTCCCGGTCTGGCTCGAAGGCCCCGGCAGCCGCGAATACGAGACCGACGAGCGCATCGCGCTGTTCCGCTCGACCGCCCATTGCATGCACGCACTCGCCGAATGGCACGAACGCGCGCGCCGCGCGGCGTGGCCGGCCGCGCCGCGCGCCACCGCGCGCGCGGCGCTGCAGCTCGCGCCCGGGACCATGACCGAGCGCGACTCGAAGGCGGCGCTCGCCGCCTATGGCATCCGCGTCACGCGCGAGGCGCTGGCCAGCGATTTCGCCGCCGCGGCGAGCGCGGCGGCGCAGATCGGCTATCCCGTGGCCGTGAAGATCGAGAGCCCGGACATCCCGCACAAGACCGAGGCCGGCGTGGTGCGGCTCGGGATCCGCGACGCCGACGAGCTGCGGCGCGCCTACGACGAGATCGTCGCGGCCGCCGGTCGCGTGGAACCGAAGCCGCGCGTGGCCGGCGTCCTGGTCTGCGAGATGGTGTCCAGGGGCGTCGAGATCGTCGTCGGCGCCAAGGTCGACCCGCAGTTCGGGCCGCTGGTCACCGTCGGCATGGGCGGCGTGCTGGTCGAGCTGCTCAAGGACGTGCAGGTCGGCCTGGCCCCGGTGACGCCGACCGAGGCGCGCGACATGATCGACCGTCTGAAGGCGCGCAAGCTCCTCGACGGCTACCGCGGCGCGCCGCCCGCGCACGTCGAGGCGCTGGTCGACATGGTCGTGCGGCTGTCGGAGCTGATCGCCGACCACGCCGACCGCATCAGCGAGATCGACGTCAACCCGGTGCTGCTCGGGCCCGACGGCGGCGTCGCGGTCGATGCGCTGATCGTCGTCGACCGGTAGCGCGGGGCGCCGCGCAGGCGCGCGGCGCCCTCCTTCGAACTCCTGACACGCGGGACGTCCCCTTGGCACTCCTCTTCCTGGTCCGGCACGGGCAGGCCTCCTTCGGCACTGCCGACTACGACCGGCTCTCCGACCTCGGGCGCCAGCAGGCGCGCTGGCTCGGCGAATACTTCGCCGCGCGCGGCCTCACCTTCCGCCGCGCGGTCGCCGGCAGCCTGAAGCGCCAGCGCGACACGGCAAGCGAGATCCTCGCCGCGATGGGAGCCGACCTGGCGGTGCACGAGCACGCCGGCCTCAACGAGTACCACGGCGAGGCGCTGTACACCGCCCACACCGGCGGGCGCGACCCGCTGTCGCACCAGCGCGCCGACTATCGCGACTACTGGCGCACCCTCAAGGCCGCGATGGCGGCCTGGACCGAGGACCGCCTCGCCGGCGTGCCCGAGACCTGGGCCGACTTCGGCGCGCGCATGCGCGCCGGCATCGACCTCGCGTGCGACGGGCTCGCGCGCGAGGACGCGGCGCTGGTCGTGAGCTCCGGCGGCGCGATCGCGCGCGCGATGGTCGACATCATCGGCTGCAACGGCGCCACCGCGGTGGAGTTCAACCTGCAGTTCCGCAACAGCGGATTCGTCGAGCTCATCGTCAGCGGCGACGCCGCGGCGCGCGCAATGCGCCTGGTCGCCTTCAATGCGATCCCGCACGTCGACACCCCCGAGCGCCGCCACGCGATCACCTTCACCTGAACCGCCCTCCACCCGCCTGCACCGGACCTCCCATGGCCCTCTGGATCCGCCCGCCCAGCCTCGAGCAGATCAACCGCTCGCACGACAACACCGCCGTCGCCCAACTGGGCATCGAGTTCACCGAGGTGGGCGAGGACCACCTCGTCGCGACCATGCCGGTCGACGCGCGCACGCGCCAGCCGGCCGGACTGCTGCACGGCGGCGCCACCCTGCTGCTGGCGGAGACGCTCGCGAGCTGCGCGGCCTGGCAGACCATCGACCGCGCGACGACCGACGCGGTCGGGCTGGAGATCAACGCCAACCACCTGCGCGCGGTGCGCGAGGGCCGGGTCACCGGGCGCGTGACGCCGGTCCACACCGGGCGATCGACGCAGATCTGGCAGGTCGAGGTGCGCGATGCGCAGGACCGGCTGGTCTGCGTCTCGCGGGCGACGATATCGCTGATCCGGCGCGAACCGGCGCCGCGGTGAGCGCGCGTCACTGGCGCGCGTTCACCTGCGCCTTGGCGAATCCCGCGGTCTGCTTGTAGCGCGCCGAGATCTCCTCGAGCTCGGCACGCGAGATCGCCTCGTAGACGTCGGTCCTGAAGCCGTCCGGCGCGCGCTCCTCGGCCAGCTGCATCACCTGGTCGGGGCCGTTGCCGCGGTTGGCGAGCACGATCTTCGCGGTCGCTTCGCGGCGCTCGGCTTCGTAGCGCGCCAGCGCCGCCGGAACATCGCGCTCCCCGGTGAGCGCCGCGGCCAGGCTCTCGGTGTCGAGGATCGCCTGCGAGGCGCCGTTCGAGCCGATCGGGTACATCGGGTGCGCGGCGTCGCCCAGCAGCGTGACGCGGCCGAACGACCAGCGCGGCAGCGGGTCGCGGTCGCACATCGGGTACTCGTAGGCGGTGCCCCCCGCCTCGATCAGCGCGGGCACGTCGAGCCAGTCCCACTTCCAGCCGGCGAACGGGCCCGCGAACACCGACTTGTCGACCACCTTCGACCAGTCCTGGCGCGGCGGCGTGTCGCCGGGCACCGCCAGTTCCATGATCCAGTTGGTGAGGTTGTTGCCGGTTTCCTCGAACACCTTGCGCGAGATCGGGTAGATCACCGCCTTCTGGTTCGCGTGGCCGGCCTGCATCATGCTGCGCCCGGTGAGGAACGGCGGCCACACGCAGGCGCCGCGCCACAGCACGCGCCCCGAGTAGCGCGGCGGCCCCTCGCCGGGGTAGAGCAGCGCGCGCACCGTCGAATGGATGCCGTCGGCGGCGACGATCAGGTCGGCGTCCACCTCGGCCACCTCGGCACCGGTGCGGCGGTTCTCGAACACCGCGTGCGCGCGATCGCCGCCCGCGTCGAAGCGCTTGATCGCATGCCCGGTGCGGATGCGCTCCGCGCCGAGGCGCTCGACGGCATGACGCAGCAGCAGGAAATGCAGTTCGCCGCGGTGGATCGAGATCTGCGGGTAGTCGTAGCCCGCGGCGATGCCGCGCGGCTCGCGCCAGATCGCCTGCCCGTGCTTGTTGAAATAGGCGAGCTCCGCCGTCTCGACACCCAGCGACTTGAGGTCCTCGAGCAGGCCGAGGCCGGCGAGGATCCTGACGCTGTGCGGCAGGAGGTTGATACCGACGCCCAGCGGCTCGAGTTTCTCCACGGCCTCGAACACCGTGCAGTCGATGCCGTGCTTGTGGCACTGCAGCGCCAGCACCAGGCCGCCGATGCCGCCGCCGGCGATGGCGAGTCGCGTCTTCAGGTTGATCATGCCTGCACCCCGGGCCTATTTGAGGGCCTTGAACCGGATCCGCTTGGGCTTCGCCCCTTCCTCGCCCAGGCGCTTGCGCTTGTCGGCCTCGTACTCCTGGTAGTTGCCGTCGAAGAAGGTCCACTGCGAGTCGCCCTCGGCGGCCAGGATGTGGGTGGCGATGCGGTCCAGGAACCAGCGGTCGTGGGAGATCACCATCACGCTGCCGGGGAAGTCCAGGAGCGCGTCTTCCAGGGCGCGCAGGGTCTCGACGTCGAGGTCGTTGGACGGCTCGTCGAGCAGCAGCACGTTGGCGCCCTTGAGCCGTTGGGTGCCAGGGACAACTCCGACTTGCCGTTGATGAGCAGGCTGCCCAACGAGGAGCACCCCGTACTGCCGCCTTCGTTGCCCGGGATCTGCAGGTGTTTGAACCCGTCGCCGGAATGGTTTGTCCTGCCGGAGGGCAGTGAAGGTGCTGACC
>JAEUOS010000215.1 GCA_016790695.1 Burkholderiales bacterium
ACCCGCAGCGGCGCGTTCGGCAGCGCGCCGAACATTTCGGGCGCGTACATCGCCTCGACCCGGGTCGGCGGCAGCGCGAACAGGCCGTCCTGGTTCAGCCGCACGGTGTATTCGACCGACCAGCGCCCGCGCGGCGCGAACTCGTAGTAGGCGCGGAACGCCTCGAAGCTGCGCTCCTCGTAGGCCGGCACCGCGGCGCCCGCGTCGCGCCGCTCGCCCGGTGCCGCGCTGACGCTGTCGCGCGCGAGGCCGGCGCCGAGGATGGTGGCGCCCGCGGGGATCGGGTCGGCCACCACCACCCAGGTCATGTCGGCGCCGGCATCGATGTCGAGGCGCACGCGCAGGATGTCGCCGCGGCTCGCGCTCCCGGCGGCCTTCTGCTCGACGAAGCGCACGGTGCGCGCGATCCGGTAGCCGGCGAAGGCCGGCGCCGCGAGCGGCACCGCGGCCAGGCTCTGGATGGTGAGCCAGGGCCGGCCGCTGCCTTCGTGCGCGGCGCGCAGCGTGCCGGCGCCGCGCGGCCAGGGCAGGGTCAGCACGCCGCCCTGCGGCTGGCCGGCCCAGGCGAGCGCGCGCGGCGCGGCCGCGCCGGCGGGCTCGTCGAGCGCCGCGCGCGTGGTGCCGGCGACCCGCTCGCCCTCGAAGCGGGCGGCGAAGCGCTCGAGCGCCAGGCTGCCCCAGAGATTGGCGGTGGTGGTCTGCCAGGCGCCCCGGACCTGGCGCCCCACCAGGCCGCTCGCCAGGCGCGGCAGGTCCTCGCGCCAGCCCGGCCGGTCCGCCGCCAGCGCGAGCAGGCGCGCGGCGTTGACGTCGCCGCCGGCCATCAGCCACCACCAGTGGTCCTCGCTCTCGGTCGAGAAGACCAGGCGCGTGCCCTGCATCGACAGGCGCGCGCGCAGCACCTGCTCGGCCGCGGCGATGTGCTCGTCGCGGCGCGGGACGCCGGGCAGGCGCGCGAGGATGCCGAGCCAGTCGAGCACCGCATGGGTCGGCCAGGCGGCGGGCGCGGGGGTGATCGACTCGAGCAGCTTCGGCACCGCCTTGCCGCCGCGCGCCAGCGCCTCGATCGCCGCGAGCTTGCGCGCCTCGAGGTCGCGGCGCGGCGCCCACGCCGCGCGCTCGAGCCGGCCCTCGGCGAAGGCGATCAGCGCGCCTTCCATGCGCTCGCGCAGGTGGTCCGGCAGCGGGTAGCCGGCCTCGTGGCTGATCGCGAGCAGGTAGGCGGTCAGGGTGTCGCTGCCGCGCCCGCCCGGGAAGTACGCGGCCAGGCCGTCGCTGTCGAGATGGTTGCCGAGGCTGGCGCTCACCGCCTGCCACTGCGCCTTGTCGCGCAGACCGATCGCCTTCGAGGCCTTCTGCTCGAGGCAGGAGAACGGGTAGTCCTCGAAGTAGCGCCGCACGCCGTCCTGGGCGGCGGCGAGCGACGGCGCCACGCCGATGCGCAGGCCGCCGCGCGCGACGCCGGCGTCGGCGAGCGCATCGGCGGGCGCCGCCACGGCGAGGCTCAGCGGGCGGTCGAGCTGCACCAGCGTCGCCTGCTGCACCGTGAGCGGCACCGCGCGCGCGACGCGCTGCAGCGCCTGCAGCGCGTCCTGCGCCGGCTTCGTCGCGCCCTGCTCGGCGGCGCTGACGGTCCAGGCCAGTTGCGCGACGCCGGCCGGCACGGTCACCGGCCAGAACACCTCGCGCGCGGCACCGGCCGGCAGCGGCACCTCCTGCGTCGGCAGCGTCGCCGCGAGACCGGCGACGCGGGCGCTGACCGCGACGCGCATCGCGCGCGCGGTCGTGTTGCGCAGCGTCACGCCGGCGCGAAAGCTGTCGCCGTCGCGCACCAGCGGGGGCAGGCCGGCGATGAGCTGCAGGTCCTTGGTCGCGCGCACCGTGGTGCTGCCGCTGCCGAAGCGCGCCGCGCCGCCGGCCGCCGGCGTGTCGGCGACGGCGACGATGCGGAAGGTCGTGAGCGCGTCGTTGAGCGGCACCTCCACCCGCGCCTCGCCGCGCGCATCGAGGGCCAGCGCCGGCTGCCACAGCAGCAGGGTGTCGAACAGCTCGCGCGTCGGCGCGCGTCCGCCGCCGCCGCCGGCGGCGAGCGCCTTGCGGCCGAAGTGGCGCCGGCCGATCACCTGCATCTGCGCGGTGGCGGTGTCGACGGCGTAGCCGCGCCGGCGCACCATCGCCTCGAGGATGTTCCAGCTGTCGTTGGGCATGAGCTCGACCAGCGCCTCGTCGACCGCGGCGAGCGCCACCTCGGTGCCGGCCGGCGGCGGCCGGCCGTCCGGCCCGCGCACGCTGACGGTCACGCGCGCGGTGTCGCGGGTCTGGTAGACCGCCTTGTCGGCCGCGACCGCGACCTTGAGCTCGTAGGCGGCGCGGCCGACCTGCACCTCGGCGATGCCGAGCTTGAACGCGGGCCGGGCCAGGTCGACCAGCGCGGTCGGCTCGCCCTTGTTGTACAGCGCGACCCAGTCGGCGCGCTCGCGCCACCAGTCGCGCGGCGCGCGCCAGCCCCACTGCAGGAACGAGTACCACGGCACGTGGCGCACGCGGCCGCGCACCGCGAGCACCGAGACGAACACGTTCGGGCCCCACGACGGCTGGATCGGCACCGACACGACCGGATCCTTGCCCGACAGCGGCACCACGAGCGTGTCGATCACCCCCTCGCGCTCGACCGCGACCCAGGCGGTGGCCTGGCGGAACGGCATGCGCACCTGGAACCGCGCGGTCTCGCCCGGCTGGTAGTCGCGCTTCTCGGGCAGGACGTCCATGCGATCGGCGTTGTCGCCGCCGAACCAGGCGTCGCCGCCGGCGACCCAGAGCGCGCCGGCGGCGCGCGCGCTGTTGCCCGCGTCGTCGTCGGCGGTCGCGGTGAGCACCACGTTGCCGGGCTGCGCCAGCGCGGCCTCGCACAGGAACAGGCCGCGCGCGTCGCTGCGGCCGCTGCACAGGGTGCCGAGATCCTTTTCCTCGACGCGGTTGTCGTAGGCGTAGAAGCCGCCGACGGTGCGCTTGCGCGACGACAGCGTCGTGCGCAGCGTCGCCTGGATGCGCACCGGCGCGCCGGCGCGCGGCTTGCCGGCCAGGTCGAGCGTGACCACCTTGAGGCGCGCGGTCCTGCGGACCTGCACCCAGCCTTCGCTGTGGATGCCGACCGCGAGCGCGGCCGGCCACAGCGCGGCGACCCCGCGCAGGGTGTGCTCCTCGCCGCTCGGGTCGCGATAGGTCATCTCGGCCACCAGTTCGCCGGGCTGCGCCAGGCGCGGCAGCGCCTTGATCGTGCGCCGCGCGGTGCCGTCCGGGCCGAGGCGGATCTCCTCCTTGTCGAGGACCAGGCGGCCGGCGCCGGCCGCCGCGGCGGACTCGTCCGCGCCCGCCGCGTCGCCCTCGCTGCGCAGGTCGGCCAGGCCGAACGAGTATTCCTCGTACCCGGCGAAGGTCACCGCCTTCTCGCGCACCAGCGCGGTCAGGCGCACCGGCTGGCCGCTGGCCGGCCCGCCGGACAGGTACGACAGCGCGAGCTGCAGCGGCACCTCGGTCGCGCGCACCTGCGGCGCCGGCGGCGGGGTCACCGCGCCCTGCATCACCGGCAGGCGGAACTCGGCGACGCGGAAGCTGCCGGTAGCGAGCCGGCGTGCGCCGGCGCCGTCGCCCTTGCCGCCGGCCAGGAGCGCGACGCTGTAGACGCCGAGCTTGGCGTCGGCCGGGATCTTCCACGACTGCGCGGCCGAGCCGCGCGCGGCGAAGCGCACCGGCAGCTCGATCTCGGTGCCGCTGCCCTCGTGCGTGATGCGCACCCGGTCGGGCAGGGCGGCGGCGGCGAGCGGGCCGAGGCCGGCGACCGTCTCGGCGCGCACGACGTGCTTCATCGACACGGTCTCGCCGGCGCGGTAGAGCGCGCGGTCGAACACCGTGTGCGCCGCGACCTCCGCCTCGCTGCCGAAGCCGGTGGCGACGTTGAAGCGCCAGGGCTCGATGCCGTTCTGCCAGTCCGACAGCGCGAACGACAGGTCGTCGCCCTTGCGCGCCGAGACGAAGTACGCGCCGAGCCCGTCGTCGCCGCAGCGGGTCTCGCGCGCCAGGGTCGCGCGCACGCGGGCGACGCCGCGGGCGTCGGTGCGCCCGGTCCAGACCGGATTGCCGGCGCAGTCGGATATGCGGATGGCGGCGTCGCCGACCGGCAGTCCGGTATCGAGCGTGGTGACCCAGACCGCGCTGCCGCCGGCGTCGCCGTCGGCGCGACCGAGCTTCAGGTGCACCGCGAGGTTGGTGACCAGCGCGCCCGCGCGCACGTACATCGGCCGCGGCTTGCCGAGCAGCGCCGCGCCCAGGCGCGCGCTCTCGAGCTCGACCACGTGGAAGCCGGGCGCGGGCAGCGGGATGCCGACCACCTCGAAGGCCTTGCCGCCGCCGGGGGCGGGCAGGGTGCCGGTGGCGAGGTTCTTCGCGCCGGCGAGGAGCGGCGTCTCGCGCGACTTGAACTCGTCGCTGCCGGCGCGGCGCAGGCGCGCGAGCCAGTCGATGATCTGGGTGTCCTCGGTGACGTGCAGGCGCTTGAGTCCCGGCCCGCTGGCCGCGGGCGCGGGAGGCGCCGGCGCCGCGTCGGCCGCGGTGCCGGCGCCGATGCTCAGGCGCGCCTGCGCGAGTTGCGGCTCGACGTTGCGCAGCGTCACCGGCAGGACCGGCTGCGCGCGCTCGACGATGCCGAAGCCGGCGGCGAACTTCGCCAGCGGCGCGCCTTCGCCGGTGCGCGTGCGCAGCGGAAAGGCGGCCGCGTTGGCCGGGGTCCGGCCGGTGTCGTCGGCGAACGCGGACGGCAGCGTCACGGTGAGCTCGGCATTCTCGGGGAATGGCGGCGCGAAGCTGACGCGCTCGAGCGCCGCGTCGCCATCCTCGCGGCGCTGGACCGGCCGCGCCTCGCCGGCGGCGGAGCGCAGGCGGATGGCGTCGGCGAGCGCGCGCGGCACGGGCGCGCTGAACGACAGCTCGAGCGGCAGGTAGGGCGAGCACGGCGCGGTCGCGTTCTCGCGCGCGCAGGTGAGGCTCACGCGGAATTCCGGCCGCACGCGGAAGCGCAGCGGCGCATCGCTGCCGGTGGTCACGCGCCGCGCCGGGTCGGCCGCCGCGCTGGCGATGCCGCGGCCCCAGACGAGGGTGACATTGGCCCCGGCCGGCAGGCGCTGGCGGCAGGCCACGAGCAGGAGCCGCTCGTCGGCCGCGTCGCGCTCGCGCCGCAGGGCCTTGAACAGCGCGGCGCGCTCGGCGCCGGCGACGACGCCGACCGGGATGCGCTCGCCGATGCCCTCGGCCGCGCACCACGCGTTCGCCTCCACCGACGGCGCGTGCACCGCGCCGTTCAGGCGCAGGATGAAGGTCTGCTCCTCGTCGATGACGGCGCCCGCGTAGGGCTGCGACGACAGGACCGCCGGACCGCCGGTGGAGAACGCGAAGCGCGTCCGGCCGCCGACGGCGGCGCCGGCCAGGGCCTTCGCCTCGGACTTGACGGTGAAGGTGCAGCGCGTGCCGGGCGGCAGGTCGCGGCTGAAATCGAACACCCAGGTGCGCGCATCGGTCCAGCGGCCCTGGCCGGGTTCGGCGCATTCGGCGCTGAACGGGGCGCCCGCGCGCGCGTCGCCGAAGCGCACCATGTCCTCCGAGAAGCGCGCCACCACCTGGCGCACGGCGCGCACCTCGCCCTGCGGCGTGAAGCGCTCGACGGTCGCGGCCGTGGCGCCCGCCGCCAGCACTCCGAGCAACACCCCTGTCGCCAGCCGCATTGCCTCTCCTCCGGAAACAACCCGCCGGGGCCCCGCCGGCACGGTGCTGCGATTCTGCGCGCACATTATGGGAGCGTGCTGCGCGCCCCGTTGCGCAATCGGCCGCGATTATGTCGGCAACATGGCGGCGGGGTCGATGGCGCCCGCCCGGCGACGTAGAATCGCGCACAGGTTGCGGCGTGCCGCGCGGGGGAAAACATGCGGTCTTTCGACTTGAGCGGCAGGGTGGCCATCGTCACCGGCGGCAACGGCGGCATCGGGCTGGGCATGGCGCGCGGGCTGGCCGAGGCCGGTGCGAGTGTGGTGGTGGCGGGGCGCAATGCCGCGAAGAGCGCCGCCGCCGCCGCGGCGATCGGCGGTGTCGCGATCGAGGTCGACGTCACCGACGAGGCGTCGTGTCGTGCGCTCGTCGCCAGGACCGTCGCCACGCTCGGGCGCCTCGACATCCTCGTCAACAACGCCGGCATCAACATCCGCAAGCGGCCGCAGGACCTGAGCCTGGCGGAGTGGCGCGAGGTCCTGGACACCAACCTCACCAGCGCCTTCACCTGCGCGCAGGCGGCCCATCCGGAAATGATCCGCGCCGGCGGCGGCAAGATCATCAACATCGGCTCGATGATGTCGATCTTCGCGCTGCCCGTGGTGCCCGCCTACGCGGCCTCCAAGGGCGGCATCGTGCAGCTGACGCGCGCGCTCGCGGTGGCCTGGGCCGCAGACAACATCCAGGTCAACGCGGTGCTGCCGGGGTGGATCGACACCGATCTCACGCGCGCGGCGCGCGCGCAGATCGACGGCCTGAACGAGAAGGTCCTCGCACGCACGCCCGCCGGGCGCTGGGGGACCCCCGCCGACTTCGCCGGCATCGCGGTGTTCCTCGCGAGCCCGGCGTCGGCCTTCCTGACCGGCACCGCGATCCCGCTCGACGGCGGCTACTCGGTGCAGGGCTGAGCCCGCCCCGCCTAGCGCTGCAGCACGCGCCGCGCGAGGTACGAGGCGAGGTCGACCAGGGCGACCAGGAGCAGCATCGCGATCAGGATGGTGCTGGTCTCGCGCATGTGGAACAGCCCCATGTGGAACGCGAGCAGCTGTCCCAGGCCGCCGCCGCCGACCACGCCGAGCACGGCGGCGGCGCGGATGTTGTTCTCCCAGCGGTACAGCGTGTAGGAGAGCAGCTGCGGCAGCACCTGCGGCAGGGTCGCGAACAGGAACACGCGGCCCGCGGGCACGCCGCGCGCGCGCAGCGCGAACGCCGGGCCCGGCGGCGCGTTCTCGACGGCCTCGGCGAACAGGCGGCCGAGCACGCCCGCGGTGTGCAGCGCCAGCGCCAGCGTGCCGGCGAACGGCCCCAGGCCGGCGGCGATGATGAGCAGCGCCGCCCACACCAGCTCCGGAATCGAGCGCAGCGCGTTGAGCAGGAGCCGCGTCGGCAGGCGCCAGGGCGCGCGGTCCGCATCGTGCTTGCGCGAGGCCGGCAGCGCGAGGAACAGTCCCGCGACCGCCGCGAGCAGCGTGCCCAGCGCCGACATCGCGATCGTCTCCAGGCTCGCCAGCGCGACCTTGCGCACGAAGGCCGGCTCCCAGGTCGGGGCCAGCAGCTCGCGCAGGAACTTGCCCATGCGCGCCATCGCGTCGGCGGAGAAGAACTGCGCCCACTTCAGGTCCAGGGTCCAGAAGCTCGCGGCCACCAGCGCCGCGAGGCCGGCGACGAGCCAGAACGCGCTGCTGCGCGGATCGAGGGGGCTGCGCGGCCGCGCGGCGGCCGGCGCCTGCGGCGCCGCGCTCATGCGAGCATGCGGCGCAGGCGCGCCGAGGCGAGGTCGGCGAGGCCGACCAGCAGCATGAAGGTCAGGAGCATCGTCGCCACCTCCGAGCCCTGGAACATCTTCATCGAGTTGTCCATCTGCTGGCCCAGGCCGCCGGCGCCGACGAAGCCCAGCACGGCCGAGGAGCGGATCGCGCACTCCCAGCGGTACACGGTGTAGCTGGTGAGCTCGGTCGCGCTCTGCGGCAGCAGGCCGTAGAAGAACGCCTGCAGGCGCGAGGCGCCGTTGCGCAGCAGCGTGTTGGTTGCGTGCGCCTCGTCGCTCTCGAGGATCTCGCCGTAGACCTTGCCGAGCATGCCGCCGTAGGTGAGCGCGATCGCGAGCACGCCCGCGGTCGGTCCCAGGCCCACCACGCGCACGAACACCAGCGCCCAGACCAGTTCGGGGATGCTGCGCAGGATCACGAGCAGCCAGCGCACCGCCTGGCGCAGCGCGAACGGCAGCGCGCCCATGCGCCCGGGCAGCGCCGACACCGACAGGGCGCTGGTCGAGGCAAGCGTCAGGGGGATCGCGATCAGCAGCGCGAGCGCCATGCCGGCGGTGGCGATCGCGATGGTGCGCCAGGCCTCGCGCGCCACCAGGCCCAGGAACGCGGCGTCGACCTTGGGCGGGAAGAAGTCGGCGAGGAAGCGCCGCGTCGCCTTGAGCGCGTCGGGCTCGACCAGCAGCCACGGCTTGAACTCGGTGACCACGAGCGCCGGGGCGAGCAGCACCAGCGCGAACAGGGTCCAGGAGACGCGCGCGATCCAGGCCGGGTCGCGCAGGTGGGGGGCGGGGGCGTTCACGGCGCGGGGGCGCGGCGGGCCGCGCTCAGCGGCAGTACATCGGCGCGGTCGCGGGCGCCGCGGGGAGCTCGGCGACCGGTGCCGGGCCGGTGAGCTCGTCCTCGTGCTGCGCGTACAGCTCGGCCAGGCGCGCGGCGGTGACGGCCGCCGCCGGCAGGTCGAACTGCAGGGCGCCGTCGCGCAGGCCGATCACGCGCGGGAACCGGGTCGCCACGTCGACCTGGTGCAGCGTGGTGACGAGCGTGGCGCCGCGTTCGCGTGCGCTCGCGGTCAGGGTGTCGATCGCGAGCGTCGCACGCGACGGATCGAGCGAGGAGAGCGGCTCGTCGACCAGCCACAGGCTGGCGCCGGAAACCAGCGCGCGCGCGAGCCCGACGCGCTGGCGCTCGCCGCCGGAGAGCCGGTCGACCCGCTCCCACAGCTTGTTCCCGAGGTCGAAGCGCGCGAGCGCGTCGGCGGCCTCGTCGACCCCGGTCGGGTGGATGAGGGAGCGCAGGCTGGCCGCGAGCGACTGGCGCGGCAGGCGGCCGGCCAGCACCGCGGTGACCACGCGCTGGCGCGGCGGCAGCGGCGGGGCCTGCGGCGCCAGGAACAGGCGGCCGCGCAGGCGCTGCAGCGCGCGCGTCGGCAGCGACCACGGGTCGACGCCGTCGAGCGCGAGGCTGCCCGCCGCCGGCCGCAGCGCGCAGGCGAGCGCGGCCAGCAGCGTGGTCTTGCCGGCGCCCGAGGGCCCGATCACCGCGACCTGCTCGCCGGCCGCGATCTCGAGCGCGAGCGGCTGCAGGGCCGGCGCGGCGCCGGCGCGCGATGCCGGGTGGCGCGCGGCCAGCCCGGCGAGGGAGACGCGCATGCGCGACGGCTACTTGATGAGGCCGGCGCTGCGGCCCGCGGTCTCGAGATCCTTGTAGTTCTCCACGCGCGTCGGAATGTACTTCGTCGCGCGGTTGAGACTGAGGATCTCCTTGCCCTCGGGCGTCGCCGGCGACAGGTCGAGCAGCGCCTTGGTGACGCGCTCGCGCAGGGCCGCCGGCATGTCGGCGTGCACCGACCAGTTGTAGTTGTAGTACGGCGGGGTGGTGAAGAAGACCACGACCTTGGCGGTGTCGACCTTCTTGTCCTCGACGAACTTGCGCCAGACCGTGATGTCGAGCGCGGCGGCGTCGACGCGGCCGCCGACGACCGAGGCGATGGTGGCGTCGTGGGCGCCGGAATAGGCGACGCGCTTGAAGTCCTTCTCGGGATCGAGCTTGGCCTGCAGCAGGAAGCTGCGCGGCATCAGGTGCCCCGAGGTCGACGACTGCGAGCCAAAGCTCACCTGCTTGCCCTTGAGGTCGGTCAGCGCCTTGATGCCGGAGTCGGCCAGCGTGATGAACACGGAGCGGAACTGGCTGTCCTCCTCGCGCTGCGCGATCGGGATGATCTTGCCGCCGGAGCGCAGCTGCGCCTGCACGTGCGTGAAGCCGCCGAACCAGACCAGGTCGACCTGCCGGTTGACCATCGCCTCGACCGCGGCCGGATAGTCGTTGACCGGGGTGAACTCGACCTTCATGCCGAGCACGCGCTCGAGGTACTTGGTGATCGGGCCGAACTTGCGGATCTGCTCGGTCGCCGCTTCCTCGGGGATGGTGGTGACCTTGAAGGTCTGCTGCGCCGCGGCGGGCGCGGCCGCGAGGACGGCGGCGAGGGCGGCGCCGGCGCAGGCGGCGCGGCGCGTGCGCGAGGACGGGGCCGGGGAAGGGGCGAGGCGAAGGCGGGACAGGCGAAGGCGGAGCGACAGCGACATGGCGATTCCTTTCTAGCGGAGCGGGGCAACGGGAGGGCGCGGCGTGGCGGCCTGGCTGGCATGCAGCTGCGCCGCCAGGGACAGCACCACGCGGCGGGTGCGGGAACGGCTGGGGATGATCATCGACGACTCCTGTGAGACGAAAACCGGCCGCGGGCCGGCCCTCGGGTCCTACGCACGCCGGCCGCCGGCGGATGCGCGCGGCAGCGCCGCCCGGACGGCGTGCGAGCGGCGCAGGATACCAAAGCCGCGACCGCCGGCGCGGCCGGCCTCAGGGCGCGCCCGCGTCGACGCCGTAGGCCGCGCGGTACAGGGCGACCGCGCGCCCGACGGTGGGCGCGAAGACGTCGGTGCCGAGCGTGGCCAGGGTGCCGTAGCGGGCGAGGCGGTCGCGCACCTGGCCCTTGAGGCCGGCGAAGCGCAGCGCGATGCCCTGGCGCGCCAGGTCCTCGTGCAGGGCGATGAGCGCGTCGGCCGCGGTCAGGTCGATGTCGGCGATGGCGTCGGCGACGATCACGACCTGGCGCGTCGGCGTCGGCGCCGCGGCGGCCGCCGCGAGGACGGCGTCGCGGAAGATCTCGGCGTTGGCGAAGAACAGCTGCGCGTCCCAGCGGAACAGCACCAGCCCCGGGATGCGGCGGCCCTCGGGATGGCGCCCGAGGTCGTGGTAGCCCTTGGCGCCGGCCAGGCGCACCAGCACCGCGAAGTGCGGGTGCCAGACGTTCCAGACCAGGATCAGCATCGACAGGCCGATGGCGATGACGATGCCCTCGATCACGCCGATCAGGGCGACGCCGACGAAGCTCGCGACCGAGAGCGCGAACTCGCTGCGGCGCTGGCGCAGCAGCTGGCGCATGCCGGCGACGTCGGCGAACGACAGGCAGGCGGCGATCACCACCGCGCCCAGCACCGCGCCGGGGAGGCTCGCGAGCAGGCCCGGCGCGGCGACCAGCAGGACGACGATCGCGAGCGCGCCGATGAGGCCGCTCATCTGGGTGCGCGCGCCGGCCGCCTCGGCGACCAGGGTGCGCGAGTTGCTGCTGCTGATCGAGAAGCCCTGGAACAGGCCGGTGGCGAGGTTGGCCGCGCCGAGCGCGATCATCTCCTGGTTCTGGCTCACCGGGTAGCGGCCGCGCTGCGCCAGCGCGCGCGACAGCACGCTGGTGTCGGCGAAGGAGAGCATGGCGATGATGACGGCGCCGGGCAGCAGGCGCCACAGGTCGGCGGCGCCGACGGCTGGCAGCGCGAACGCCGGCAGGCCCTGCGGCAGCACGCCGACCACCGCGACCTGCGCGGTGTGCGCGAGATCGAGCGCGGCCGAGACCGCGGTCGCGGCGGCGACGGCGATCAGCACGCCCGGCCAGCGCTGGCGGTAGCGGCGCAGCAGCAGGATCACCGCGAGGCTGGCCAGGCCGAGCGCGAGCGCGGCGAGGTTGGTCCGGCCGGCGCCGATGCCCGCGGCGATGTCGACGACCTGCGCCGGCAGCGTGTCGGCGTCGACGCGGAATCCGAGCAGCTTGGGCAGCTGGCCGACGAGCACCGTCAGCGCGATCGCGTTCATGAAGCCGATGCGGATGGGCTTCGACAGGAGGTCGGCGGCCTGGCCGAGCCCGGCGAGGCCGATCGCGAGCGAGCAGGCGCCGGAGAGCAGCGCCAGCGCGCCGGCCAGGGCGATCGCGCGCTCGACGCTGCCGCCGGCCATGGGCAGGATCAGCACCGCGATCACCGCCGCCAGGGTGGAGTCGGGGCCGAGGACCATGATGCGGCTCGGGCCGAACAGCGCATAGGCGACCAGCGGCACGATGGTCGCGTACAGCCCGTGGATCGCGGGCAGGCCGGAGGCTTCGGCGTAGCCCATGCCGACTGGCACCAGGATGGCGCACAGCGCGAGGCCGGCCGCCAGGTCCTTGGGCAGCCAGGCGCGACGATAGCGGGTCAGGAGCCCGATGCCGGGCAGATGGCGCGCCAGTCCGCGCGCGGCCGGCGTCGCCGCGGGCTCCCCGTCCTCGGGGAGCGGCGCGCGGACGTCGGTGCTGCGGCCTTCCATGCCCGCCATTGTGCCCGCATCGCGGCCGGCGGGCGGCGGCCGGCGCGGCAGCGGACCTGCCGCGCGGGACTCAGTTGAGCTTCGCGCCCGACGCCTTGACGCCCGGCTGGAACTCGGTGACCTGCTTCTGCACGAAGCCGGCGAACGCGGGCGCGGAGAGCTTCTGCACGGTCATGCCGAGCTCCTCGAGGCGTCCGGCGAGCTTGGGGTCGCCGAGGGCGTCGTTGACCGCGGCGTTCAGGCGCGCGACCGCCGCCGCCGGCATGCCGGCGGGGCCGGAGATGCCGACGAAATTCTCGGCGACCAGCTTCGGATAGCCGAGCTCGACCACGGTCGGCACGTTCGGCGCGATCCTGGCGCGCGCCGGCGCGGTCAGCGCCACCACGCGCAGGCGGCCCTGCTTGGCGAACTCCCACACCTCGGGGAGCGTGTTGACGCCGACCTTGAGGTGGCCGCCCAGCATGTCCTGGAACATCGGCGAGGAACCCTTGTAGGCCACGTGCTCCATCTGCAGCTTGAGCTCGTTCTTGAACATCTCGCCGACGATGTGGCCGATCGAGCCGCCGCCGCCGGAACCGAACGGCACCGGCTTGCCCTGCGCCTTGACCCACTCGATGTACTGCGCGAGGTTCTCGACCGGGATGGTGGAGGAGACGAAGAAGGCGTTCGGCGTGGTGCCGATCATCGCCACGTGCGTGAAGTCCTTGATCGGGTCGTAGGGCAGCGCGTCGAACAGGAACGGCGCGATCGAGATCGGCGCGCTGTTGGAGACGAACAGGGTGTGCGCGGCGTCGTTGGCGCTGATCACGGCCTTGGCGCCGATGGTGGTGCCGCCGCCGGGCCGGTTGTCGACGATCACGGTCTGCTTCAGGCGCTCGGCGAGCGGCTGCGCCACCAGGCGCGCGACGATGTCGCTGGTGCCGCCCGGCGGGAACGGCACCACCAGGCGCAGCTGTCGATTGGGCCAGTCCTGCGCCGATGCCGCGAGGGGCAGGCAGGCGAGGGCGGCGAGCAGTGCCGCGGCGGCGTGTGCGAAGGGTTTCATCTCGGGGCTTCCTCCTTGGTTGATGGCTGACGGCGACGATCCAGGAACGCGTCCTCGGCCTCGTCCTCGAGCACCGGGCCGACCACCGCGATCGGGCGATCGGCGCCGGCCAGGAGCGCGCGGCAGTCGGGCAGGGCGGCCGCGCTGTCGCCCGGGTCGAGGCGGTGCATCGCGGCCGCGCCCAGGGCGAAGACCACGCGCGCGACGCCGGACCAGTAGATCGCGCCGGCGCACATCGCGCATGGCTCTCCGCTCGCAAAGATCGTGCCGCCCCTGAGGCGCTCCGGCCCGAAACGGCGCGACGCCGCGCGCAGCAGGTTGAGTTCGGCGTGGCCGGTCAGGTCGCGCTCGGTCACCTGGGTGTTCTGCGCGGTCATGAGGATCGCGCCGGCCGCATCGGCGAGCACCGCGCCGTAGGGCATGTCGCCGCGCCGGCGCGCGATGCGCGACTCGGCGATCGCCAGGCGCAGCCCGGCGAGGTCGGCGGCGTCGAGCGCGGGTGTCACGTCACCATTGCCCCGGTTGCCGCGCCAGGTGCGTCGGGCGCGCCGCCAGCGGCGGCAGGAAGTCGGCGCGGAAGATCTCCGCGGCCGCCGGGCGCCGCGCATGGCCCTTGGCGGCGACGATGAGGTCGATCGAGCGCTCCAGCCGCGCGTCGTCGATCGCGCCGATGCCGAGCCGCGCGCCCTCGGGATGGCTCATCTCGAGGCCGAGGGTGCCGGCCAGGCGCGCGCGGTTGGCGGCGCGGTCGATGGCCGGATCGCGCCGCGCGACCGCGTCGATGCCGGCATCGATGTCGGCGGCGACGTCGCACACGCCGCGATTGACCGCGTGCACCAGCCCGCGCACCAGCGCCGGCGCCGTGTCGGCGAGGCGGCGCGACACCATCAGCGCGGCGCCGTAGAGGTCGGGCACGAGATGGCGGTACTCGAGACAGCGCAGCGCGGCCGCCGGGTCGATCCCGGCCTCGATGGCGGCGGCGCGCAGGGTGTTGACGAAGCCGAACAGGCCGTCCCAGCGCCGTTCGTCGAGCATCTCGCGCAGCATCCGCGGGTGCGGCAGGCTCGAGAGTTCGATCCCGACCGGCGCGCGCTCGATCCCGGCGGCGCGCGCGAACTCGGGAAACAGGCGCAGCGCCGCGTCGTTGGGATGCGCACCGAGCGCGCGCCCGTGCAGGTCGCCGGGCGCGCGCACCGGGCCGGCGGCCGGCACCGCGATGGTGTAGGGGGAGGCGTTGAAGGTGGCGTAGACCGCCACCGCATCCGGCGGCGCGCTCGCGCCGGCGGCCAGTTCGATCAGGGTGTTGAGATCGCCGTAGGCGACGTCGAACCCGCCGTCGGCCAGGCGCGGCACCGCGTTGGCCGCGGTGTCGCCCGGGGTGAAGTCGATCGCGAGGCCCGCGTCGCGAAAGTAGCCGCGCTCGTCGGCGACGAAGAACCACGCCTGCGGGCCCGACACGAAGGTGTTCAGGATCATGCGCAGGCGGCGCGGTGCGGGTGGGGTCGGCGTCATGGTGAGGCGAAGCGGGTGTCGCCTCACTCAGTGTATACGATCCGTCTCCGTGATGTGTACAAAATGAGGCCTGTGATGGCGCGGATCACTCCGAACGGATGCCGGCCGAGCGGATCACCTTGGTCCAGATCTCGTGATCCGAACGGATCACCGCGGCGAACTCGGCGGGCGTGTTCGTGATCACGTCCCAGGCCTGCGCGGCGAGTTTCTGGCGCGCATCGGGCAGGCGCAGCGCGCGCGCCACCTCCTCCTGCATGCGGCTGACCGCGGCCGCGGGCATCTGCGCCGGTCCGAAGATGCCGAACCAGGTGCCGGCCTCGAAGCCGGGATAGCCGGACTCCGCGACCGTCGGCACGTCGGGCGCGACCGCGAGGCGCTGCTTGCCGGTCACCGCGATCGCGCGCATCTTGCCCGCCGCGGTGAACGGCAGGGTGTTGACCGGGTTGTTGAACATCGCCTGCACCTGCCCGCCGAGCAGGTCGGTGGTGGCCGGCGCCGAGCCCTTGTAGGAGACGTGGACGTAGTCGATGCCGGCGGTGGTCTTGAACAGTTCCGCGGCGAGGTGGCCGGGGGTGCCGACGCCGGAATTGCCGACCGAGAGCGAGCCCGGCTTGGCCTTGGCGAGGGCGACGAACTCGCGCAGGGTCCTGGCCGGCACGCCCGGGTGGACCACGAGCATGTGGTTGTAGGACGCCACCTGGGTCACCGGCGTGAAGTCGCGGATCGGATCGTACGGCAGCTTGGCGTAGAGGATGCCGTTGATCACGTGGCTGGATGCGTTGAGCAGCAGCACGTGGCCGTCGTTGGGCGCGCGCGCGACCTGCTCGGCGCCGATGTTGCCGGCGGCGCCGCCGACGTTGTCGACGAGCACCGGCTGGCCGAGGCGTTCGGGGAGCTTCTCCGCGAGCAGGCGCGCGAGCATGTCCGCGGGGCCGCCGGCCGGGAACGGCACGACGATGCGCACCGGCTTGGCCGGATAGGCTTGTGCGGCGGCGGCCGACGCACAGCACGCCGCGACGGTCATCAACAGCGCGTGGATGGTGGATCGCATGGGGCTTCCTCCTCGAGTCGGACGGTGGCGATTGGCGCGCCGTGCAGCGCCCTGCCCGCGCGCGCGGTCCCTACGGTTGCCCGGATAGTATAGTTGCCTGCCGCCACGAAGATGCGAATGCGGGAGGACTGCACGATGACGCTGCGCACGCCGATTTGCGACCTGTTCGGGATCGAGTTGCCGATTTTCGCCGCGGGGATGGGCGGGGTGACGATGGCGCCGCTGGCGGGCGCGGTGTCCGCCGCCGGCGGGCTCGGGGTGATCGGCGCGACCTTCTGTACGCCCGACGAACTGCGCGCGGAGATCCGCGCCGTGCGCCGCATCACCGACCGCCCGTTCGGCGTCGACCTGCTGGTGCCGGGCGACATTCCGCCGGACGTGGGCGCGCGCGCGGTGCCGCCGTTTCCGGAATTCCTCGCCGACCTGCTGCCCGAGGTCGCCGGCCTCGCGGGCGCGCCGCCGCCGCCGCTGACGCTCGAACTGGCCAAGGCGCAGCTCGCGGTCACGCTCGAAGAGAAGGTGCCGCTGCTGGTGTCGGCGCTGGGGACGCCGCCCTGGCTGATCGACCAGTGCCATCGCGCCGGCACCCGCGTGATGTCGATCGTCGGCAACGTGCGCCAGGCCCGGCGCATGGAGGAACTCGGCGTCGATGCGGTCATCGCGCAGGGCATGGAGGCCGGCGGGCACGTCGGCAACGTCACCACGATGGTGCTGGTGCCGGCGGTGGTCGACGCGGTGAGGATTCCGGTGCTGGCGGCCGGCGGCATCGTCGACGGCCGCGGCGTCGCCGCGGGGCTCGTGCTCGGGGCGCAGGGCGCGTGGATCGGCACCCGCTTCATCGCCACGGTCGAGGCCACCGCCCACGAGAACCACAAGCGCAGGATCCTCGAGGTCGACGAGGAGGGCACGGTGGTGTCGCGCTCGTACACCGGCAAGCCCAGCCGCGTGCTGCGCAACACCTTCACCGACCGCTGGAAGGGGCGCGACGCCGAACTCCTGCCGATGCCGTGGCAGCGCATCCGCGTCGAGTCGCTGGTCGCGCCGGCGAAGGCGGCCGGCCGCGTCGACATCGCGAACTTTCCGACCGGCCAGGGCGCGGGCGCGATCCGCGACATGCCGACGGCCGCCGATCTGGTGCGCCGCCTGGTGCGCGAGGCCGAAGCCGCGCTATGCCGGTGACCGACCTGCTGCGCTCCTCGCCCGAGGAGATCCGGCGCGTGCAGGACGGGCTGCTCGCGCGCCAGATCGCGCTGTGCGCGCGCGGCCACCCGTACTACCGCCGGCGCTGGGCCGAGGCCGGGGTCGACCCGGCCGCCGTGCGCAGCATCGCGGACCTCGAGCGCCTGCCGCTGACGCCGAAGAAGGACCTGATGGCCGACCCGGAGGCGTTCCGGCTGCAGTGCCCGGACCTGCCGCTGCACGAGCGCGCGCTGTGGGAGGTCAACTACACCACGGGCAGCACCGGCGAGCCGACCCCGCTGTACGTCACCACCCACGACTACCAGGCCTACCTGCTGCAGGCGCGGCGGGTGGCGGAGATCTCCGGCATCAGCGACCGCGACCTGCTCGCCAACCTGTTCCCGCTGACGCAGGCGGCGATGGGCGCGTTCTCGCGCTCCGCCGCCAATGCCTACGCGTCCGGCGCGGCGGTGGTCGGCGCCCTGACCGGCGCGCCGCACGGCGAGTTCGACGTCCACCGCTCGCTCGACGACGCGGTGCGGCTGGTCGAGCGCCATCGCGCCACCGTGCTCTGGGGCGTGACGAGCTTCGTGCGTCGCGTCATCATCCGCGCCGCCGAACTCGGCGCGGACTTCACCAGCGTGCGCATGTGCGGCGTGACCGGCGAGGCGAGCACGCCGGCGATGCGCGAGGACATGCGCGCGCGCCTGCGCGCGCTCGGGGCGGCCGATCCGGTGATCTTCGACCGCTACGGCTCGACCGAGAGCGGCGGGCTCGCGCAGTGCCGCGAGGACGGCGACTGGCACAACCCGGCGCCCGAGGTGATCTACCACGAGGTGGTCGACCCCGAGAGCGGGCGCCGCCTGCCCGACGGCGAGCGCGGCGCGCTCGCGATCACCCATCTGAACCGGCGCGGCACGACGCTGGTGCGCTACCTGGTCGGCGACATCGTCAGCCTCGACCACGCGCGCTGCCCGCACTGCGGCCGCTTCGGCGACCGCGTGGTGCCGCCGATCGTGCGCACCAAGGACCTGCTCAAGGTCAAGGGCATGCTGATCAACCCCACCGCGCTGCTCGAGGCCGTGCGCGCAGTGCCCGGCGTCGACGAGTACCAGGTGGTGCTGGCGCGCCAGGATGCGGCCGATCCGTTCTCGATGGACGAGATGATCGTGCGCGTCTCGAGCCCGCGCGCCGACCGCGAGGCGCTGGCCGCGGCGATCGTGGCGGCGGCGCAGGGCGCGGTGCGCGTGCGGCCGCGCGTCGAATTCGCCGACGCCAGCGCGATCTACGATCCGGCGCGCGAGGCCAAGGCGACGCGCCTGGTCGATCGCCGATGAGGTTTCGCTTCAGCGACGAGCAGGAGATGCTGCGCGCGGCGGCGCGCGAATTCGTCGCCGGGGAACTGACGCGCGAGGTGGTGCGCGCGCTCGACGCCGGCACCGCGGCGCCGCACCGCGTCTGGCTGCCGCGCCTGGCCGCGCTCGGATGGACCGCGATCGGCGTGCCGGCCGCGCACGGCGGTGTCGGCGGCGCGGTCGAGGCGGCGGTGGTGCTCGAGGAACTCGGGCGCGCCTCGCCGGCGCTGGCGACCGTGCTCGACGCCGCGATCGGCTTCGGCGGCACGCTGGTCGGCAGCGCCGGCAGCGCGGCGCAGCAGGACGCGTGGCTGCCGCGCGTCGCGCGCGGCGAGATGGCGTTCGCGCACAGCCTTCCCGCGCCCGACGCCGCGGACGGCCGCCGGATCGCCTCCGTCGAGGCGGTGCCGGACGGCAGCGCGTTCGTCCTCGGCGGCGACGCCGGCCTCGTCGCCGGCGCCGCGGAGGCGGACTGCCTGATCGTCGCGGCGCGCACCGGCCTGCGCGGCGCGGGCGGCACGAGCCTCTTCGCCGTCGACCCGGCCGCACCCGGCGTCGCGCTGCGGCGCGTGGCGCGCACCGGCCTGCGCGGCGCGGGCGGCCTGTACGAGACGCGGCTCGCCGCGGTGCGCGTGCCGCGCGAGGCGCTGGTCGGGCCGCTCGACCGCGGCCTCGAGGCCGCCGAGCCGGCGCGCCGGCGCGCGCGCCTGGGCGAGGCGGCCGCCTGCGTCGGCTGCGCGCAGCAGGCGATCGACGACGCGGTGCGCTACGCCAACGAGCGCACGCAGTTCGGCCAGCCGATCGGCAGGTTCCAGGCGATCGCGCACCTGCTCGCCGACCTGCAGGTCGAACTCGACGCCGCGCGCTGGCTGGTCTACCGCGCCGCCTGGCGCGTCGACGGCGGCGCGCCGGCCGGTGCCGAGGTGGCGATGGCGGGGCTGGCGGCGACCGGCGCGCTGCTGAAGGCGGCGTCCGAGACGATGCGCGTGTTCGGCGGCTACGGCCTGACGATGGAGTTCGACGTCCAGCGCCATTTTCGCGACGCGCGCCTGTTCGTCGCCGGCGACGCGGCCGTCCTGGCGCAGCGCGAGCGCATCGCGGCCGCGATGGGCCTCTGAGGCCATGGGACTGGACTTCGCCCTCACCGCGGCGCAGGAGCGGCTGCGCGAGGCCGCGCGCGCCTTCATCGCGGCCGAATTGACGCCCGGCTACCTCGACGAACTCGACGCGAGCGGACGCTGCCCGCAGGAACTGCTGCCGAAGCTGGCCGCGCACGGCTTCACCGGCCTGCCGGTGCCGGCCGCCTACGGCGGCGGCGGCGGCGGCGCCGGCGACGTCAGCGTGCTGCTCGAGGAGTTCGGCCGCGCCTCGCTCGGCATCGCCTCGTTCCTCAACCGCGCCCTGGGCTGGGGGGCGGAGGCGATCCAGCGCTTCGGCAGCGTGGCGCAGAAGCAGGACTTCCTGCCGAAGGTGTGCTCGGGGGAGATGATCTTCGCGTTCTCGCACACCGAGCCCGACGCCGGATCGGACGCGGCCTCGATCCGCACCCGCGCGATTGCGGACGGGGACGGCTACGTGATCGACGGCACCAAGATGTTCACCACCGGCGCCGCCGAGTGCCCGTGCCTGATCGTCACCACCCGCACCGATCCGCAGGCGGCGCGCCACGCGGGCATCAGCGTGTTCCTGGTCGACGCGCGCACCCCGGGGATCGGCTTTCGCAAGATCGACAAGCTCGGCATGCGCGGCGCCGGCGGGCTCTACGAGGTGCGCTACGAGGCCGTGCGGGTGCCGCGCGACGCCGTCCTCGGCGAGCCCAACGGCGGCTGGCGCGTCATCACCGGCACGCTCGAGCGCGCGCGCCTGGCGCAGGCGGCCTATTGCGTCGGGGCGGCGCAGCAGTCGATCGACGACGTCGTCGCGCACCTGCGCGGCGCCGGCGGCGCGCGCGCGCAGGCGCGCGCGCACCTGCTCGCGGACCTGCAGCTGCGCACCGAGGCGGCGCGCCTGCTGCTCTACCGCGCCGCCGCGCTCGTCGACGACGGCGTGCCGTGCGTGCGCGAGGCGTCGATCGCCAACCTGCACGCGACCGAGACCCTGGTCGCGGTGACCTCCGAGGTGCTCGGCCTGTGGGGCATGCACGGCGTCTCCGGCGCCTGCGCGGTCGAGCGCACGCTGCGCGACGCGCGGCTGTTCATCATCGGCGACGGCTCGAGCCAGATCCAGCGCAACCTGATCGCGCGGCAGATGGGGTTGTAGCGCGCGGGAGGGGCGCCGCGCCGGCGCTACGCGGCCGAGATGCCGCCGTTCACGCTGATCGCCTGCCCGGTGATGTGCGAGGCCATCGAACTGGCAAGGAAGGCGACGAGCGGCGCGACATCGGTCGGCGCGGGCACGCCGAGCCGCGCGCGCCTGGCGGCGCGCTCGAAGATGCGCCGGCTGAACTCCGAGGACATGATGCGATCGTAGGCCTTGGTGTCGACCGTCAATGAGGGCGTGACGCAATTGACCCTGACCTTGTGGCGCGAGAGTTCCATCGCGAGCGTGCGCGCGAACATGATCGAGGCGGACTTCATGGCGCCGATGATCGATTCGCCGACGGTGGCGACCTTGCCCGCGTCCGACGCGATCACGACCATCGCGCCGGCGCCCTGCCGGATCATCGCCGGCGCGATCGCGCGGCAGCAGTGGAGCAGGCTGGTGAAATGGCTGTCGATCAGCGGCCGATAGTCCGCTGGATCGATGTCGACGAACGGGCGCGGCGAGATGTCGCCCCCGCCGCCGTGCACGAAGATGTCGAGCCGGCCGCGATCCGCGAGCACCCCGCGGCACATGCGCTCGACGAACTGCGCGTCGCGCAGGTCGCCCGCGACGAACTCGGTCGCGACGCCGGGCGCGGCCGCACGGATGCGGGCGAGCGCGGCCGCGCCCGCGTCGGCATCGCGGCCGTTGACGATGACGGCGCGCGCGCCGCCGCGCGCGAAGAGCTCCGCCGCCGCCAGCCCGATGCCGCTGGTGGCGCCGGTGAGGAGGACGACCTGCCCGTCGAACATGCTCGTGAACATCGGGACGATCGCGCGCGTGGGTCGGGCGGCGGCGCGGGTCAGGTCCGCGCGGCCTTCGCGCGCCTGGGCGCCGCGCGCGCGACCCGCGCCGCGTCCTGGTCCAGCCGCGACAGGTACTGGCTGTGGACGCCGCGCAGGAACGCCTTGAGCTCGGCGATGGCGGCGTCGGGATCCTGGGCGCGCAGGTGCGCGATGAAGCGGCGCCGCGACGCATAGACCGCGTCGCCGCGCGGCGGCCCGAGGGTGTCGACGAAGTGCTGCATCACCGAGATCAGGCCGCTCATCACCGCGACGAACACGGGATTGCGGGTGGCGCGCGCGAGGATGTTGTGGAACTCGAGATTGATGCGCGAGCGTTCCGGGTAGTCGCCGCCGGCGCTCGCTTCGTACGAGGCCAGGACGTTGCGCTCGAGCTCGTCGATCTCCTCGGGCGTGATGCGCTCGCACGCGAGGCGCACCACGCTGTCGGTGATGTGCAGGCGCGCCTCGGTCAGCTGCGCGGGGGAGATGCTCCCCAGCTGGTACATGTCCTGGATCGCCACCGCGACCGAGTCGCCGTTCGGCGCGACCACGAAGGCGCCGCCGTGCGCGCCCTTCTGCAGGCGCAGGACGCCCGCCATCTCCAGGCCGCGCAGCGCCTCGCGCACGGTGTTCCTGCTCACGCCGAGCTTCGCCGCGAGGTCGCGCTCGGCAGGCAGGCGGTCGCCGGGCTTCAGGTGCCCGTGGATGACGCGGCGCCGAAGCTGCGCCGACACTTCCTCGAACGCGCGCGGCGTGCGGATCGGCTCGTATTCCATGGTCGCGAATTCTGGCACGGGATCACCCGCCGGCGCGTGCCTGCCCGCGCGGCGCCGCGCGTGGCGCCGTCACCGGGTGTCCACCTTGACGCGCGCGCCGATGGCGGTCCACTTCGCCAGTTCGTCCTGCAGGAACTTGCGGAATGCCTCGGGCGTCTGCGCCCGGGGCTCGACGCGAAAGGTGTCGCGCATCTGGGCCGCGACCTCCGCCGATTGCAGGATCGCGTTGACCGTCTCGTTGAGGCGCCGCACCACCTCCGGCGGCGTGCCGGCCGCCGCCACCAGTCCGTAGAAGGTGAACGGGTCGAGGTCCTCGAGCTCCGGGATCTCGGCCTCCTTCAGCGATGGCAGGTCGGGCAGGAACGGCAGGCGATTGACGCTGGTGACCGCGAGGATGCGCTGCTTGCCGGTCCGCGCGAGCGGCACCGAGAACTGCGGGGTCATGAAGGAGAAGTCGATCCGCCCTTCGGAGAGCTCGACGCCGATGTCGCTGTCGGACTTGAGCGGAATGTGCACCATGCTCGTCCCGGTGCGGGCCATGAAGACCTCGGTCGCCAGGTGGCTGGCCGATCCGACGCCCTGGGAGCCGAAGTTGAGCCTGCCGGGATTCTTGCGCGCGTGGTCGATCAGTTCGCGCAGGGACTTCGCGGGCGAGCCCGGCGCCACGCTGATGACGCCGGCCTGGACGCCGAGCATCGCGATCGGCTCGAAGTCCTTCAGCGGGTCGTAGGGCAGGTCCTTGCGGATGCCGGGATTCTGCGCCAGCGAGCTGCCGGTGCCGGTGTAGAGCGTGTAGCCGTCGGCGGGCCGGCTCCGGAGCTGCTGGATGCCGACGATCTGGTTCGCGCCCGGACGGTTCTCGACGATCACCGGCACCTTCAGGCGCTCGGAGAGGTTCTTCGCGATGGTGCGGCTCAGGGTGTCGGTCACGCCGGCAGCGCCGAAGGCGACGATGATGCTGATCGTGCGATTCGGGTAGGCCTGGCCCGAGGCGGCGCCCGGGATCATGGCGATGCCGGCGGCAAGGCAGGTGCCGATGGCGAGGCTGCGCGTACTGGAAAAGGGGTTCATCGTTCGTCTCCTATAGACCCGCTGCAGGCGCGATGAGGCAGCGCCGGAATTCGGAACGGCAGGGCGCGGGCGTCGCAATGCGAGCGCCGCGGTACGGTCGCGCCAGGCCGGCCGCCGCGGCGCTGCCGCAACCGCCGGGAAGCCGCCTGGGGTGGTGGGCGCCGGGGTTCCGCATCATGTCCGCGGCCGCGTGGCCGGTGCGAAGTCCATCACGGCGTCGAGGGCCAGCACCCGGCCGTCGGCGGCCAGCGCGAGCGGATTGACGTCGAGCTCGACCAGCGCGCCGGCGAGGTCGTGCGCCATCGCGGCGACGCGGTCGAGCGCGGCGACCAGGGCCTCCCGCTCGCTGCCGCCGAGCAGGCGGATGCGCGGATCGGCCAGTTCACCCAGCAGGCGCGCGCAGTCGCCGCGGTCGAGCGGCAGGAGCCCCATGGCGACGTCGCGCAGGCGCTCGACGTCTCCGCCGCCGAGGCCGACGAGGAAGGCCGGCCCGAATTGCGGGTCGACGGTCAGGCCGGCGATCAGCTCGCTGCGCACGGCCACCATTTCCGAGACCAGGACGCCGTCCGGCTGCACGTCCGGCGCGTGGGCGGCGACCGCGCGCAGCATCACCCGCGAACAGTTTCGA
>JAEUOS010000004.1 GCA_016790695.1 Burkholderiales bacterium
TGAGTAAATTTGCTCAATCGGCAACGGGGTCCGACGGTCGCATGCGCCACTCGGGAGCACTCGGGAGCACTCGGGAGCACGCGTCATCCCCGTGCGCGCCACCCGCTTCGTCACGCCCCCCGCGGCAACCGCACCGCCACCAGCGCCCCCACGACATTGACCCCCGCCGCGATCAGCACCGCCGCGCCGTACCCCTGCGTGCGGTCGAACAGCCAGCCGGCCGCCACCGGCAGGCACACCGCGGCCACGCACCAGGCGATGTACATGCGGCTGGCGATGGCGCCGAAGGCGTCGCGGTGCCAGTAGCGCGGGATCGCGCCCGCGGTGAGCCCCGAGACGAAGCCGTAGCCCATGCCGATCATCGCCAGGCCGAGGACGGCGACCAGCGGCCCCGGCCACAGGGTGAGGATCAGCGCGCCGGTGAGCGACCACAGGTGCGCGCCGCAGGCGACGTGCGGCACGGCGAAGCGGTCGACCAGCGCGCCGCCGCCGATGCGCGCGGCGGCGATCGCGCCGGTGATGAAGGTGGTGGCGCCCAGCGCCAGCGCGGTGCGCCCGCCGAACGCCTGCACGATGCCGGCCGCCTGGCTCATCACCATCAGGCCGGCCGAGGCGGCGAGGAAGAACACAAGGAACAGGATCCAGAACGCCGCGCGGTTGCTGGGCGCGTTCTGCGCCGGCCCGCTGGCGTGCCCCTGCAGCCGCACGTCGACGCGCCGCAGCATCCCGGCGGCGATGAGCCCGCAGACGAACACCACCGCGGCCAGCCCCGCGAGGGTGGCGCGCAGGCCGTGCGCGGCGATGGCCCAGCCGAACACCGGCGCGCCGATCATCGCGCCCAGCGGGTACAGGCTCACCAGATAGCCGTTGACCAGGCCGCTGACCGACGCGGCCGCCTGGTTGACCGCCTGCTGCATCAGGATGAAGGCGACGCCGCCGCCCAGGCCGAACAGGACGCCGTAGCCGAGCGCGAAATCCGTCAGGCCGTCGGCGCGCGCGGTGATCACCAGGCCGGCTGCGCTGGTGACGACCGAGGCCACCGTCAGCGGCACCACCGGCAGCGCGCGGTACAGGCGCGGCGCGAGGTTCATGCCGATGGTGAGCGTCACCGTCGCCAGCGCGAACACCATCGACATCTCGGCGCGCGTCACGCCGAGCAGCGCCTCCATCGGCTTCAGGAACACGCTGAACGCGTAGATCGTGCCGAACGGCAGGTTCAGCACCGTCGCCGCGGCGACGGCCAGCCACAGGCGCCCGGGGCGCGGGTCGGCCATCAGGGCGCGCCCCGGGCGGGCGGCGCGCGCCGCGCCACGTCGTCGGGCACCGCGCGGACCGCCGCGCTCAGCCGAGCTCGCGGCGCACGATCGCCGCGCCGTCGGCCAGCGCCTTGAGCTTGCCGTAGGCGGTGGCGCGCGGCAGGTACTTCATGCCGCAGTCCGGCGCCGGGATCAGGCGCTCGGCCGCGACGTGCTTGAGCCCCGCGCGGATGCGCGACGCGACCGTCTCGGCGCTCTCCACCGCCGGATCGGCGAGGTCGATCACGCCGAGCAGGATCTTCTTGTTCGCGAGGTCGGAGAGCATGCCCATGTCGAGCTTCGGCTGCGCGCACTCGATCGAGATCTGGTCGGCGCGGCTGTCGGCAAGCTCGGCGAGGAACGAATACCCGGTCGGCTTCTGCCCCGGCACCACGGCCGCGTAGCCGAAGCACAGGTGCACCACGGTCGGCACCGTCACGCCGTCGAGCGCGCGGTTGATCGCCTTGACCGCGAAGCGCCGCGCGCTCTCCGGGTCGTTGCGCAGCCACGGCTCGTCGAGCTGGATCACGTCGGCACCGGCGGCGGCGAGGTCGCGCACCTCCGCATTGACCGCGTCGGCGAACCCCATCGCCATCGCCTCGAGGTCGCCGTAGTGCTCGTCCTTGGCCTGCTGCGCCATGGTGAACGGGCCCGGCAGGGTGATCTTGATGCGCCGGTCGGTGTTCTCGCGCAGGAACCTGAGATCCCGCACCTCGACCGCGCGCGTGCGCCGGATCGGGCCGGTGACGCGCGGCACCCGGGTCTCGCGCCCGGCCTTGTTGACGATCACCGCCGGCGTGTCGGCGTCGACGCCCTCGAGCGCGGCGACGAAGTAGTTGGAATAGCTCTCGCGGCGCATCTCGCCGTCGGTGATGATGTCGATGCCGGCGCGCTCCATGTCGCGGATCGCCAGGATGGTCGCGTCGTCCTGCGCCTCGGCCAGGCGCTCGGGCGGGATGCGCCACATCTCGTGCATGTTGACCCGCGGCACCACCTTGGAGAGCATCGCGCGGTCGATCAGCCAGTCGGGCTGCGGATAGCTGCCGACGACGGTGGTGGGCAGGAGGGGTTCTTTCATGGAATCTTCTCTTTCGTGACGGATCAGTCGAACTTGATGCTGGCGTCCTTGATGGTCTTCGCGGCGCGCGCGATCTCGGACCGGATGAAGGCGGCGAAGTCGTCGGTCGAGCCGCCCATCGGCTCGCCGCCGGAGTTGATGATCTTCTCGCGGATGTCGGGCGTCGCGAGCGCGCGGTTGGTGTCGGCATTGATCTTCGCCAGCACCTCGCGCGGCGTCGCCGCCGGAGCGAACAGGCCGTACCAGTTGGTCGCGACGAACCCCGGCACGCCGGACTCGGCGATCGTCGGCACCTCGGGCAGCTGCACCGTGCGCTTCGGCGTGCCGACCGCGATCGCCTTGAGCTTGCCGGCCTTGATGTGCTGCAGCACCGTGGGCATGGTGTCCATGTTGAGGTCGACCTGCCCGGCGATCAGGTCGACCACCGCCTGGCCGCTGCCCTTGTAGGGCACGTGCAGCAGGTCGGCGCCGGTGAGGAACTTGAAGGTCTCGGTCGACATGTGCTGCACGCTGCCGTTGCCCGAGGACGCGTAGCGCAGCTGGCGCGTCTTCGAGAGCGCGATCAGGCCGCGCACGTCGGACACCGGCACGCCGTTGAACAGGGTCAGCACCAGCGCGACCTGCGACACCGGCACCACCGGCGCCAGGTCGCGGCCCGGGTCGTAGGGCAGCTTCGGGAACGCGAACTGCGCCACCACGTTCGAGTTCGGCAGGCCCATGAGCAGCGTGTGGCCGTCCGGCGGCGACTTCACCACCAGGTCGGCCGCGATGGTGCCGCTGGCGCCGGGCCGGTTCTCGACGATCACCTGCTGCCCCCAGAGCTCGGACAGCCGGACCGAGAGGATGCGCGCGGTGATGTCGGTCCCGCCGCCGGGCGGGAAGCCGGCGAGGATGCGCACCGGGCGCGTCGGGAACGCCTGCGCGTGGGCGAGAGAGGCGCCGCAGGCGATCAGGCACAGCAGCGCCAGGCGGACCAGGCGGGTCATCGCGGCTTCTCCATGGGAATCTCCGGGTACATGTGTGCGGCAAGGCGGGCGTCGGCCCCTGCGGCCGGCCGCCACTATAGCGGCTTTGCCCGCGATCGACGCAATAGAATGGCGGTCCCGACGCGCGCCCCGCCGCCTTGACCGCCACGATGTCCGCCCCCCACCCGCTCGACACCTCGCTCGCCCTCGAACCTGCCGGCGCCAACCTGTGGCGCTCGCCGTCGAGCCCGCTGTACTGGAACAAGATCGGCCCGTTCGGCGGCTGGATCGCCGCCGTGCTCCTGGCCGGCGTGCAGCGCGAGCCGGCGGCCGAGGGCGACCCGGTGGCGCTGCAGGCCCAGTTCATCGGCGCGATGCGCCAGGCGCCGTTCACGGTGCGCACCGCGCTGCTGCGGCGCAACCGCACCACCGCCTTCTGGCGCAGCGAGATCCTGCAGTCGCGCGAGGACGGCGGCCCCGAGGAAGTCTGCGCGCATGCCGCGGTGACGCTCTCCGCCTGGCGCGACACCTTCACCATGCGCGACGCGCGCATGCCCGCCGCGGCGCCCGCGGCGTCGCTCCCGCCGCCGCCGCCGCGCCGTTCCGGCACGCCGGAATTCATCCGGCGCTACGACTACCGCATGGCGAGCGGGCCGATGCTCACCGGCGCCGACCACATGAACTCGCTCTTGTGGGTGCGCGACGAGCCGCCGCGCGCGCTCGACGCGGTATCGATCGCCGCGCTGTGCGACGCCCCGTTCCCCTCGGTCTGGCTGCGCCTGACCGAGCCGGTGATGATCACCACGCTGGTCTACAACGTCTTCTACCGCACCGGCGCGGCCGGGCTGGCGCGCGCCGGCGCCGGCCACGTGCTGATGGACTCGCGCTGCGACCTCGCCGCCGACGGCTTCTACGACCAGGACACCAACCTCTGGAGCGCCGACGGCGAACTGCTCGCGCAGACCCAGCAGCTGGCCTGGTTCGCCGACCGGCCGCTGAAGCCGATGCCGGCAGCGGGCTGATCGCCGCGCCGTCGCCGCGGTCCGAACGCCATGGCCACCCTGCTGCGCATCGACCCGCCGGGCGACAACCCGCCGCCGGCCGGCTTCGCGCTCTGGCGCCTCGGCTTCCGCCCGTTCTATCTCGGCGCCGGGCTCTTCGCCGCCGCCTCGGTGCTGCTGTGGACCGCGCAGCACGCGGGCTGGATCCGCCACGCCTACCTCGACGGCGCGCTCTGGCATGCGCACGAGATGCTGTTCGGCTTCACGCTCGCGGTCGTGGTGGGGTTCCTGTTCACCGCCGGGCACAACTGGTCGGGCCGGCCGACGCCGACCGGGCCGCTGCTCGCGGCGCTGGCGGCCCTGTGGCTGGCCGCGCGCATTCTCGTCCTCACGCCATGGGGCTGGGCGGCCGCCGCCGCCAACACCGCGTTTCCGGTCGCCTGCGCGATCGCGCTCGCGGTGCCGCTGGTCGCCGCCGGCAACCGCCGCAACTATTTCTTCATCGCGCTCCTCGGCGCGCTGGGCGCGGCCAGCGCCGGCGTGCACCTCGCGCACCTTGGCGTCCTCTCCCTGCCGCCGTGGCTGGGCATCCAGCTGGCGCTCGACCTCGTGCTGTTCATCATGGCGGTGATGACCGGCCGCGTGATGCCGATGTTCACCAACAACGGCGTCCCCGGCGCCGGCGCCGAGCGCCACGACGCGCTGGAAAAGCTCGCGCTCGCCGCGGTGCTCGCGCTTCTCGCCGCCGACCTGCTGCGCCTGGACGGCGAGCCGCTCGCGGTCGCTGCCATCGTCGCGGCCGGCGCGCACGCGCTGCGCTGGGCGCTGTGGCGCCCGTGGCGCACGCTCGGCAAGCCGATCGTCTGGGTCCTGCACGCGGCCACCCTGTGGATCCCGATCCATCTCGCCCTGCGCGCCGGCGCCGCCCTGGGCATCGCGCCGGCCAACCTCGCCGCGCACGCGCTCGCGATCGGCGCGATCGGCGGGCTCACTATCGGCATGATGACGCGCACCGCGCGCGGCCACACCGGGCGCGTGCTCGCGGCCGACGCCGCCGAGGTGACCTGCTACCTGCTGGTCCAGGCCGCGGCGCTGGTGCGCGTCGGCGTGCCGCTGGTCGCGCCGGGCGCCTACCTCGCGAGCGTGCAGGTGTCGGGCCTGCTGTGGAGCGCCGGCTTCGCGCTGTTCGCGCTGCGCTACTGGCCGATCCTCACGCGTCCGCGCGTCGACGGCCGGCCCGGGTAATCGCGGTTCAGGCGCCGCGCGCGGGCCGGGCCCCGGCGCGCAGCAGGCGCACGAACGCGTCGTGCAGCGGTGCGTGCGCATCCAGGCCGCGCAGGAAGTCGATCTCGCGCGGCCCGCCCTTGGCGCGCAGCACCGTCACCGCGGCGCGGCGTTCGGCCGCGCTCCAGGATTCCACGCCGCCGAGCGCCGCCAGGAACGGCGCCAGCCGCTCCCACGCGAGGCGCTCGTCGGCCGGCCAGCGCGCGCGGTCGCGCACCCCGAAGCGGCGGTCGGCCGCGACCGCCGCCTGCGCCGGCGCCATCCAGCGCCGCGCCAGGCCGAGCCCGGGGACCAGCGGCAGCCACGCGCGCCGCCCGGCCTCGGGCTGGAACACCATGTGGCCGCGCGCGAGCGCCTCGAGGGTGCGCTGCGACGAGCGGTGCGCGGGGTCGCGCCGCAGGCGCGCGAGTTCGCGCGCGAGCACGCGCTGCGGCTCCGGTTCGGTCGGGCGGAAGCCGAGCTTGTAGTAGAACCACCATGCACCCGACGCGATGCCCTCGCTGTTGCCCTCGCCCAGCTGGTAGGGCTCGATCGAGAACGCGCGCGCGCCGAGCACGTGACGCGCGGTCGCGAGCACCCGCGCGAACAGATGACCCGCCTCGGCGCCGCGAAAGGTCGGGAAGACGTTGAACGACACCTCGGCGCCGGCGAGCAGGCAGTCGGTCTGCACGTAGCCGACCGGCACCTGGTTGCGCAGCATCAGCCAGCCGTGCACCACCGGCAGCGGCAGGCGGCGCTCGGGCAGCGAGCCGATCAGCGCGAATGCCAGGCCGTCGCCGTCGTCGACCACGAGCACCTCGCGCTCGTCGCCCCAGGAGAAGGCGGCGAGGTCGCGCGCGCGCGTGAGCATCGCCTCGCGCGCGCGCTCGACCAGCGCGCGGCCCTCGACGCGGCCGGCGCGGCGCACGCCGCGCGGCGCGCGCGCGAGTTCGGCAACCAGGTCCGGCCGCCCGGCCGGCGGCGGGGTCCGGCGCCACGCGATCGGCGCGCGCGCGTGACGCGCCAGGGTGCGCGACGGGAAGCCGTGCCCGGGCGCGAGCACGAACGCGGCGTCGATGCTGTCGTGCAGATGCTCGCGCGCAAAGCCGTCCGCGCTCATGCCCTCGAGCGCGCGCGCCAGGAAGGCGGCGTCGGTCATGCCGCCGCGCAGCCGGTCGATGATCCGGCGCAGCGGCAGCGACGAGCGCTTGACCGCCTCGGCCTGGTGCCACGGCAGGAACAGCGGCAGCGCCGCGCGCAGCCGCGCCTCGAATTCCGGCGCGTCCCAGTTGATGCGGAAGCGGCGCGGAAAGCGCACCGCCAGCCAGCGCGCCTTCATCCAGAAGTAGTTGTAGTGGGTCGCGGTGCCGGCGATGCCGCTGTCGGCGAGCGCGTCGCGGAAGCGCGCGAGGTCGGCGCGCCGCGGGAAGCCGCGCAACGCGGCGCGCACGCGCGCGAGCAGCACGCGGTCGTCCGGGTAGGCGGCGCTGAAGCACAGCGCCTCGTGGTAGCGCGCGAGCAGGTCGGCCCGCGCGAAGCGCGCGCCGTCGAGCGCGTCGATCAGCGCGCGCCTGTTCGCCGCCGCCGCGGGGCCGAAGGACAGGCGCAGCGCCTCGAGTTCGCGCAGCCGCCGGGCCGCGGACATCAGCGTCCCCCGGGCAGCGGCCGCGCGCGGCTCATCGCGTCATTCCAGCGCGATCCCGGCGTCGCGCGAGACCGCGCGCCAGTTCTCGAAGTCGCGCCGCACATAGGCCTCGAACGCGCGCGCGTCGCCCTCGATCATCTCGACCCCCAGCCCGGCGAAACGCTCGCGCACCGGTCCCTGCGCGAGCACGCGCGCGAGCGCGCCGCCGAGCCGGTCGAGCACCGCGCGCGGCGTGCCGGCCGGCGCGAACAGCCCGGTGAAGGTGCTGACCTCGTAGCCGCCGACGCCGAGCTCGGCGAGCGTCGGCACCTCGGGCAGCAGCGCCGAGCGCCTCGCCGTCGTCACCGCGAGCGCGCGCAGACGGCCCTCCTTGATGTGGTTGGCCGAGGCCGTCAGCTGGTCCATCATGGTCTCGACCTGGCCGCCGACCAGGTCGATCAGCGCCGGCCCCGAGCCCTTGTAGGGCACGTGGATCAGCTTCAGCCCGGTCTGGCGCATCAGGAGTTCGATCGCGAGGTGGTTCGACGTGCCGGTGCCGGCGGAGGCCACCGACAGCCGCCCCGGGCGCGCCTGCGCCTGGGCGACGAACTCGCGGTAGCTCGTGATGGTCGTCTTCGCCGAGGCGGTGAGCACGATCGGCACCGCCTGGATCGGCCCGACGACCGCAAGGTCGCGGGTCGGGTCGTAGGGCGGGTTCTTCGCGGTCGCCGGTGCGACCGAAATCGTCGACGACGAGCCCAGCACCAGCGCGTAGCCGTCCGCGGGCCCCTTGACCACCTGCGCGGTCGCGACCATGCCGCCGCCGCCCGGCCGGTTCTCGACCACCACCTGCTGGCCGAGGAGCTCGCCGAGCGGCCCGGCGATGGTGCGCGCGGTGATGTCGACGTTGCCGCCGGGGGCGAACGGCACGACGATGCGCACCGGCTTGACCGGGAAGTCCTGGGCCGCGGCGCCCGCCGCCAGCACGCCTGCCACCACGATCGCCGCTGCGCGCCACAGATGCACGATGACACTCCTTGCCGTTGGTGATGCCGCCTGTCGGTCGGCGCGCATGGCATCCACGCCTTCTCAGCCCACCGCCCGCCGCACGGAGTCGATCGAGGTGAGCTTCAGGCGCGGGCCGGAGCGCATGTACTGCCCCGGCAGGTCGCGTCCCATCACCTCCTGGACGCGGCGCGCCACGGCGGCGAGCTTGTCGAGGTCGATGCCGGTCTCGTAGCCGCACTCGTGCAGCAGGTAGACCAGGTCCTCGGTGCAGATGTTGCCGGTGGCGCCGGGCGCGAACGGGCAGCCGCCGAGGCCGCCGAACGAGGATTCGTACTCGCGCACGCCGAGCGCGAGGCCGTTCATCACGTTGGCGAGCCCGATGCCGCGCGTGTTGTGGAAGTGCAGCGCGATGATCGCCTCGGGGAAGCGCGCGCGGATCGCCTCGACCGTGCGCGTGACCACCGGCGGGGTCGCCATGCCGGTGGTGTCGCCCAGGCTGATGTGGCGCGCGCCCTTCTCCATGTAGGCGCCGATGATCTTGAGCACGTTGTCGATCGACACCTCGCCCTCGAACGGGCAGCCGAACGCGGTCGCGACCGCGCCGCGCAGCGCGATGCCGTACTTGTGCGCGATCGGCGCGAACTCGTTGAAGTCGGCGATCGCGGCGTCGATCGACTTGTTGAGGTTGGCCTGGCAGTGGGTCTCGGAGGCGGAGATGAACGAGGCCATCATGTCGACCCGGGCCGCCGCCGCGCGCTCGGCGCCGCGCGCGTTGGGCACCAGCGCGGTCAGGCGCACGCCGGGGCGGCGCCGGATCAGGTCCATCACCTGCGAGGCGTCGGCGAGCTGCGGCACCGCGCGCGGCGAGACGAACGAGGTCGCCTCGAAGCTGCTGACGCCGGCGTCGATCAGCGCGTTGATGAGCTCGGCCTTGACCTCGGTGGGGATGAATTCCTTCTCGGACTGGAAACCGTCGCGGGTGCCGACTTCGGTGACCAGCACGAAGCGGTCGCCGCCGGCGGAGGGCAGGTTGGGCATGGCGAATTCCTCGGAACGTAAGTGGCGGCTCAGACCACGCGCGCTTCGCGCAGGGCGGCGATGCGGCCGCGGTCGAAGCCCAGTTCGCCAAGTATCGCATCGGTGTCGGCGCCCAGCACGGGCGGCGGCCGATGCACCTGGCAGGGGGCGTCGGTGAACTTGACCGGAAAGCCCAGCACGTCGAGCCGGCCGTGCCGCGGGTGCTCGATCGTGATGCGCATCTGCTGGTGCCGGGTCTGCGGGTCGTCGAACACCTGGCGCATGTCGAGCACCTTGCCGCACGGCACCCCGGCGCGGTTGAGCGCGTCGATCCAGTGCGCCACCGGCCGGGTCCGGGTCACCGCGTCGATCTCGCCGTTGATCGCGCGCCGGTGCGCGTAGCGCAGGTCGTTGGTCAGGTAGTCCGGATGCTCGCGCAGGTGGCCCAGCCCGAGCGCATCGAGCAGCTTGAAGTAGAACGTGTCGTTCGACGGCGCCACCGCGATCTGGCCGTCGGCCGCCTCGAACAGGCCGTACGGCGAGGCGAGCGCGTGGTCGTTGCCGGTGCGCAGCGGCAGCTCGCCGGTGGCGAAGTAGTTGGTCGCGAGGAACGCGAGCATGCTGGTCATGCCGTCGGTGAGCGCGGTCGCGACCTCCTCGCCCTTGCCGGTGCGGTGGCGCCGCACCAGCGCCGCGAGGATGCCCATCGCGGCCTGCTGGCCGGCCACCAGGTCGGAGATCGGCGGCCCGGCGCGCAGCGGCGGGCCGTCGGCGAAGCCGTTGACGCTCATGAAGCCGCTCATCGCCTGGGCGATGAAGTCGAACGACGGCCGCTCGGCGTAGGGACCCGACAGCCCGAAGCCGGTGACGTGGCAGCTGATGATGTCGGGCTTGAGCGCGGTCAGGTCCGCGCGCGAGAAGCCCATGCGGTCCATCACCCCGGGCCGGTAGTTGTTGACCACGACGTCGGCGCGCCGGATCAGCGCGCGCAGGATGTCCTTGCCGGCTTCGCTGCGCAGGTCGAGGGTCAGCGAGCGCTTGTTGCGGTTGAAGGTCGCGAAGTAGAGCGAATAGCCGTCGACCGCGGCGCCCTGCCGGCGCACCGGGTCGCCCTCCTCCGGATCCTCGACCTTGATCACCTCCGCGCCCATGTCGGCGAGGAACATGGAGCAGAACGGGCCGGACAGGATGCGCGTCAGGTCGACGACGCGGATGCCCTCGAGTTGCATGGTGCGTGGCGATGCCGGGACGCGAACCGCGCGCTGCGCGCGCCTACTCGATCTTGATGTTGGCTTCCTTCGCGATCCTGCCCCACTTGGCATAGTCGGCGCGGACGAACGCGGCGAACTCCTCGATCGTGCCGCCGACCGCGGTGGCGCCGCCGGCCGAGATCTTCTCGCGGATGTCGGGCATCGCCAGCACCTTGTTGACCTCGGCGTTGAGGCGCGCGACGATCGCCGGCGGCGTGCCGGCGGGCGCGAACAGGCCGAGCCAGATCCCGGCCTCGACGCCCTTGATGCCGGCCTCGTCGAGCGTCGGCACGTCGGGCAGCATGTGCGAGCGCTTCGAGGTGGTCACCGCCAGGGGCGTGAGCTTGCCGCCCTTGACCAGGCCCAGCACCGAGGGCACCGACATGATCGCCACGTCGACCGAGCCGCCCATCACGTCGGCGAGCGCCGGCGCGGCGCCCTTGTACGGCACCTGCAGCAGGCGGATGCCGGTGGTGCTCCGGATCTGCTCGCCGAACAGGTGCCCGGCCGAGCCGTTGCCGGCGGTCGCCCAGGAGACGCCGGCGCCGCTGCGGCCGCGCGCGAGGAAGTCGGCGGTGTTCGCGAGCTTCGGGCCGGGCCCGGTCGCCACGTTGCTGACGATCGCGAGCGGCGCGACCGACACCTGCACGATCGGCGCGAAGCTCTTGACCGTGTCGTAGCCGACGTTCGGATACAGCCAGGGCCCGAGCATGACGTTGTCGGTCTGGCCGATGACGATGGTGTAGCCGTCGGGCTGCGCCTTGGCCGCCGCCGCGATCGCGAGGTTGCCGCCGGCGCCCGGCATGTTCTCGAGGATGATCTGCCACTTGGTCGACTCCGCCAGGCGCGTGCCGACGGTGCGCGAGACGAAGTCGGTGCCGCCGCCGGGCGTGAACGGGATCAGCCAGCGGATCGGCTTGGCCGGATAGTCGGCCTGCGCCAGCGCGCCGGCGGCCGTGCCGGCGAGGATCGCGGCGGCGAGAAGTCGTGCGGTCTTCATGGTTGTCTCCTTCGGGGTTCGGCCGCGGCGCCGTGGCGGCGCCTCAGCCCTGGTCTTCGATGTGGATCACCTGCGCCGGGCACAGCTGCGCGGCCTTGCGCGCGCGCTCGGCCTCGGGCCCCTGCGGCGCGGCCTCGATCAGGCGCACCAGGCCGTCGTCGTCGGCCTGGTCGAACACCGCCGGCGCCACCCGCACGCACTGGCCGGCGCCGACGCAGCGCTCGCGCTCGATGCGGATCCTCACGGCGCGCCCCTCACCAGGCCACCGGCAGGTTGTGCACGCCGTAGATCTGCATGTCGTTCTTGAAGCGGATCGCCTCCAGCGGCACCGCCAGGCGCAGCCCGGGCAGGCGCCGCAGCAGGGTCGCGAACATCACCTGCAGCTCGTAGCGCGCGAGCATCTGCCCCAGGCACTGGTGGATGCCGTAGCCGAAGGTCATGTGCATCGAATTGTCGCGGCCGATGTCGACCGTGTCCGGGTCGGCGAAGACGCGCGGATCGCGGTTGGCCGCGGGCAGCGAGAGGAACAGGCCCTCGCCCTTCTTCACCGTGACCCCGCCGATGGCGACGTCCTCGAGCGCCACCCGGCGCGGCGAGAACTGCACCGGCGAGACGTAGCGCAGGAACTCCTCGACCGCGGGCTCGATCTGCGCCGGGTCGGCGGCCAGGCGCGCGCGCAGCGCGTCGTCGCGCAGGATCAGGAGCGCGCCCATGCCGATCATGTTGGTGGTGGTGTCGTGGCCGGCGCGCAGGATCATTGCGCCGATCTCGGCGAACTCGTCGCGCGACAGGCGGCCGGTCAGCACGTGCTCGGCGATCACCCGCGAGACCATGTCGTCGCCGGGCGCGCGCTCCTTGGCGTCGATCAGGCGGCGCACGTAGGCCGCGAGCTCGCGCGCCTTGGTCTCGGCCTCGCCCGGGGTCTGGGTCAGGCCGTGGCGCGCGACCGCGCAGCCGATGATGAAGGTGTGGTCCTCGTAGGGCGACCCGAACAGCTGCGACATCACCAGCGACGGGTAGCGCACCGCGAGGCGCGCCACCAGGTCGGCCGGCGGCCCGGCGGCGATCATGTCGTCGATCAGGTCGTCGGCCAGCGCCTGCATCCCCGGGATCAGCGCCTGCATGCGCCGCACGCTGAACTCGCGCGTGAACAGGCGCCGGTAGCGGTCGTGCTCGGGGTTGTCCATGCCGACGAACGCGCGCTCGTTGCGGTCGACCGTGACGCGCGCCTCGGTGACGGTGGGGAAATCCGGATGCGCCATGCGCCCCGAGAAGCGCGCGTCGTCGAGCAGGATCGCGCGCGCCTCGGCATGGCGCGTCACCACCCACGCGCGCGCGCCGTTCCACAGGGTGACCGGGAACAGCGGCGCGCGCGCGCGCTCGCGCGCGAACTGCGGCGGCGGATCGAACGGGGACTCGCGCGCGAACGGGTAGCGCGGCGCAGCGGCGACGGCGGACATGGCGCGATTCTACCGGGGCCGCCCGGTCGCCGGCGACGCGCGTCAGCCGGTCCGCGGCCGCCGCGCGGTCACCTCGATCTCGACCTTCGCGCCCTCGACCGCGAGCGGGCAGCACACGGTGGTGTTGGTCGGCCGCGCCGCACCGAGGCGGCGCTTGACCACGCCGCTCACCGCCACCACGTCGGCGCGGTCCGGCACGTAGACGCGCACCCGCACCACGTCGGCGAGGCGCGCCGGCACCTGCACCAGCGCAGCCTCGATGGTGTCGAACGCCTGCTCGGCCTGCGCCGCCGCCGACTCCGGCATGACCATGGTCGCGAGATCGACGCCGACGGTGCCGGAGACGAACACCCAGTCGCCGTCGACCACCGCGCGCGAATAGCCGGCCAGCTCCTCCCAGGGCGAACCGCTGGAGATGAAGCGCCGGCCGCCGTTGCCGTCCATCGCGGCTACTGCAGCTGGTAGCCGGAGTCGCGGATCACCGGCGCCCAGTGCGCGGTCGCCGAGGTGATCCACTCCTGCACCTGCTCCGGGGTCGCGTAGGTGACCTCGTTGCCCATCTTGACCAGGCGCTCGCTGACCTCGGGCATGCGCAGCACCGTGGCGACGGCGCGCGAGAAGCGGTCGACGAACGGCCGCGGCATCCCCTTCGGCCCGACGAAGGCGAGCCAGGGGTTCTTGTCGACGCCCTTGAGCCCCAGCTCCTGGAACGTCGGCACGTCGGGCGCGGCCTTGCTGCGCGTGGTGCCGGAGATCGCGAGCACGTTGATGCGCCCGGCGCGGTGATGCTCGATGTACTCGGTGAGCGAGCTCACGCCGGCCGGCACCTGGCCGCCGAGCAGGTCCTGCACCAGCGGCGCGCCGCCCTTGTAGGGCACCACCACCGGATTGGGCACGCCGAGCGCCTTGCCGACGATCAGCGACGCGAACTGCGGCACGCTGCCGGCCGCCGGCACGCCGAAGTTGGCGCGGCCGGGATTGGCCTTGAGCCAGGCGCCGAATTCGTTCAGGTTCCGGACGTTGAGCGTCGCCGACACGCCCATCGCGTTGAAGTAGGTCGCGACCCCGGCCAGCGGCGTGAAGTCGGCGATCGCATCGTAGCCGGGCGCCTTGAAGGTCAGGGGAATGATCACCTGCGTGTGGTCGATGGTGAGCATCACCGTCGACCCGTCGGCGGGCGCCGCCTTCAGCTGCTGGGTCGCGATCATGCCGCCGGCGCCGCCGCGGTTCTCGATCAGGAACGGCTGGTTCATCACGTCCTTGAGCTTGTCGGCGAGCACGCGCGCGACCGTGTCGGTGGCGCCGCCGGCCGGGAAGCCGACGAAGATGCGCACCGGGCCGGTGTAGTCCTGGGCGGCGGCCGGCCCGGCAAGCAGGCCGGCGGCGAGCGCGACGGCGATCAGACCACGTCTCTTCTGCTGCATGCGACTCTCCTCATACGTTGATTGAAATCGGGTGCCTGCACTCAAACGGACACATTGGCGAACCGCGGATCGCGCCAGCGCTCCTCGGCCAGGATCGTGCGCAGCCGCGCGACCGCCTGCCACAGCTCCTCGTGGCTCAGGGTCAGCGCGGACAGGCCGAAGCGGATCACGTCGGGCGCGCGGAACGAACCTACCACACCGTCGGCCAGCAGCGCCTCGCACGCCGGCCCGCCGCCGGGGCAGCGGAAGGCGACGTGGCCGCCGCGCGCATCGTAGTCGGCCGGCGAGGCCAGCGTGACGCCGAGGGCGCCGCACTGCTCGGCGAGCAGGGTGCAGAGGGTCTCGGAGAGCGAGCGGTGCTTCCACGCGAGGTCGCGCGGGTCGACCTCCGCCCAGATCGCGGCCGCGGTCTCCATCACCGCATTCTGCAGCACCGGCATGGTGCCGCTGACGAGCGAGAGCATCCCCGGCGCCGGCGCGTAGTCGACGCGGAAGTTCATGCGGTCCGCATGCCCGAGCCAGCCGGGCAGCGCCGGCCAGGCGCGGTCCTGCAGGTCGCGCCGGATGTAGGCCAGCGCGGCCGCGCCGGGCCCGCCGCACAGGTACTTGTAGCCGCACACCACCGCGAACTCCGCGCCGCTGCCGGCGAGATCGAGCGGCACCGCGCCGGCGCTGTGCGAGCAGTCCCAGACGACGCGCACGCCGGCCGCGCGCGCGCGCGCGTTGACCGCCGCCATGTCCCAGCGGAACGCGCTGCGGTAGTCGGCGTGCGACAGCACCACCAGCGCGGTCTCGGGCCCGAGGAGCGCCGGCAGTTCGGCCGGATCGTCGAAGGGCTGCGCGTCCCAGCGGCCGCCGCCGTGGTGCACCAGTCCCTGCACCACGTGGCAGTCGGTGGGAAAGCCCTCGCGCTCGTGGACGATGCGGCGCCGGCGCGCGTCGCCCGCGGTCAGCGCGAGCGCGTAGGCGGCCAGCTTGTGCAGGTTGAGGGTCGTGTTGTCGACCGCGATCACCTCGTCGGCGTGCGCGCCGAGCACGCGCGCGTACGCCGCGCCGATGCGCTGCGGCGCGTCGAGCCAGTCGGCCACGGTCCAGGCGTGGCGCCGGTGCGCCGACCATTCGTCGTACAGGGCGCGCCGCATGCGCTCGCCCGCGGCCTTCGGCAGCGCCCCCATCGAATTGGCGTCGAGGAAGATCGTGCCGGCCGGCGCCGGCTCGAACCGCTCGCGCAGCGCCGCCAGCGGATCGCGCGCATCGAGCGCGCTGCAATCGGCCAGCGTGATCACCGGCCGCCCTCCGGGTCGCCGTGCGTGCCATAGACGGCACGCGCCGCTGCCGGGCTCACCAGCCCGTTGGCAAGATCGCGCGCGACCAGCCGCGGGTCGCGCGCCGCGGGGTCGCCGAATCCGCCGCCGCCGGGAAGGTCGACCACCCGGCGGCCGCCCGGCGGCACGACGATCGTGCCCTTGCCCTCGTAGGTCGCCTGCCCCGCCGGCGTCTCCACCGCGACGCGCCCGCGCGCGCCGTCGGCGCCGCCGCTGCGGCCGCGCGCGGGATTGGCGCGCCGGTCGAAGGTCGCCGCCGCGCAGGTGAAGCCGCCGCCGTCGCGCGCGCCGACGACGATGCGCTGCGCGACGCCGCCGCGGTGGCGGCCGGCGCCGCCCGAGTCGGGCCGGAATTCCTTGTGCCAGAACACCAGCGGCGCCTGCGCCTCCGTGACCTCCACCGGAATGCCGCCGACGCCGGACGGAAACGCGGTCGTCGACAGGCCGTCCTTGGTCGGCCGCGCGCCGGTGCCGCCGAGCCCGACGCTCATCACGTTGAACGGCGCGCCGGCCGCGGCGTCGCGCGCCATCGCCAGCACCCAGATGCTGCCCGCCGACTCGCCGGGCACCGCGCCACCGGCGGCCTCCGCGAGGCAGCCGAACATCAGGTCCGGCAGCATCTGGCCGATCACGTGGCGCGCGGTCACCGGCGACGGCCGCGACGGGTGGACCACGGACCCCGGCGGCGCGACGATCTCGAACGGCTCGAGCGATCCCGCGTTGTTGGGCACCTCGGGCGCGATCAGGCACTTCAGGCCGAACACCGCGTATGCGTCGGTGTAGCACTTGGGCGAGTTGATGCCGCGCGCCGAGGCCGGCGAACTGCCCGCGAAGTCGACGGTGAGGCGCTCGCCGTCGACCGTGAGGCAGGCGTGCAGGTCGATCGGGCTGTCGTAGCCGTCGAGGCGCATGGCGGCGCGCCAGGTGCCGCGCGGCAGGCGCGCGATCGCCGCGCGCGCCGCCGCGCGCGACTGCGCGAGGATGTGGGCGGCGAGCGCGTCGATCGAGGCCAGGCCGAACTCGGCCATCATCTCCAGCAGCCGCGCCGCGCCGACGTCGTTGCAGCTCACCAGCGACAGGATGTCGCCGCGCGCCTCGACCGGATTGCGCGAATTCGCCTCGATGATCGCGAGCACGTCCTCGTTGAGGCGTCCTTCGCGCATGAGCTTCAGGTGGGGGATGCAGGTGCCCTCCTCGAACACCGAGCGCGCCTCGGCAGAGAAGCCGATGCCGCCGACGTCGATGGTGTGGCAGGTCGAGGCGAACAGCGCGATCAGCCGGCCCGCGCGGAACACCGGCGAGACCACGACGTAGTCGAACAGGTGGCCGGTGCCGAGCCAGGGATCGTTGGTGACGTAGGCGTCGCCCGCGCGCATGGTCGCCGGCGGGAAGCGCTCGAGGAAGTGCCGCACCGCGGCCGCCATGGTGTTGACGTGGCCGGGCGTGCCGGTGACCGCCTGCGCGAGCATGCGCCCGCCGGTGTCGTAGACGCCGGCGGAGAGGTCGCCGGCCTCGCGCGCGACCGAGCCGAAGGCGGTGCGCAGCAGCGCCTGCGCCTGTTCCTCGACGACCGCGATCAGGCGGTTCCACATCACCTGGGTGTGGATCGATGCCAGCATCGCGCCGCCCGCGTCCGCCTGCGTGCTCATGCGTCGGCCTCCATGACCAGATTGCCCAGCGAATCGACGCTGGCGGACCAGCCCGCCGGCACGACGGTGGTGGTCTCGTGCTCGGCGACGAGCGCCGGGCCGGCGACGCGCTCGGCGCCGGTCCGGTCGAAGCGCCAGGGCACGCCGAACGCGGTGCGCCGGCCGAGCGCCGGTTCCCATGCCGCGCGCGGCGCCGCGGGGGCGGCGGCGTCCGACGGCTGCGCCGCCTGCGCGCGCGCGGCCGGCGCCGCCGCGGTCGCGAGCGTCAGCGACCAGGTCACGACCTCGACCGCCGAGCCCGGCACGCGCAGCCCGTAGACGCGCTCGTACTGCGCCTCGAACGACTCGGCGAGGGCGGCGAGCGCCGCCGCGTCGAGCCGGCCGTCGGGCAGCGCCACGGTCAGCTCGTGGCCCTGGCCCGCGTAGCGCAGCTCGACCGTGCGCGCCTGGCCGATGGCGGCGGCGTCGATGCCGCAGGCGCGCGCCGCCGGCAGGACCACCGCGAGCGCCTCCTCGCGCATGCGCGCGAGCCGCGCGTTGGCGTCGTCCGGCGCGGTCGCCGCGAGCAGGCAGTGGTCGCTCTGCACCACCTCGAAGGCGATCGGCGCGCGCAGGAAGCCGATCGCCGAGCCGACGCCGGCGCCGGACGGCACGACCACCCGGCGGATGCCGAGCTTCTGCGCGAGCCGGCCCGCGTGCAGCGGCGCCGCGCCGCCGAAGGCGATCATGGTGAAGTTGCGGATCACCCGCCCGCGCTCGATCGCGTGCACGCGCGCGGCGTTGGCCATGTTCTCCTCGACGATCTCGGAGATGCCGGCGGCCGACCAGAACGCGTCCATCGCCAGCCGCGCGCCGACCCCGGCGGCGAGCGCCGCGGCCGCGGCGTCGGCGTCGAGCGCGATGCGGCCGCCGGCGAACCGGCCGGCGTCGATGCGCCCGAGCACGAGATTGGCATCGGTGACCGTCGGCAGCGCGCCGCCGCGCCCGTAGCAGGCCGGGCCGGGCTCGGAGCCGGCCGAGTCGGGACCCACGGTGATGCGCGCCATCGCGTCGACCCGGCCGATCGAGCCGCCGCCGGCGCCGATCTCGACGAGCTCGATCACCGGGATGCGCAGCGGCAGGCCGCTGCCCTTCTGGTTGCGGTAGGAGCGCGCGACCTCGAAGCGGCGCGAGCGCTCGGCCGCGCCGCCGACGATCAGGCACACCTTGGCCGTGGTGCCGCCCATGTCGAAGGCCATCACGTCGGCGAGCCCGCACTCGCGCGCCAGGTGCGCGGCGAGTATCGCGCCGCCCGCCGGGCCGGACTCGACCAGCCGCACCGGAAAGCGCGCCGCGTGCTCGAGCGTGGTGACGCCGCCGCCCGACATCATCAGCAGCAGCGGACAGTCGATGCCGGCCGCCTCGAGCAGCGCGGCGAGGCGCGTCAGGTAGCCCGCCATCAGCGGGCGCACGTACGCGTTGGCGCAGGTGGTCGAGAAGCGCTCGTATTCGCGCATCTCGGGGCAGACCTCGCCGGAGATGCACACCGTCACGCGCGGGCCGAGGATGTCGGCGACGATCGCGCGCGCGCGCCGCTCGTGCGCGGGCCAGCGGTAGGCGTGCAGGAAGCCGATCGCGACCGCCTCGACCCCGGCCGCCGCCATCGCCCGCGCCGCCGCGGCCACGCCCGCCTCGTCGAGCGGGACCAGCACCTCGCCGTCGGCCGCGACGCGCTCGGCGACGGTGAAGCGCAGCGGCCGCGGCACCAGTTCCGGCGGGCGCTCGATGCCGATGTCGTACTGCTCGAAGCGCTTCTCGAATCCCATCTCGAGCACGTCGCGGAATCCGGCCGTGGTCAGCAGCGCGGTGCGCGCGCCCTTGCGCTCGATCAGCGCGTTGGTCGCGAGCGTCGTGCCGTGCACGAACAGGTCGACGTCGCCGCCGCCGAGCCCCGTCTCCTCGAACAGGCGCGCGATGCCCGCCATCACGCCTTCCTCGGGCGCGCGCGGGGTGGTCAGCACCTTGCAGGAGCGGCGCCCGGCCGGCGTCTCCAGCACGACGTCGGTGAAGGTGCCGCCGATGTCCGCGGCCAGCCGCACCCCGGCGCGGGCGGCGCCGTTCACCGGACTTCCCCGGCGAAGCGCGGATCGCGCCAGCTGCCGCTCGCGAGGATGGCGCGCAGCCGCGCCACCGCCTGCCACAGCTCGGCGTGGGTGTTGGCGATCGGGTGCACGCCGAAGCGCAGCGCGTCGGGCTTGCGCGTCGACACCACGACCCCGGCGGCCACCAGCGCCTGGCCCAGCGCGCTGACGTTCGCGTCGGGCGCGGTCATGCGCAGCGCGACGTGGCCGCCGCGCCGTCCGTGCGCGCGCGGACTCGTGACCTCGACGCCGAGCGGGGCGCACTGCTCGTCGATCAGCGCGATCAGGGTGTCGGTGAGCGAGGCGTGGCGCCGGTCCAGCGCCGCCATGTCGGCGTCGCGCCAGAGGTCGGCCGCCGCGCCGAACGCGGCGTTGGCGAGCACCGCCGGCGTGCCCACGAGATGCCGCGCCACGCCCGGCGCCGGCGCGTAGTCGGCGGCGAAGTCGAAGGTCGCCGCGTGGCCCATCCAGCCGCACAGCGCCGGCCAGGCCGCGTCCTGCCAGCGCGGGTGCACGTAGACGAGGGCCGGCGCGCCCGGGCCGCCGCACAGGTACTTGTAGCCGCAGGCCACCGCGAAGTCGGCACCGCTGCCGGCGAGGTCGATCGCCACCGCGCCGGCCGAATGCGACAGGTCCCACAGCGCGAGCGCGCCGTGCGCATGCGCGAGCGCGGTGAGCGCGCCCATGTCCAGGCGCGTCGCGTCGCGGTAGTCGACGTGCGACAGCGCGACCACCGCGACGTCGCCGGGCGCGAGCGCCGCGGCCAGATCCCCGGCGCCGTCGATCAGGCGCACCTCGCCCAGGCCCGCCCGCGCGATGCCCTGCGCGATGTAGCGGTTCGACGGGAACACCTCGCGCTCGACGACCATGACGCGGCGCGGCGCCGCCGCCGCCAGCGCGTGGCGCAGGAGCTTGTACTGGTTGACGCTGGTGCTGTCGCAGACGGCGACGCTGTCGCCGGCGGCGCCGATCAGGGGCGCGAGCGCCGCGCCGAGCAGGCGCGGCTGGTCGAGCCAGTCGGTCTGGTTCCAGCTGCGCCGGCGCGCCACGCGCCAGCCCGCGTCGAGCGTCGCGGCCACGCGCGCCGGCGCGTCGGCCGGCATCGGCCCGATCGAGTTGGCGTCGAAGTAGAGCGTGTCCGGCGCGCCCGGCGCGAAGCGCGCGCGCAGCGCGTCCGCCACCGCATGCGCCGCATCGCGGGCGCGGCAGTCGTCGGGCGTGAGGGGCGGACGGGCGGGGGTCGGCATCGCGGGATCCGGTGCATGCTAAATTGCGGCGGACATTCCGGCAAGACATGGAAACGGCATGTACATTCGCTTTGGTTATGGATACCCGCGGCGACCGCTACCCGGCCGCTGAGGCGGCCGCGGGCGACGCGGGCGTGCCGGACCCGGCGGCGCTGATGCTGCTCGCGCAGATCGCCGATGCGGGCAGCGTGACGGCCGCGGCGCGCGCGCTCGGCTGCTCCCAGCCGGCGCTGAGCAAGCAGCTGCGCCGCCTCGAGCAGGCGCTCGGGGCGCCGCTGTTCGAGCGCGGCGTGCGCGGCGTGCAGCCCACGGCCGACGGCGAGGCGCTGCTGCCGCGCGCCCGCGCCATCCGCGCGCAGGCGCGGATGGCGGGACAGGAGATGCGCCAGCGCCGCGGGCTGCGCGAAGGCCGGCTGACGGTGGCCCTGTCGCACTTCGCGACGATCAACCTGCTGCCGCGCGTGGTCCCCGCGTTTCACGCGCGCTGGCCCGGCGTGCAGCTGTCGATCGTGCCGCCGACCTTCGAGCTCGGCGGCCTGCGCGAGGGCGAACCCGATTTCGCGGTCATGTCGCTGCCGGCCGAGCGCCTGGGCGCCGAATTCAGCGCCCGGCCGATCTATGCGACCAGCGTGGCGGCCGTGGTGCGCCCGGGGCATCCGCTGGCGCGCGCGGACGCGCTCGCCGCGGCACGCGACGCCGACTGGCTGCTGCCCAGCCCGCACAGCTCGGTCACGCGCGGCCTCGAGCGCGCCTTTCGCCGCGCGCGCCTGGGCGCACCGCGCTGCACGATCACCTGCCAGACCCTGACCGGCGTCGAATTGCTCGCGCGCCATTCGGACCTCGTGGCCGCGGTGCCGGTCGAGGTGCACGAGGCGCGCGCGGCGTCGAGCGGGCTGGTGCGCATGCCGCTGGCGGAGACCATCGAGGGACCGCGCGTGGCGGTGCTGCGCTGGATCGATTCGCGCCCGACGCCCGCGTCGGCTGCGCTCGAGGAAGCCTTCGTGCAGGCCGCGCACGCGATGGCGCGCGCGCAGGCCGGGCGCAAGCGCCGCCGCTAGGCCGCCCGCGCCGTCCCGGCCGGGCTCAGCGCGCCGCCGCGAGCTGCGCGCGGATGAGTTCGATCTCGGTCTCGTGGGTGTGCATCAGCCGCGCCCAGCGCTCGTCGCTCATGTCGCCGGTGCGCCAGGCCGTCAGCGTCACCACGCAGGTGCCGGCCGGATGCCCGAGCGTCTCGCCGGCGATCACGCCGGCCTGGATGCGCGGCACCAGCGTCGTGCGCGTCGCGCCCACGAGGTAGTCGACCTGGCCGCGCGCGGCATCGGCGACCACGCGCACGAAGCCGGTCGCGCCGTCGAACAGCGACGCGCCCTCGAACAGGCCGGGCTCGACCTCGCGGCAATTCCACAGGCCGAGCACCCAGCGCGCCATGCCGGCCTGCGTCGACAGATGGGCGAGCGCCGCAGCGGGCGTGGCGGCGCACAGGCGCGCGGTGGCATGGACCAGGGACGACATCGGGTTCCTCGCGTGACGCAGCCGTCGGTGATCGCTCAGGCCGGCGCGCCGGCGGCGGCCGGCAGCAGCACTTCGAGCAGTTGCAGGTCCGGCGTGCAGGCGTCGATCGCGTAGTCCGTGCCGCCGGGCACGACGCAGCAGTCGCCGGCCTCGAGCCGGTGCGCCCCGGCGCATTCGAGGGTCAGCGCGCCGGCCAGCACGAACAGGAAGTCGAACTCGGCGTCGTGCCGCGCCGCGCGGCGCGGCGGCGGCGCGCCGCGCAACCGCACCACGCGCGCTGCCGCGAGGCCGCCGGTGGCGGCCGCGAAGCCGATGTCGCGCCACGCGAAGGCGCCGGCGGCCTGCCAGCGCGCGCCGGCGGCGACGTGGCGCACGAAGCGCTGGCCCGAGAAATCGCGCTGCGGCCGCAACCGCGCATTCGGCAGGTCGAGCGCGGGGTCGGCGAAGGTCTCGTGCCACGCCGGACAGGCGATCTCGACCACCTCCAGCCCCGGCGAACTCTCGAGCACGCGATGGCGGATGCGCGGCGGCTGCAGCACGCAGTCGCCCGCATGCATCACGAACGGCGCGCCCTGGTCCTCGTAGACCACGCGCACCCAGCCGCGCGCGACGTAGATCATCTGGAAGCGGATCTTGTGGAAGTGCACGTAGTCGGGCACCGGCCCGCCGTCCTCGATGCGGATGTGCGAGGCGATGAAGCGCCCGCCGAGGCGATCGGGGATCAGGTCGCGGTAGGTCATGCCGGCCCGACCGCGATGCCAGGCCGCGTCCGCGGCGCGACGCGTGACGACCAGGCGGGGCGCGAGCGGCGGCACCTCCAGCGGCGGGTCGGCGTCGACGATGTCGACCACCGTGCCGTTGGGCGCGGTCAGGCGGCGCGCGCCGCCGGCCACGGTCTCCGGCGCCGTGCAGGCGAGGCGCAGCGTGCCGGGGTCGCCGGCGGCGGCGCCATCGAGGCGCAGGCGCAGGCCGTGGCCGGCCACCACCGCCACCGCCGGCGCGTCGGCGGGAAAGATCGCCGCGACGCGGAAGCCCAGGATGTCGGTGAAGAACGCCAGCGTCGCGTCGAGGTCGCCGGCGGGCAGCAGCACTTCCGCCGCGCGCACCTGCGCGGCCGGGACGGGTGTGGTCAAGCGTTCAGTCCTCCAGCAGGCCGGCGCGGCGACAGCGCCGCGCGGCTGCACGGGAATATTACTTTACGGGCGCCCGGACCAGGACGGCGGATGGGTGCCGGGCGGCATCGCGGGCAGCGCCCATCCGGCCGGCACGCCGTCGAGGCGCGCCGCATGCGCGATCGCCCGCAGTTCGCCCCAGCCCGACATGCTCGCTTCGACATGCGGCTCGCGGGGCGGCCACGGCGCGGCCAGCCCCTCGGGAATCCGTCCCAGCGAGCGCAGCCACAGGCCGGTGCGCGCCAGGGAGACGCGCAGGTGCCAGCTGCCGCCCTCGCGCGCCTGGCGCAGCAGCGCCGCCTGCGCCGCGAACGCCATCAGGAATCCCGAGGCGTAGTCGAGGATCTGCACCGGCAGCGGCTGCGGCGCGTCCGCGCCGGCCGCCGCCGCCTCGGCGAGATTGAACCCGGTCGCGGTCTGCACCAGCGAATCGAAGCCGCGCCGGCCCGCCCACGGCCCGGCGTCGCCGTACGCGGACAGCGAGACGCAGACGATGCCCGGCCGCAGCCGCGCCAGGTCCGCCGGGCCGAAGCCGCGCGCGGCCAGCGCGCCGGGCCGGTAGCCCTGGACGAAGACGTGCGCGCCGCCGACCAGCGCGGCCAGCGCCGCGCGCCCGGCGGCCGTGTCGAGATCGACATGGCAGGAGCGCTTGCCGCGGCTGGTCTCGATGATGCTCTCGATGTTGGGCAGGTGCGGCGCATTGACCAGCAGCACGTCGGCGCCGTAGGCGGCGAGCGTGCGCCCGCAGACCGGACCGGCGAGGATGCGGGTGAGGTCGAGCACGCGGATGCCGGCCAGCGGTCGCGCCGCGGGCGGCGGCAGCGGCACGGGCGGCGCCTCGCCGATCCTCTCCCATCCGATCAGCGGCTGTGCCGCCACCGCGCGCGCGTGCGGGTGGGCGTCCCATTGCGCGAAGCTGCGCGCGGCCGCCACCACCAGGCCGGCCGCCGCCGCGTCCGCCTCGAACGCGAGCGCATCATGGCGCGCGAGCGCCTCCGCCACCGCCGCGCGCGGCGTGTCCGGTCCCGGCGGCAGGCCGAGCAGGCGCAGCGCGCCGTCGCGATGGTGCGCGAAATTCGCGTGGATGCGCACCCAGCCGGCGCGACACGCATAGAGGCCCGAGATCTTGTCCCACCGCTCGGGAACGCGGCCGTCGATCGAGAACCAGCCCGTGCATTCCTGTGCGGCCGCGCGCATGTCGACGGCCACGCCGCACGGCGGCGCGCCGCCGCGGCCGCCCAGGGTGCTGGCGGCCAGCGCCGCGGCGGCGATCGACGCCTGCGCGGCGGTGCCGACGGCGAACGACGAAGGCAGCGCCGGCTCCGCGCCCTCGAGGCGCGCGCGCGCGAGGTCGCGGGCGTCGAGCCCGGCGTCGGCCCAGAGTCCGGCAAGCACGTCGATGGCATTCATCAGGCTCCCTCCCGCGTGCGGCGCGCGAATGCGCGCCGCGCGAGACGATATCATTGGCCCGGATTCCGCCGTGCGACCGCCGGTCGCGCGCGCCCCGCCACAACGACCCGGGAGACCCGATGATCCGCCGCCTGCTGCACACCTCGCTCGCCCTCGCCCTCGCCTGCGCCGCCGCCGGCGCCGCGGCGCAGGCCTGGCCCGCCAAGCCGATCCGCATGATCGTGCCCTACACGCCGGGCGGCTACACCGACAACATGGCGCGCGGCGTCGGCGAGCCGCTCGCGCGCGCGCTCGGCACCACGGTGATCTTCGAGAACCGCCCGGGCGCCAACAGCATCCTCGGCGCCGAGATGCTCGCCAAGTCCGCGCCCGACGGCTACACGCTCGGCACCGTGATCGCGGCGCATTCGGCCAACGCCACGCTCTATCCGAAGCTGCCGTTCGACGTGCAGAAGGATTTCGCGCCGGTGGCGCTGATCTCGGTCGCTCCGCTGATCCTGGTCGCGAACAACGACTTCCCGGCGAAGTCCGTGGCCGAGTTCATCGCGTACGCGAAGGCGAACCCGGGCAGGATCAACTTCGGGTCCTCGGGCAACGGCGCGGCGGCGCACCTGACCATGGAATACCTGAAGGGCCTCACCGGCACCAGCATGCAGCACGTGCCCTACAAGGGCACCGCGCCGGCGCTGACCGACCTGATCGGCGGCGCCATCGGCGTGATGTTCGACGTGCCCGCGACGATGATGCCGCACGTGCGCGCCGGCAAGATCCGCGCGCTCGGCGTGACCTCCGACAAGCGCGTCGGCGGCGCGCCCGAGGTGCCGACGTTCAACGAGTCCGGCATGCCGGGCTTCCTCGCCAGCAGCTGGGCGATGGTGCTCGCGCCCGCCGGCACGCCGGCCGACATCGTCAACCGGCTGGCGACGGAGATCACGCGCGTCGTCCGCGGCCAGGCGTTCCGCGACCGCTTCGAGTCCCAGGGCATCATCCCGGCCGGCGGCACGCCGGAGGAAGCGGCGGCGTTCCTGCGCACCGAGGTCGCGAAGTGGGGCAAGGTGATCCGGGATGCGAACGTGAAGGTGGACTAGGGCGAGACACTATTGCGCGCCGGGGCCGACCTCGGTATCTTCAGATCGTCGCCAACTCGGGAGCAGAACACCATGCCGATCACTGACCTCAACCACTACTTCATCCGGGCCAACGACATCGAGGCGACCAAGCGCTTCTACTGCGACGCGCTCGCGCTCGAGGAAATGCCGCGGCCGCAGGTGCCCTTCCCCGGCTACTGGCTCGGGCGCGGCGACAAGGTCTGGGTGCACATGGGCCCGCACGGCATCCCCAACCATGCGCTGTACTACCCCGGCTCGCCGCCCGGCGCGGCCACCGACCAGGCCGGCGTCGTCGACCACATCGCGTTCGGCGCCACCGACCCCGACGGGTTCCGCGAGCGCCTGCTGCGCATCAACTGCAAGTGGTGGGCGCGCAAGCTGCCGGCGATCAACCTGTTCCAGATCTTCGTGCGCGACCCCGACGGCCTCACCATCGAGCTCAACTTCTTCAACATGCCGAAGATGCCCGACTGGGACCAGACCGAGAACTACGACGACATGCCGGTCGTCAAGGCGTCGTGAGGAGGGCGCCGCGATGAATGCTCCCGAACGCCTGCGCCCCGACTTCTCTGCCGTCACCTACGACGAGGCGATCGCCAGCGCGACGGCGCTGATCCCGGTGCTGCGCGAGCGCGCGGCGCGCTGCGAGGCGGCCGGCGAACTGCTGCCCGAGAACGCCGAGGACCTGCACGCCACCGGCCTCGCGCGCGCGCTGCAGCCGAAGCGCTGGGGCGGCATGGAACTGCCGTTTCCGGCGATCTTCGACATCCCCGAGATCATCGCGCGCGGCTGCATCTCGACCGCCTGGAACCTGTCGAACCTGCTCGCGCACCACTGGATGCTCGCGTTCTACGACGAGCGCGCCCAGGAGGAGGTCTGGAACGTCGACCGCGACGCGTTCATCGCGTCCGGCATCGCCTTTCCGCAGGGGCGCGGGCGCAAGGTCGACGGCGGCATCGAGCTCTCCGGCCTGTGGAACTTCTCCTCGGCCGTCACGCCATCGACCTGGAACATGCTCGCGTGCGTGGTCCGCGACGGCGATACCATCGTCGACTACCGCATGTGCCTGGTGCCGATGGGCGAGTACGAGGTGCTCGACGACTGGCACGTGATGGGGCTGCGCGGCACCGGCAGCCGCTCGGTCAAGTGCGACAAGGTGTTCGTGCCGGAGCACCGCGCGCTGTCGATGATCCACCACCGGCGCGGCGAGCCGTTCCCGGGCTGGCGCACCAACACCGCGCCGGTGTTCCACGTGCCGTTCGGCGGGCTGTCCGGGCACTGCCTGCTCGGCACCGTGATCGGCAACGCGCAGGCGATGTTCGACGCCATCACCGACATGATCCGCGAGCGCAGCACCAGCTACACCACGCTCAAGATGCGCGACCTGCAGACGGTGCAGGCGCGGGTCGGGCTGGCCGGCGCGATGATCGACGCGGCGCGCGCGATGGCGCGGGCGGACTGCGTCGAAGGCCAGCGCATGGCCGAGCAGAACATCCCGTCGACGCTCGAGCTGCGCCTGAAGCAGAAGCGCAATTGCGCCTTCGGCGCCAAGCTCGCGACCGAGGCGGTCGACACCCTCTACGCGCTCGCGGGCGCGAACGGGCTGTACACGCGCGGGCCGATGGAGCGCATCTTCCGCGACCAGCACGCGGCGGCGAGCCACATCAGCTTCTCGATCGACGCGCAGACCAGCGCCTGGGGCCTGGCGGCGCTCGGCGGCGAGATCAACAACCCGGTGCTCTGAGCAAAAAAAAGACCGGCGCGATCGCGCCGGTCTTCGGGCCGGCGCGTCGCCGCGCCGCTGCGCCCGGCTTCAGCCCTTGCGCGCCTTCTCGTACGGGAAGCGCAGGTTGCCGGTCTTGAACTTCTCGGGCGCGACGATCACCTGCTTGCCCGGCTGGCGGAACTGCTCGACGTCCTTGTCCTTGATGCCGGTGAACTGCGTCAGCAGCACGCGGCCCTCGGCCCACTCGCCGGCCCGGTTGTAGCGGATCGGCCCGACGACGGTCTTCAGTTCGTTGCTGTGCAGGTACTTGGCGATCGCCTTCTGGTCCAGGCTCTTGGTCGCCGTGATCGCCTGCTCGAGCATCTGCCCGATCGCGTAGTTGAACGGCGGCAGGTAGAAGCCCAGCGGATCGACCTTCTCGGCCTTGGCCTTGGGCGTGTAGCGGGCCAGGAAGTCCTTGAGGCCGGGGAAGTCGACCGTCTTCTCCGGCGCGTACGGGTTGTAGTTGACGATGCCGTTGAGCTGGCTGCCGAGGCTCTCCATGATCGGCGCGAACTGCAGGCCGACCATGCCGCCGCCGAGCATCTTGACCGACTCGCCGACACCGATCTCGTTGACCGCGCGCACGATCGCCACCGACTCGCCCGGATAGGAGGCGATGAAGACCAGGTCGGGCTTGGTCGCCTTGAGCGCGCGGATCATCGACGAGAAGTCCGCCGTGTTGGGCGGGTACTTCTGGTCGTACACCACCTTGAATCCCGAGTGGGTCGCGAGGTTGCGCGCGCCGGTGGCGAGGTTCTGCGCGAACTCGGCGTCGGCCGCCATGAACGCGATGGTCTTGGCATTGGTCTTGCGCGCGAGCTCGAAGAATCCCGACGACATCGACACCGAGTCCGGGAACGGCGCGTTGTTGAACCACATGTCGTGCTGCGGCCGGTCGTTGACCTCGAACGAGTAGTTGCCCATGAGCACCATCTGGCGCTGCTTGACCAGCGGCATGATCGGCGCGGTCAGGTTGGTGCCGTAGGGGGCGATCAGCAGGTCGACCTTGTCGACGTCGAGCAGCTTGGTGTAGATGCCGGGCGTGGTCGACGGGTTGGACTGGTCGTCGTAGACGATCATCTCGACCTTGCGGCCGAGCAGCCCGCCCTTGGCGTTGATGTCGTCGCGCCACATCTGCAGGCCGATCAGCCCCGCCTTGCCGCCGGCGCCGAGCGGGCCGGTCTGCGCGATCGAGAAGCCGATCTTGATCGGCGCGCCCTGCGCCGCCGCCTTGGTCGCGAACACCACCGGCAGCGCGGCGCCGGCCGCCACCAGTGCGCGGCGCTTCTGCGAGGTCGTGGGGGTTGGCTTCGTCATCTTCGTCTCCTTGTGTTGGGGATGCGTGCGTGCGATGCAGGCCGCGAATGGACAGAGGGTGGACAGCGGGTGGACAGCGGATGGAACACGGGACGCCGCGCCCCGGGGCTGCGCACCGCGACCGGACCGTCGTCAGGCAAGACTAGCAGGTTTGCCGGCCCCTGTGAACCGCGCCGGCGGAAGGGAGAACCCGCATACGCGCCGGCGCCGCGCCGGGGGCCCCCGCGCCTAGAACTCGATCACGCCCTTCCCGGCCGACTGCGCATCGAACACCCGGTACGCCTGCGCCGCCTGGTCCAGCGTCCAGCGGTGCGTGAAGATGCGCTCGAGGTCGATGCCGTTGTCGGCGACGAAGCGCGCGCATTCGGCCATGCCCATCGCGCTGAAGGTCCAGGAGCCGATCAGGGTCAGCTGCCTGCGCAGGAGGTCGCGCGAGACGTCGAGCGTCACCTCGCCGCCTTCGCCGACGAAGCACACCGTGCCCCAGGTCTTCGCCGCGCGCACCGCCGCCAGCCGCGCCGCCGCCGCGCCGGTGCAGTCCAGCGCCAGGTCGACGCCTTCGCCGCGCGTGAGCTCGCGGATCCTCGCCTCGACCTCGCCCTGCGTGGCATCGACGACGTCCGCCGCGCCGAACTGGCGCGCCAGCGCGAGGCGCTCGGGATTGGCCTCGACGGCGATGACGCGCGCGCCCATCTTCGCGCCCAGCAGGGTGGCCGAGATCCCGACCGGGCCCTGGCCGAACACCGCGAGCGTCGCGCCACCGGCCAGGTGCATGCGGCGCAGCGCACCGAACGCGGTGCCGGTGCCGCAGGCCACCGCCGCGCCCGCGGCGTAGGACAGCTCGTCCGGCAGCGGCACCAGCGTGCGCGCCGGCACCTTGAGGAACTCGGCGTGGCCGCCGTGCGCGGTCACGCCGTAGACGGTGATCCCGGTGCCGCACAGCTGCGACCAGCCGACCCGGCAGTGGCCGCACACGCCGCAGCCGGCGTAGTGGTGGTCCATCACGCGCTGCCCGAGCGGCGCCTCGCGCGCCGAGACGCCGGGTCCGCGCGCCTCGATCACCCCGCAGGGCTCGTGCCCGGCGATGAACGGCTCGGCGTCGCTGGAGAAGCCGAGCGACTTCTGCGCCTCGCCCGGCGGCGCGCGATAGAACTTGAGGTCGCTGCCGCACATGCCCGAGGCCTTCATGCGGATCACCACCTCGCCTTCGCCCGGCACCGGGTCCGGAAATTCGCGAATCTCGACCTGGCGATTGCCCAGGAACACCGCGCCGCGCATCTGCTGCCCTCCTCGCTCTGACCGGCCGGCGTCGCCGGCCCTCGAACCGGTCGCGGACCGCGACCTAGTAGCACTCCCCCGACGCCTTGAATTCGATCGGCCAGGCGTAGTCGAACGCGCCGCGCGTGCATTTCTCGGCGCAGTCGGTGGCGGCGAAGGTGATGCGATCGCCCTGCTGCCACATGCGCAGCGCGCACGAGGCCTTGGCGTTGGCCAGCAGTTCCACATAGGGTGTCTGGCGCGTCTGGCGGAACTCGGCCAGCCGGTAGGTGCAGCTGCCGCGGTTCGGGATGTCGATGCGCGCGTCGAGCGCGCGCACCACGCCGGCGGCGACCTCGATGCGCGCGCGCTCGGCATAGCCGGTCTCGTCGCGGCCGACGCAATTGCCGTTGATGTTCATGCCGGCGGCGGCCGGCGCGGGAATCTGGGCGGCCGGCGGCGGCGCCGGCGGCGCCGGCGCGGGCTCGCGCCCGCGCAGCTTGCGCAGCAGCTCGCGCGCTTCCTGCACATTGCGCGGCATCTCCGCGCATCCCGCCAGGACCAGGACCACCCCTGCCAGCGCCGCCATGGCGCGCATGCGTTGCGTGCACTTCATCGACACCCCTCCCCCGTGGACGCCGCCTGCCGCGGCCAGTGCCCCACTTTACTCCGGCTGCATGCCCGCATCCTTGACCAGCCTGCCGTACTTGGCATGCTCGGCGCGGGTGAAGGCGGCGAACTCCTCGGGCGTGTTGGCGACCGCGATCGCGCCCAGCTGCGTCAGGCGCTCGGCGACGTCGGGCAGCCTGACGATGCGCGCGATCTCGCGCTGGATCCTCGCCGTGACGTCGGCCGGCATGCCCGCCGGGCCGTACATGCCGTACCACGCCGAGGTCTCGTAGCCGGGCAGCCCGCCCTCGATCACGGTCGGAATGTCGGGCATCGAGGGCGAGCGCACGCGCCCGCCGACGCCGAGCACCCGCAGCTTGCCGCTCTTGTAGTGCTGCAGCACCGTGAGGACGCTGGTGAAGCCGACCTGGATGTGGCCGCCGAGCAGGTCGGTCATGATCTGCGAGCCGCCCTTGTACGGCACGTGCAGCAGGTTGATGCCGGCCTGCTGCTTGAACTGCTCGCCGGCCAGGCGCGAGGACGGCTCCGAACTGCCGAACGACAGCTTGCCGGGGTTGGCCTTCGCGTGCGCGATCAGTTCCTTCACGCTCGCCGCCGGCACCGCCGGGTTGACCACCACCACCCACGGCGAGGCGGCCACCAGCGTCACCGGCGTGAAGTCGCGCACGACGTCGAACGGCACCTTGCTCTTGACGAACGGGTTGATCACGTGCGCCGCCACCACCAGCATCAGGTTGTGGCCGTCCGGCGGCGAGGTCATGATCACCTCCGACCCGATCACGCCGTCGGCGCCGGGGCGGTTCTCCACCACCACCGACTGGCCCCAGGCCTCGGTCAGCTTCTGCGCGAACAGGCGCGCGAGGATGTCGGTGCCGCCGCCGGGGGCGTACGGAACCATGACTCGGACGGACTTCGCCGGATACTGCGCCAGCGCCGGCGCGGCGGCCAGCGCGCCGGCCAGCGCACAGGCCAACCGCGCGGCCGCGCCCAGTTGCTTGATCAGTTGCATCTCGTTTCCTCGTGCGGTTGCGGGATCACGGCGCGCGCGGGCGCGCGCCCGGCGCGGATTGTCGCGCAATTGCCGCGCCGCGCCGGCCGCGCACCGGCGCGGGGTGCGGCGGCGCCGCGCGCCTCAGGTCGCGGCCCGGGCCGCCTGGTCGCGCAGCACCTTGCGGTTGATCTTGCCCGCCGGCGTCTTGGGCAGCGCGTCGACGAACTCGATCTGCCGCGGATACTCGTGCTGGGACAACTGCCGCTTCATGAACGCCTGGATGTCGGCCACCGTGTCCGCGCCGCGGCTGCGCGCGACGATGTAGGCGCGCACCACCTGGCCGCGCATCGCGTCCGGCACGCCGATCACCGCCGCCTCCAGCACCGCCGGGTGCTTCATCAGGCTGTTCTCGATCTCCACCGCGCTCATGGTCCAGCCGGCCGAGATGATCACGTCGTCCGAACGGCCCTCGTGGAAGAAATAGCCGTCGGCATCGCGGCGGCCGCGGTCCTTGATGAAGAACCATTCGCCCTTGCGCCGGACGGCGATCTCGCCGGATTCCCCGGCCGGCAGCTCGCGCCCCTCGCGATCGACGATCGCGACCTCCCAGCCCGGCACCGGCTTGCCGAGCGAGCCCGGCTTGACGTGGTAGCCCGCGAACCCCGGGTAGTTGGCGATCACCACGCCGACCTCGGTGGTGCCGTACATGCTGCATGCCGGGCTGCCGAGGGTGCGCTCGACCCAGGCGGCGGTGTCGTCGTCGATCGGCTCGCCGGTGAACGAGATCTTCGGGATCGCGAGCTGCCCGGGCGCGAGCAGGTCGGCGTGGCGGATCATGCGGAACACGGTGGCGGCGGCGGCGAAGTTGTCGATCGACAGTTCCCGCAGCGCCTCGACCACGCGCGCCGCGTCGAAGCGCCCCGAGTAGGCGCCGATGTGGATGCCCAGCGCCAGCGGCGCGATGGTGCCGTGCCACAACCCGTGCCCCCACGCGGGCGACGACGGGCAGAAGTACCGGTCCGACGGCTGCAGGCCGACGCCGTAGAGCGCCGCGATCATCAGCGTGACCACGGCGCGATGCGAATGCCGGACCGCCTCCGGCAACTCGCGCGTGGTGCCGGAGGTGTACTGGAAGATCGCGAGGTCGGACGCGCGCGTCGCCGGCGCGAACGACGGCGACTCGGCCGCGAGCTCGTCCCAGAACGCGCCGTCGACGCGCACCACGCGCACGCCGGGCAGGCGCGCCGCCATCGCCGCGGTGTCGCCGTCGGCGAGCAGCAGGCGCGGCTTGCAGTCGTCGATGCGCAGCGCCAGCCCTTCCGGCCCGAACAGCGTGAACAGCGGCACGCCGATCGCGCCGCGCTTGACCGCGCCGAACATGCCGACGTAGAAACCCAGCGACGGCTCCAGCATCACCGCCACCCGGTCGCCGGCGGCCACGCCCTGGCGCACCAGCCAGTTGGCGAAGCGCCCGGTGAGGTCGGCCAGGCGGGCGAAGCCGTGATGCTCGAGGCGGCCGTCGGCGAACTTGATGCTCACGGCGGTGCCGCGCCCCGCGTGGCGGTCGAGGCATTCGTGGGCGAGGTTCATGCGCTCGGCGTTGCCGTCGAACAGCGTCCACAGGCGCTCCCAGGTGAAGGTGGCGACGGCTTCGGCCTGGTCGCGGATCTCGATGATGGGCTTCATGGTGTCCTCGAAAGCGGAGGTTGGATTCCGGTGCGGGTCAGGCGATCACGCCGTCGGCCTGCAGTTGCGCCACCTCGCCGGGCGCCATCCCCAGCAGGTCGCAGAACACCTGCGCGTTGTGCTCGCCGAGCAGCGGCGCGCTGGCGCGGATGCGCGGCGGGTGGCGCGCCATCGTCCAGGGCGTGCGATACAGGCGCTCGGCGCCGGTCAGGCGATGCGTGGTCGCCTGGCGGATGCCGCGCGCCTCGAACTGCGGGTCCGCCCACTGGGCCGCGATGTCCTGCACCGGGGAGCAGGCGATGCCGGCCGCGCGCAGCGCCGCCGCCAGCGCCGGCGCCGGCTGGGTGCGGGTCCAGGCCGCCAGCGTCGCATCGAGCGCCGCCGCGGCGCGCACGCGCCCCGCGGCCGTGACCAGGTGCGGCTCCTGCGCCCACGCCGGCGCGCCCATGCATGCGACCAGCGCCTGCCACTGCGCGTCGTCGGCCACCGCGATCGACACCCAGGCATCGTCGCCGGCGGCCGGGTAGATGCCGTGCGGCGCCATCGACGGGCTGCCGTTGCCGGTGGCGCGCGCGGCGCGGCCGTTCATCGCGTGATCGATCAGCGGCTCGGCGAAGACCGCGAGCATGGCTTCCAGTTGCGACATGTCGATGTGCCGGCCGCGCCCGGACGCCTCGCGCTCGTGGATCGCCGCCAGCAGCGGGATCAGCGCGTGCACGGCGGCGTTCGGGTCGCCATAGCCGAAGTTCATCATGCCGATCGGCGCCTCGCCCGGGTAGCCGATCAGCGATTCGATGCCGCAGTAGCTCGACATGATCGGCGCGTAGGCGCGCATGCCGGCGAGCGGGCCGGTCTGGCCCGCCGCCGCCATCGACAGGTAGATCAGGCGCGGGTTGAGCGCCGCCGCGCGCGCATAGCCGAGGCCGACACGCTCGAGCGCCCCGGGGCTCAGGTTCTCGACGACGATGTCGGCGATCCCGACCAGGCGGTCGACCAGGTCGCGCGCGGCGGGCGCCTTGAGATTGAGGGTGATCGAGAGCTTGTCGTGGTTGGTCTGGTGGTAGTAGGGGCCGATCTCGATGCTCGGCCCCGCCATCGGCCGGCCGTCCCGCACCGGCCGGCCGCGCAGGCGCGACGAGTCGAGGCGCGCACCATGCTCGATCTTGATCACCTGGGCGCCGAATTCGGCGAGGATGGCCGTCACCAGCGGGCCGGACCAGACCCAGCTGAAGTCGAGGACGCGCAGGTGCGCGAGCGGCCCGTCGTCTGCCATCATGCCCGCGCCAGCCCCGATTCGGCCAGCCACGATTCGGCCAGCCCCAGTTCGGCCAGCCCCAGTTCGGCCAGCACCGCGCCGGTGTGCTGGCCCAGCCGCGGCGCCGGCGCGGGCGGCCGCGCGTCCTGTCCCGGCGACTGCCACGGCACGCCGGGCACGGTGAGGCCGCCGAGCGTCGCGTGGGGAATGCGGCGGAAGAAGCCGCGATGCGCGAACTGCGGCGAGGCCACGACTTCGCCGATGTCGCGCAGCGGGCTGACCGGAAAGCCGTGCGCCTCGCCCAGCGCGAGCAGTTCCGCGCGCGTGTGCTGCATCAGCCACGGGGTGATCAGCGCATCGACCTCCTCCGGATAGTCGCGCCCCATCGCGTGCAGGTCCTGGTAGCGCGGCTGCGCGGTCCAGGGCGGCGTGCCCATCGCCTTGACCAGCCGCGCCCACTCCTGGCGCGCGCGCCCGATCAGGCACACCGCGCCGTCCTTGCACGGCAGGATCACGTACGGATAGGGCCCGCCGGATGCATAGGCGCGCCGGCCGGCGCGCGCCCAGCGTTCGAGGCCGTAGTGCAGGTAGACCATGCCGTTGCTCCCGGCCGCCGCCGCGAAGATGTCGGCGCTCGCGATGTCGATCGCCTCGCCGCCCCCCTGGCGGCGCCGCGCGATCAGGGCGAGCAGCGCGGCCGCCGCGCCATGCGCGCCGGCCTGGTAGTCGGCCTGCAGCAGCGGCAGGATCAGCGGCGCACGATCCGGCTCGCCGATCACCCAGGCGGTGCCGCTGGCCGCATACGCGTCGATCGCCTGCGCCGGCTCGAGCGCGCGCGGCCCGGTCTCGCCGAACACCGAGAGGCTCACCACCACCAGCCCCGGATGGCGCTGGCGCAGGGTCGCGGCATCCAGGCCCAGCGCGCGCTTCCGCGCCAGCGGCTGGTTGGTGACGAATACGTCGGCCCGCGCGATCAGCGCATCGAGCACCGCCCGCCCCGCCGGCTGCGCCGGATCGGCGACGACGCTGCGCTTGCCGCTGTTGAGGTAGAGGTAGAGGCCCGAGCACTCGGGATCGGCGCGGTCGCCCGGGAACGGACCGTGGCGGCGCGCGGCATCGCCCTCCGGCGGCTCGACCTTGTCGACCGCGGCGCCGAACTCGGCGAGCAGGCGCGTGCAGTACGCCGCCGAGATCAGGTCGCCCCACTCGACGACCCGCAGGCCGTCCAGCGTCCCCATCGCTCAGCCCCTGCCGGCCCCGGCGTCGATGCGGTCGATCACGCCGTCGCGCGTCAGGCGCTCGAGCGTCTCCGCGTCGAATCCCAGTTCGCGCGCCAGCACGTCGCGGGTGTGCTCGCCCAGCAGCGGCGGCGGCGCCAGCGGCGCCTGCGCCTGGCCCGGGAACTTGATCGGCCGGCCGACCATGCGGATCGGACCGACCCGCGGATGCACCGCGGTGACCACCATCTCGCGCGCCTGCGAATGCGGGTGGTTGAGGGCGGCGCCGACGCCGAGCACCGGCGCGTTGGGCACGTCGGCGCGGGTGAGCGCCTCCGCCCACTCGGCCACCGTGCGCGTGCGCGTGACCGCGCCGATCATGGCGTCGACCTCGACGCGGTTGGCCAGGCGCTGCGCGGTCGAATTGAAGCGCGGATCGTCGGTCCACTGCGGGCAGCCGAGGGCCTCGCACAGGCGCCCCCAGAATGCCTGCGTCAGGCAGGCGATGATGATCTGGCCGTCGCTGGCCGGAAACGCGCCGTAGGGGACGACGCTCGGATGGCTGGTGCCGACCGGCTGCGGATCCTTGCCGCCGATGAAGTACAGCTGCGCCAGGTAGCCCAGCATGGCGAGCATGCCGTCGTGCAGGCTGATGTCGACCAGGCGCCCGCGCCCGGTCGCGTGCCGCTCGTGCAGCGCGGACAGGATGCCGATCGAGCCGAAGATGCCGCCGGTCAGGTCGCCGAGCGGCACGCCGAGCTTGACCGGGGTGCCGCCCTTCTCGCCATTGACCGACAGCATGCCGCTCATCGCCTGCGTGACGATGTCGAACGAGGGCTTGTCGCGCAGCGGTCCGGACAGGCCGAAGCCGCTGACCGCGCAGTAGATCAGGCGCGGGTTGATCGCCGCCAGCGACGCGTAGTCGAGCCCGAGGCGCTGCATCACCCCGGGCCGGTAGTTCTCGACCAGCACGTCGGCGCGCGCGACGAGATCGCGCAGGATCTGCGCGCCCGCCGGCTTGGCCAGATCGATCACCAGGCTCTTCTTCTGGCGGTTGAGCGCCATGAAGTAGTGGCTCTCGCCGCCCAGGTGCGGCGGGAAGGTGCGCGTGTCGTCGCCGTGCCCGGGGGTCTCGATCTTGAGGATCTCGGCCCCGAGGTCGCCCAGGAGCTGCGTGACGAACGGTCCCGCCAGCACCCGCGACAGGTCGAGCACGCGGATGCCGGCCAGCGGACCGGGCCAGCCGTCCGGCGCGGGAGCGGCACCGCTTGCAGCCGTCGTCATGCCGTCGGCAGCTCCACTTCGGCGTATCCCTTGATCGACAGCGCGCCGTCCTGGTTGGTGCCGACGACCTCGCACTGCACCAGGTGGCGGTCGCCGTCGACGCTCTTGCCGGTCACCGTGCCGTTGCACCAGACCGCGTCGCCGACCGGATTGTGGCGCCGGATCTGGGTGTTGAGGCGCCGCAGGAAGCCGTCGTCGCCCATCCAGTCGGTGAGCATGTGCGCCATCCAGGAGACGCGCTCGGGCCCGAAGTCGTAGGCCGCGGGCACGCCGACGGTGCGCGCGAAATCGTTGTCCCAGTGCACCCGCACCGGCGGCTCGGGCACGTTCTGCTGGTTGCGCGGCGCGAGCCGCTTGTGGCGGTCGTAGTACTGGAAGGCCATGCGGTGGTTGCGGATCGCGTAGCTGCCCCAGGCCTGCATGAAGGCCACCGCGGCGGTCACGGTATACGGCCCCTTGAGCAGCGGGTCGATCGCGTCGCCGACCTTGACGTCCTGCCACAGGCGCTTCTGCGCGCCGCGCGGCTTCTCGCGGCGGTACTGCTCGAAGTAGCGCTCGAGCTCCTCCTCGGTGGTCACGCGCATCTGCTCGAGCGCCTTGTCGTACTTCGTGCCGGCCTCGCGCGCGGTGTCGCGCTCGGTGCGGAAGCACCAGGAATCGGCCTCGGCGAGCTGGGTGCCGTGCTGGTCGTAGAACTTCACGTGGTAGATCTGCTGGAACGAGCGGCCGGCGAACTTGGTCTTGTGCTCGACCATGTCCTTCAGGACCGACTCGGTGCGCATCACCGTGCCGACCCGGATCGGCGCGAACCAGCGCCAGTCGGTGCCGGCGAACATCGCATGGACGCTCGGCAGGCCCTCGACGGCGCCGCTGACGGTGTTCTCGGTCGAGTAGAGGATGGTCGGCGGCGCCAGCAGGCCGCCCCAGCGCGTGCGGCGCGCGTACTCCGGGTCGACCCACAGCGGGTTGTCGTCACCGATCGCGTTGGCGAAATTGCGCGCGGCGTCGACGTTGATCTCGCGATAGAACGGCGCGGTGACGCGCGTGATCGGCTTGCCGATGCGCGCGCGCAGTTCGGCGACGGCTTCGTCGGTGATGGTGGCAAATCCCATGCGGTTGCTCCTGAGAGGGCGGAAAGGGGAAGGAAAGGGGAAGGCGTGACGGGAACAGGATCGGGTCGCGCCGGCGGCCCGGCCGCGCCTGGCGGGTGCGGGGGTGACGCGACCAATATTCGAAGTATAGAATAGTCATTCTTCCAATACAATAGCCGAACCGCCCCCGGAGGTCTGTCGATGCCCCAGCCCCTTGAAGGAGTCCGCGTCCTCGAACTCGGCGATTTCCTGCCGACCGCGTTCTGCTGCATGCAGCTCGCGGACTTCGGCGCCGAGGTGATCCGGGTGCAGGCGCCGCCGCGCGCCGCGCAGGGGCGGCGCGCGGCGCAGGCCGCGGACGTCCCGGCCGAGACGCGCTCGCCGTTCCAGGCCGACGCCCGGTTCGATCCGACCGGGCGCAACCGGCGCTCGGTGGTGCTCGACCTCAAGAGCCCGCGCGGGCGCGAGATCGGCCGGCAGCTCGCCGGGCACTGCGACGTCGTCGTCGAGGGCTTTCGCCCCGGGGTCATGGAGCGCCTGGGGCTGGGCCACGCGGACCTGCGCGCCGCGCACCCGCGCCTGGTCTACTGCTCGGTGTCCCTGTTCGGGCAGAACGGGCCGTACCGCGACTGGCCCGGCCACGACCCGCTGGGCCTGGGCGTCGCCGGCCTGCTGCACCTGAACAGCGACGCGCCGCAGAACGTGCCGCGCCTGATCGGCTCGCCGATCGGGGACGTCGGCGCCGCCCTGCACGCGACCATCGGCATCCTGATGGCGCTGCGCGCGCGCGACGCCACCGGCACCGGCCAGGTCGTCGACATCAGCATGACCGACGCCAGCCTCGACTACGCGGTCCTGGCGACGATGCAGGCCCTGCAGGGCACGACCGTGCCGCGCCTGAACCGCCCCAATCCGGTATCCGGGGTCTGGAAGACGGCCGACGGCAAGTACCTGTGCACCACCAACCTCGAGCCGCACCACTGGGCCAACTTCTGCCGCGGCATCGGCATGCCGGAGCTGATCCCGCTGCGCTACGAGCGCGCCCGGCGCGACGAGCTGTTCGAGCGCGTGCGCGCGCGCCTGCTGGAGAAGACGCGCGACGAGTGGATGGCGATCTTCCACGGCGAGCACGAGAGCCAGGCCGCGCCGGTCAACGACATCCACGAGGCCGTCGCCGACCCCCACGTGCGCGCGCGCGAGATGGTGATCGACACCGTCGACGCCGCCGGCGCGCGCGGCCGGCAGCTGGGCTTCTCGATCAAGCTCGGCGACACGCCGGCGCGGCTGCGCCACCTGGCGCCGGCGCCCGGCGCCGACACGCGCGCGGTGCTGTCCGCGCTCGGCATCGACGCGCAGCAGATCGACGCCCTCGCCGCCGACGGCGTGGTCGGGCTCGGCTGACCGCGGCACGCCCCGCCGCCCCACCCACCGACTGTCATCAACCACGGAGCGCGACCCATGAAGACTGCCCTGGTCATCGGCGGCACCGGCCCGACCGGCCCGTTCATCGTCAACGGCCTGATCGACCGCGGCTACGAGGTGACGATCTTCCACAGCGGCTTCCACGAGGTGGAATTCAAGAAGGACATCGAGCACATCCACAACGACCCGCACTTCCGCGAGACCTTCGAGGCGGCGATCGGCAAGCGCACCTGGGACCTGGTGGTCTTCGGCTACGGGCGGCTGCAGCTGGCGGCCGACGTGCTGCGCGGCCACACCGGCCGCCTGATCGCGCTCGGCGGCGCCACCGGCACCGCCGCCGGCCCGGACGACCCGGGCTGGGGCCCGATGGGCCAGCACGTCAACGTCGACGAGGCGTCGACGGTGGTCGAGACCGACGCGGCGCGCAACAAGTTCGGCTACCGCATGGCGCAGGCGGAAGCGGCGCTGTTCGAGGCGCACCGCGCCGGTCACTACAACGCCACCTACATCGGCTACCCGATCCTCTACGGCCCGCGCCAGCCCGGCCCGCAGGAGTGGTGCATCGTGCGCCGCATCCTCGACGGGCGCCGCCGGTTCATCATCGCCGACGGCGGCATCAAGACGGAAAGCCGCGCCTATGTCGAGAATGCGGCGCACGCGACGCTGCTCGCGGTCGATCAGCCGGAGGTCTCGCGCGGCCGCCGCTACACCGTCGCCGACGAGAAGCTCTACACCATGCGTGCGCGCATCGAGGCGATCGCCCGCTACATGGGGCACGCGCTCGAACTCGTCGACATGCCCTGGGACGTCGCGGTGCCCTGCCACGTGCTGTGGCGCAACTCGCGCACGCACCGCGTGCGCGACACCCACCGGGTGCGCGCCGAGCTCGGCTTCCGCGACCCGGTGCCGGCCGACGAGGCGATGCGCCGCACGGTCGACTGGCTCGTCGCCAATCGTCCGGCGCCCGGCGGCGAGGCCGAGCAGCAGCTCGGCGATCCGTTCGACTATGCGCGCGAGGACCGCCTGATCGCCGACTGGCAGGCCTGGCGCGCGCGGCTGCCGGCGGTCGACTATCCGCTGCCGCCGCCGGCCCACATCTACCGCCATCCGAAGCGGCCCAACGAACCCTGGCAGCGGCCGCAGGAACAGCCGGCCGCCGGCACCTACCGACCCTACTGAGCAGCAGCGCACAAGGAACGCCGCCCCATGAAGCTCCTCGACCCCGCCTCCCTCGACCTGCGCCAGATGGTGCGCAGCGGGGACTCGATCGTCGTCGGCGAAGCCGCCGCCGAGCCGCAGACCCTGACCGAGGCGCTGGTGGCGCAGCGCGCCGCGCTCGGCCGCGCGCGCGTGTTCCTCGGCGTCGGCCTCACCGCCACCTTCGCACCCGCGCACCGCGACCACCTCGCGTTCACCGCGATCGGCGGCGCGGTCACCCACCGGCGCCTGGCGCGCGCCGGCTGCCTCGACGTGCTGCCCTGCCATTTCTCGCAGGTCGGCGAGTTCCTGCGCGACGGGCGCATCGACTGCGACGTGCTGTTCCTGCAGGTGAGCCCCGCCGACGCGCACGGCATGCACAGCTTCGCGCTCGCCTGCGACTACATGCGCGCGGCCGTCGAGCGCGCGCGCGTGGTCGTCGCGGAGATCAACCGCAACGCGCCGCAGACGCCCTGCGACGCCCCGCTGTCCGCCGACGAGATCGACTTCGCCATCGAGACCGACCGCCCGCTGATCGAGCTCGGCGCCGCGGTCCCGGGGGCGACCGAGCGGCGCATCGCGGCGCACATCGAGGCGCTGATCCCGGACCGCGCGACGCTGCAGATGGGCATCGGCGCGATCCCGGAGGCGGTGATGGGCCTGCTCGGCTCGCGCCGCGATCTCGGCGTGCACTCCGGCATGATCGGCGACGCCGTCGCCGACCTGGTCGAGCGCGGCGTGGTCACCAACGCGCACAAGGGCGTCGACCCCGGCGTCACCGTCGCCGGCGTGCTGCTCGGCACCCAGCGGCTGTACCGGTTCGCGCACCGCAACCCGGCGCTGCGCCTCGCGCCCACCGAGGTCACGCACGGCGCCGCCGCGCTCGGGCGCCTGCGCCGCCTCGTCTCGATCAACTCGGCGCTCGAGGTCGACCTGACCGGCCAGGTCAATGCCGAGGCGTTCGGTGCCGACTACATCGGCGCGGTCGGCGGCCAGGTCGACTACGTGCGCGCCGCGGCGCGTTCGGCGGACGGCCTGTCGATCATCGCCCTGCCCGCGACCGCGGGCGACGGCAGCGTCAGCCGCATCGTCGCGTCGCTGTCGGGACCGGTGACCACGGCGCGCAGCGACGTCGACGTCGTCGTCACCGAGCACGGCGTCGCGCACCTGCGCGGCCGGACGCTGCGTGAGCGCGTCCGGGCCATGCTCGCGATCGCCGCGCCCGAGCACCGCGAGGCGATCGCCCGCGCGGCCGGCGACGCCGCGCGGGACGCCGCGACATGACGCGCGCACCGGCCTCCCGCACACCGGCCTCCCGCGCGGCGGGCGGGGCGGGCGCCGCGCGCGCCGCGGCGCCGCACCAGGCGCCCGCGGTCACGCGCGCGATCCGCGTGCTCAAGCTGCTGGCGGCGGCGCGCGAACCGATGGGCGTCAACGCCATCGCGCGCGAACTCGGCATGGTGCCTAGCTCCTGCCTGCACATCCTGCGCGCACTGGCCGACGACGGCCTGGTGCAGGTCGACGCGCGCAGCAAGCAGTACGCGCTCGGCCTGGGCCTGCTGACGCTGGCCCACGACATGCTCGGCAAGAGCCACTTCGCGAGCCTGGTGCAGCCCGAACTCGAGCGGCTCGCGCGGCGCTACGGCGCCACCGCGACCGCGGTCGAGCTCGACGCGCGCGAGCGCATGGTGGTCGTCGCGGTGGCCCAGGCGCCGACCTTCCTGCAGATCCAGGTCGGCGTCGGCAGCCGCTTTCCCGCCTACATCAGCGCCACCGGCCGCTGCGTCGCCGCGCACTCGGGGCTCGACCGGGCGCAACTGCGGCAGCGCTTCGGCGCGCTCAAGTGGCAGGCCGCGCCGCGCTTCGAGGACTGGCTCGCCGAGGTCGAGGCGGCGCGCGCGAACGGCTTCGCGGTCGACGTCGGCAACTACATCTGCGGCTTCACCATCGTCGCCGCCCTGGTCGGCGCCGCGGAGGCGCCGCGCCAGGCGATCTCGATCGTCTGCGTGTCGGAGCAGATCAACGGCGAGCGCCTGGCCGCGCTCGAGCGCGACACGCGGGAAACCGCGCTGCGCCTCGGCGCGCGCCTGACCAGCCGGCCGTGACGCCGCCGCGGCGGCAGGCCGCGAGGTGCCGCGCCCTGCGGCCGGCCGGCGACGTGCCGCGCCCCACGGCAGGCCGGCGGCGTGACGCGCCCTACTGCGCCTTCATCCCCGCGGCATTGACCAGCGTGCGCCACTTGACGGTCTCGGCGGCCTGGAAGGCCGCGAGCGCCTCGGGCGGACCGCCGCCGGCCGCGCCGGCCTGCGACTCGATCCACTTCTTGACGTCCGGGAGGGCCAGCGTGCGCGCGAGGTCGGCATTCAGGCGCGCGACCAGCGCCGGCGGCGTGCCGGCGGGCACGTACATCGCGTACCACGGCGTGACCTCGTAGCCGGGCAGGCCCGCCTCGGCGAGCGTGGGAATGTCGGGCGCCGCCGGATCGCGCTGGGCACTGGTGATGGCGATCGCACGCAGCGCGCCCGAGCGGATGTGCGGCAGGACCACCGGCGCGTTGTGGAACATCATCTCGATGTGCCCGCCGAGCAGGTCGGTGGTCATCTGCGAACTCGCCTTGTACGGCACGCCGCTGATCTTGAGCCCCGCCATCAGGTTGAACTGCTCGGCCGAGAGGTGGTTCGAGGTGCCGGAGCCGGGATGCCCGTAGCGCAGCTTGCCCGGGTTCTGCTTGGCGTAGGCGATCAGTTCGCGCAGGTTGTTGGCCGGCACGCTGGGGTGCACCGCGAGGATGTTGGCGAGCTTGACCAGGAGGGTCACCGGCGCCAGGTCCTTGACGGGATCGTACGGCATCTTCTCGCCCAGGCTCACGCTCACCGCCATCGGGCCGATCAGGCCCATCAGCATCGTGTGGCCGTCGGGCGGCGCCTTGGCGCCGCGGTCGTGGCCGAGGATGCCGCCGGCGCCGACGACGTTGTCGACGATCACCGACTGGTTCCAGGCCTCGCCGAGCCGGGCCGCGAGGATGCGGCCCAGCGCATCGGGCCCGCTGCCCGGCGGGGCCGGCACGATCATGCGCACCGGCCGCTCGGGAAAGCGCGCCTGCGCCTGCACGTCGGCAATCCCCGCCGCCGCCGCCGCGACCAGTGCCGCCACCATCAACTGCCGCCTGCCTGTCTTGTGTTCGTTCACGCTGTTCTCCATGTGCCTGGCCGATCGCGGCGGCGCGCGCATCACCGCGCGCCGCCGTCGGCTTCGCGTTCGATGTTAGGAGCACGGCCAGCGAGTGTCAAATCGCCGCCGCCGTTCGATCTGTCGAACGGCGGCGTCGGTGAATCCGAGCAGTCCACGCCGCCTGCGCCGCCTACAATGACACCATGACCCAACGCGATCCTCCGCGCGCGGCTGCGGCCGCGCCGCCCGGCTTCAAACTGCTCAACAGCGGTCCGACCGACATGTTCGTCGGCATCAACGGCCCGATCTTCCGCGCCCGCGAGGGCGATCACCTGATCGTCGGCATGCGCGTCGAGCGCCGTCACTGCAACCCCGGCGAGACCTGCCACGGCGGCATGCTGATGACCTTCGTCGACATGGCGATGGTGATGGCGATGCACTACCAGGGCAAGCTCGCGCACTTCATGCACACCGTGAGCCTCACCACGGACTTCCTCGCCAGCGCACCGCTCGGTTCGTGGATCCAGGCACGCACCGACATCCTGCGCGTGACGCGCAAGCTGGTCTTCGCGCAGTGCCTGGTCACCGCCGACGGCACCGCCGCGGTGCGCGCCTCCGGGGTGTTCAAGATCGGTCCGGCGCTGAAACGCGCGGACGCGGATTCCGGCACCTGAGCCCGGCGCATCGCTGATCGACTGCGACGCGGCACGACACGGCCGACAGCGCGCGGCGCGCCCGGCGCCGCGGACACGGTTACTGGCGTGCGATCCCGGCGTCGGCGATCACCTTGCGGTACTTGGCGATCTCGGAAGCGAGGTGACGCGCCAGTTCCTCGGGAGAGGAAAGCGTGGTTTCGAAGCCGAGGTCGGCCATCCGCGCAGCGACGTCCGGCAGTCGCAGGATGCGCGCGTTCTCGGCATTGAGAAACGCCACGATCTCCTTCGGCGTGCCAGCCGGCACGAACGCGGCAAACCAGTTGCCGATGTCGAATCCCGGCACGCCTGCCTCGGCCAGCGTCGGCACGTCGGGCAGCATGCGCGCGCGGCGCGCGGTGGTCAGGGCGAGCGCCCGCAGCTTGCCGGCCTGCAGGTGCGGAATGGCCGTCCCCATCACCACATAGCCAAACTGCGGCTCCAGGCCCGCGAGCAACGCCGCAACCTGCGGCGCGCCGCCCTTGTAGGGCACATGGACGATGTCCGTGCCGGTGGTCTTCTTGAACATCTCCCCGGCGAGGTGCGCAGCGGAGCCTTCGCCCACCGAAAGGTAGGAAAGGCTTCCCGGCTTCGCCCTGGCCGTGTCGAGCAGTTCCTTCACCGTGCGTATCGGCAGGGACGGATGGGTCGTCACCACGAGCGGCGACAAGGCCAGTTGTCCCACCGGATCGAAGTCCTTTTCGGGATCGTAGCCGAGCTTGCGCATCAGGCTGGGGTTGACCGACATGTCGCCACTGGTGCCCAGAAAGATCGTATGCCCATCGGGCGCGGAGCGGGCCGCGAACTCGGCGGCGATCGATCCGCTGCCGCCCGGCCGGTTCTCGACGACCACCGGCCTGCCCCAGGCCTCGCTCATCTTCTGCCCCATCAGGCGCGCCAGCAGATCGGTGGAGCCCCCCGCGGGGAACGGAACCACGATGCGCGCCTGCTTGGACGGGTAACCCGCGACCTGCGCGACAGCGGTCGAGACGCCGGCGACGAGCACCGGAAGCGCAAGGGCAGCAAGGAGCGGCTTGAGCATGGCGATTCCTCCTCAGCGGTTTCGAGACGGCCCTGACCCGGCACGCGGTCTGCGCATGCGGCCCAGCAGCTTGTCGTTGTGTTCGCCTAGCCTCGGCGGCGGCAGGCGAACCCGGCCCGGCGTGGCCGACATGCGGATCGGAATGGCGGGCGTGACCACCTCGCCGCAGCTTGCATGCATCATCCGCACGAGCATGCCCGCCTCCTCGATGTAGCGATCCCTGACGACCTCGTCGATGGTGTTGACGGGTCCGGCAGGCACGTCGCGCGCGAGCAGGCGCTTGATCCAGCGGTTGCGCGTGTCCTCGGCGAATCGCGCGGCCACCAGCGGGATGAGCACGGCGCGGTTGGCAATGCGCTTTGCGTTGGTCGCGAAACGCGGGTCGTCGGCCCACGCGGCGCGATCGAGCGCGGCGCAGAACGCCCCCCAGAACTTGTTGTTCGGCACCGTGACGTTGAGGTAGCGCCCGTCCCGCGCCAGGAAGGTACCGTACGGCACGATCTGCGGATGCAGGTCTTCCGGCGGTCGGCGCGCCGGCACATTGCCGGTGTTGAGGTAGATGGCGGCCAGCTGCCCGAGAATGGCGAACGCGCCGTCCATCAGCGAAACGTCGACCTTCTGCCCGCGCCCGGTCGCGTTGCGCGCGATCACGGCCATCAGGATGCCCAGCGCGGCATTGGTACCGGCCGTCAGGTCGACCAGGTTGACACCCGGCCGCAAGGGGGCGCGCCCGGGCTCGCCGGTCACGCTCTGCAGGCCGCTGACCCCCGAGACGAGAAGGTCGTATCCGGGCCGGCCGCCGTAGCTCGTCCTGGCGTCGAACGCCGAGACCGAACAATAGATCAGGCGAGGGTTGAGCCGGCGCAGCGAGGCGTATCCCAGGCCCAGCCGGTCCATGACGCCGGGGCGGAAGTTCTCGACCACCACGTCGGCGCGGCGGGCCATCTCGCGCACCTTCGCGAGCGCGTCGGCGTCCTTCAGGTCGAGCGTCACGCTGCGCTTGTTGCGGTTCACGCTCAGGAAGAAGACGCTTTCCTCGCCGAGGAACGGCGGCCCCAGCGCCCGCAGCTCGTCGCCAACGCCGGGTTCCTCGATCTTGACGACGTCGGCGCCGAAGTCGCCGAGCAGCATCGTGCAATAGGGACCCGCCACCACCCGCGTGAAATCGAGCACGCGAATGCCGGCCAGCGGCCCGCGCCTGCCCGCAGTGCGCGTCATGCGGCCTCGCTCGAGGTGAGCGCGGCGACGATCGCCGCGAAAGCCTCCGCCCCGCGCGCGCGCGCCGCCTCGGGCGGCAGGGAGGCGAACGGAAACGGGATGTCGACGATCGGCAGGCCGGGAATGCCGAGCATCGACGCCTGCTTCATGCCGGCGTTCCGGAAGCCGGTCGTGCACAGGGTCGCCGTCGCGATGCCCTTGCGCTCCAGCTCCCACATGTCGTGCACACTGCACGACACGCAGGACCCTCAATCGCCGATGGCGGTGACGACGGCGTCGCAATCCTCGAGCGCCGCAAGCACGTGCGGCTCGGCGTACTTGGTGTAGGTCTTCTTCCGGACCATCCGCACCTCGCACCCATAGTCGCGCACGAGCTGCTCACCGACCTCGGCGAGCAGGTATTCGGCGTTGTGCTTGATGTTGTCAAGCAGCCCGATGCGCTTGCCGCTGAGCGTGCCCAGGCGCGCGGCGCCCGCCTTCTTCTCGCTGTCTTCTTCGGCGGTCGGGTCGATGAGTATCAGTGGCATGTGCTGCTTCTCCTCGTGGGGTTGGTCAGGCGTGAAGCCGTCGGCGTGCGCGGGTCGACGCACCCGGTCATTCGACGGCGACGGTGACGGACGGGGTGGCCCAGCCGGGCAGAAAGGCGCTGTGCCGACCGGTGCCGCCGGCGACCACGATGGTGATCTCGCTGGCCCGCCGCACCAGGGGCACCATCTCGTCGTCGTCGTCCCGATTGACCCAGCGCGGCCAGAAATTGCGCTTGACCTCCCGCCCGTACAGGCCGCCAAGCTTCACCAGGCGCACCGGCTTGCGCGCCTTCTCGTAGAGGTATTCCTTGAAATGCTGCTTGCTCCAGCCGTCGCGTGCGATGGTTTCCGCATGGCTGGGGCAGACCACCAGCATCACCTCGCCCTGCGCGTAGAACATGTTCTTGCCGAGCGTCGCCATGGTGTCGGCGATCGTGAACGCGAGGTCGAAGGCGTTCTGGCTGGCCTGGTTGTTGACGTTGTGCGGCGCCTCGCAGCCGAACACGGTGACCGTGCTCTGCTCGCGTTTGAAGCCGCGCTCGACATGCAAGGGGTCCCAGGGACTCTGCTCCTCGTTCTCGGCAATGCAGTAGGTGTACTTGCCCGGATGCCCGAGGGTGGCCTTGTCGGTCACGCCGGGAATCGCGCGTCCGATGTTGGTGAGGATCAGCTTGACCGCGCGACCGATGGTCGCGTTGGCGCGATTGCCCTGGCCGAACACGTTGGAACCGCTGTTCATGCCCAGGGACAGGCGCGCCGGTCCGTTGACCACCACCAGCGGCGTCGACAGGTGCGTCGAGCACTGCATGCCGTTCAGGTTGAGCGCAGGATCGGTCATCGCCCTGACCGCAGCGATCACCACCGGCATGTGCTCGGGCAGGCAGCCCGCCATGACGCAATTGACGGCGATCTTCTCGACCGTGGCCTTGCCCCAGCCGGGCGGGATCTTCGCCACCAGCGTGGCGGGCGCGAGCGTCGTGCCGGTCAGCATCGCCGCCACGCGCTCCTCGGTGGGCGGTATCACCGGCAGGCCATCGGTCCAGCCCTGGTCATAGCAGAACTGGAACGGGTCCACCGACTCTGCGAGTGAATGTCGCGTCGCCACGTCCATGCCTGAAGTCCTCGTCCGGATCCCGGGCGCGGCCTTCGCAAGGGCTTGCGGACGACCCGGTGCGCGAATGTTGCATGAAGCGGATTGCCCGGGGTGAACGCAGCACGAGCGATGTTTTACAATGTAAAACTTGTTGCAGGGCATCAACAGCGACGCACTCCCCGAGCAGGACCATGCAGGACTCCATCGTCCGCGGCACCCGGACACTTGCGCGCTCGGTCGCGCTGCTCAAGGCGGTCGCCACGCGCCCGATGCAGGGCTGGCGCCTGACCGATCTGGCTTCCTCGTGCGGCTTCGACAAGGGCAGCACCCACCGGATGCTTGCGGGACTCGCACGCGAGCGCCTGGTCGAGCAGCGCCGCGGCGACAGGCACTACCTGCCCGGCCCCCTGCTGTTCGAACTGGGTCTGGCCGTGCCGCGGCTGGCTGGCGTCGTCGCGCGGTGCGCACCGACGCTCGCCCGCCTGGCCCGCAATTCGCCCGGGGTGGCACTGCTCTTTCTGCCCAGCGGCACCGAATTCGTCTGCGCTGACCGCGCCGGCCCCGACACCATCATCGGCCTGTCGATCGAGGTGGGCACGCGCCGCCCGTTGCTGGCGTCGGCCGGCGGGGTGGCGATGCTTCTGGCCTTGCCCGAGGCGGAGCAGGAGCCCATCGTGCGCGCCAACCTGCGCCAACTCCAGGGCCTCAGCCCGACGCGACGCGCCGCGGTGCAACGGATGCTGCGCCGCTCGCGCAGGGCCGGGTTCGGCGTGAACCTTGGCGACCTGGTGCCGGGGATCCACGCTTTCGGCGTGCCGCTGCTCGACCTCGGCGGTCGCCCGTTCGCCTCGCTCAGCATCGTGGGGCGCGCGCAGAGCATGCCGCTCGCGCGCAGCGCCGAGTTCGAGGCGCTCCTGCGCGCCGAGGCCGCGCGTGTCGAGCGCATCCCTGCAGGGGCGGAGTAGGTCCGGCGGCTGCCGCCGCACGCGCGCCCTGGGCCGCCCGCCGGCCCGCCCCGCCGCGCCGGCCGTCAGTCGAGCCGGATGCCCGCCTGCCGGATCACCTTGCCCCAGCGCTCGTGCTCGGCCAGGGTGAACGCCTGGAACTGCTCGGGCGTGTTGCCGCCGATCACCGCGCCGGTGGATTCGAAGGCATTCCGGATCTCGGGCATGTTGAGCACCTTTGCGGTCTCGGCGGCGATGCGCGCGAGGATCTCGCGCGGCGTGCCGACCGGCGCGTAGAAGCCCTGCCACGACGGCACGTCGAGCCCGCCCGGATAGCCGCTCTCGGCGAAGGTCGGGATGTTCGGCACGACCGGCAGGCGCTTGTCCGCGGCCACGCCGAGCGGCTTGACGCGGCCGGTGTTGATCAGCTGCTGCAGCGTGACGGTCCAGTCGAAGTAGACCTGGATCACGTTCGACACGAGATCGGTGGTGATCTGGCCGCCGGCGGCCTTGTACGGCACGAACGTGATGTTGGCGCCGGTGCTCTGCTTCATCATCTCCGTGACCACGTGGGCGACGCCGCCGGTGGTGCCGCCCATGTTGAGCTTGCCCGGATTGGCCTTGGCGTAGGCGATCATCTCGCCCACGGTGTTGAACGGCATGCTCGGATGGGCCACCAGCAGCGGCGGCCCGGCCGAGACCAGCGTGATCCCGGTCAGCACCTTGACCGGCTCGAACGACATCTTGAGCAGCGCCGGGTTCCAGGTCATGTTGAACACGTGGCCCATCAGGATGGTGTGGCCGTCGGCCGGCGCGCGCGCGACGTACTCGGCGGCGATGTTGCCGCTCGCGCCCGGGCGGTTCTCCACCACCACCGAGCCGCCGAGGAGGGGGCCAAGCTTCTCCGCGATCTGGCGCGACCGCGTGTCGCCGGTGTTGCCGGGGTTGACGGTGACGACCAGCTTGATCGGCTTGGACGGAAAGCCCTGCTGCGCGGCCGCCCCCGGAGCGAGCGAGGCGGCGGCGATCACGACCAGGGCTGACGAAAGGCGGCGGGCGAGTTGCATGACGGGGTTCCGCAGGTGAATGGAAGGACGCGCGGGGCGCGGGAACGGCATGGCGGGGGCGTCACGGCGCGCGGTCTTCCCACGAACGCACCCGCCATTGCACCCGCCAGCGTCACCCGCCAGCGGCGGCGCGGATGCTGGCACAACCCGTGCCGGCGGCGCAACTGCGGACAACCCCAAGCGATGCTGCCGTGCAGCAGAAGAACTGCTTGCGCTCGCGCGTTTCTCTGGAAAAATGCCTCGAACAGCGCGCCACCTCCGGCCGCGACAACGACGAAGGAGACTCCCATGTCCGTCCGATCCGCTGCAGGCCATGGCGCGTTGCTGGCCGCTGCCCTCGTGGTTGCCGCCGCCCCGGTCGCCGCGCAGCAGAAGCCGCCGGTGGCGCTGCGCTACACCACCGGCGCGCCGCCCAAGACCCCCTGGGTGACGCAGCTCGAGCGCCTGCAGGCGGCGGTCGCCGAGGAGACCAAGGGGACGCTCAAGATCGACGGCTTCATCGGCGCGCAACTCGGCAACGAGCAGGACACCATGCAGCAGGTCGCGCGCGGCCGCATCGACATGGGCGGCTTCTCGACCAACGCGGTCGCGATCGTGGTTCCGGAGCTCACGCTGCTGGTGATGCCGTTCTATTTCCGCAGCGTCGCCGAGTCCGACTGCACGCTCGACGCGCTGACCAAGCCGCTCGCCGACCTGCTTGGCCGCCGCGGCCTGCAGTTCCTCTCGTTCTCCGACGTCGGCGTCTCCGACCTCGCCGGCAAGCGCCCGTTCGTGGTTCCCGCCGACGTCAAGGGCATCAAGGCCGCCTCCTACGGCACCAAGATGAGCACCATCATGTGGAACACGCTCGGTGCGAACTCCTCGCCGATGGGCATCACCGAATGGGCCCCGGCGTTCCAGTCCGGCGCGATCGACACCGCGAACACGCCGTCGACGTTCTACGTGCCCTCGGGGCTGAACAAGGTGGCGCCGGTGCTCTCGCGGCTCGAAATGTGGAGCAACCCGGCCTTCGTGCTGATGAACAAGGGCATCTACGACCGGCTCGCGCCCGAGCACCGCGAGGCGCTCGCGCGCGCCTCCAGTCGCACCAGCGCCGCCGAAAACCGCAAGGAACTGCGCGCGTTCGAGGCGATGGTCCGCGGCGTGCACGAGAAGGCCGGCGGCCAGATCGCCAACGTGACCCCGGCGCAGCGCGAGGAGTGGCGCAAGGTGATGGCGCCGGCCTGGCCGCAGATGGTCCGGGAGATCGGCGGGGAGTCCGAGGCGCTGTTCCGCCAGATCGAGGCGGCACGCAAGTCCTGCGAGGCGCGCTCCTGAATCGCCGCGCTGTCCGTGGGTGCGCCGCAGCTTGCTGCGTCGCAGCACCGAAACTCGAATGCACGTTCCATTTCTTTGCAAGAATAGCGCGCGACAGGCGCGCGGCGCCTGCCGTTCGCGCCTCGCGCCAACGCCCACATGATTGTTGAGGAGACATCGATGACGCGCCGTTTCGTTCCGCGTACCCTTGCCGCCGTGGTTGCCGCCGCCCTCGTCGCCGGCGCGGGCGCGGTCGCCGCCCAGCAGAAGCCGGTCTCGCTGCGCTATGCCTCCGGCGCGCCGCCGAAGACGCCCTGGGTGACGCAGATCGAGCGCTTCCAGAAGTACGTCGACGAGGAGAGCAAGGGCGCGGTCAAGGTCGAGGCGTTCATCGCCGCCCAGCTCGGCAACGAGCAGGACACCATCCAGCAGCTCGCGCGCGGCCGCATCGACATGGGCGGCTTCGCCAGCGGCGCGATGGCGCTGGTGGTGCCCGAGGTGGCGAACCTGATCCTGCCCTTCTACTTCCGCACCATCGCCGAGTCCGACTGCACCATCGACGCGCTGACGCCGCAGATCACGGCCCTGCTCGCCAGGAAAGGCGTGCAGCTGCTCGGCTTCACCGACATCGGCACCATCGACATCGTCGGCAAGAAGCCCTACGTGCTGCCCGCCGACGTCAAGGGGGTGAAGGCGGTCGCGTACTCGAGCAAGATGTACACGGTGTTCTGGAACGCGCTCGGCGCGAATTCCTCGCCGCTCGGCATCACCGAATGGGCGCCGGCGTTCCAGAGCGGCGCGGTCGACCTCACCGGCACGCCCGCGACCTTCTACGTCCCGTCGGGCCTGAACAAGATCGCGCCGGTGCTCACGCGCCTGGACATGTGGAGTTCCCCCGCCTTCGTGATCATGAACAAGGGCATCTTCGACCGCCTGTCGAAGGACCAGCAGGACGCGATCATGCGCGCCGCCGCGCGCGACTCGACCGCGAACCAGCGCAAGGAGGCGCGCGCGTTCGAGGCGATGATCCGCGGCGTGCACGAGAAGGGCGGCGGCCAGGTGGTGCAGGTCACCCCGGCGCAGCGCGAGGAGTGGCGCAAGGTGGTGGCGCCGGCCTGGCCGCAGATGGTCAAGGAGATCGGCGGCGAGTCGGAGAGTTTCTTCCGCCAGATCGAGTCCGCGCGCAAGGGTTGCGAAGGCAGGTCCTGAGCGCATGAGCGCCGCCGTGCAAGCCCCGCCGGCGCCGGCCGGCGCGCGCGCGCTGGTCGAGACGTGGCACAAGGCGGAGTGCTGGATCGCGGTCGTCGCCTTCGCCTTCATCGCCGTGCTGCTGCTCGTCGACGTGGTCGGGCGCGAGCTGCTCGCCCCGGCGCTGCGCCAGATGGGATTCACGGTCGGCGCGCTCGGCGTGCAGGGCTCGCAGAAGCTCTCGGTCTATGCGCTGGTGATCGGCAGCTATGCCGGCATCGGCATCGCCACCGCCACCGGCAGCCACCTGGTGCCGCGCGTCGCGTTCTCCTGGGTGCCGGCGACGTGGAATGACGGCATGAACCGCTTCTCCGACCTGTTCGCCGGCGTGTTCCTGGTCGGCGTCGCGTGGGTGGCGTGGCTGTTCGTGGAGTCGTCGATGAAGACCGGTCTCCTGGTGCCGATCCTCAACTGGAAGGTCTGGCCGATCCAGCTCGCGATCCCGCTGGGCTTCCTGTCGGCGGCCGGGCGCTATTTCTGCTTCGCGATCTGGCCGGGATTGCGGCCGCTGCCGCCGGAGTTCCAGGAATGATGGCCCTGCTGCTGGTCGCGCTGGTGCTGCTCCTCCTGGTGCTGCGCCAGTCGCTGCTCGTGGTGCTGCTGGCGGTCGCGGCGTTCGTGCACCTGGTGTGGGGGCGCGGGCAGCTCGACTACATCATCGAGGACATGTGGGTCGCGCTCGACAAGGAGGTGATCCTGTCGATCCCGATGTTCATCCTGTGCGGCGCGATCATGACCAAGGGCACGACCGCCAAGCGGCTGATCCGCATCATGGCCGCGCTCACCAAGCCGCTGCCGGGCGGGCTCGGCGTCGCCTGCGTGCTCTCGTGCGCCTTGTTCGCCGCCATCTCCGGCTCGTCGATCGTGACCATGCTGGCGATCGGCACGGTGATGTATCCGGCGATGCGCCAGGCCAACTACGACAACAAGTTCGCCCTGGGCGCGATCATGTCGGGCGGCACGCTGGGGATCATCATCCCGCCGTCGATCCCGATGATCATCTACGGCCTGGTCACCGAGACCTCGGTGACCGACCTGTTCAAGGCCGGCGTCGGCCCCGGCCTGCTGCTGACCGTGATCCTCGCGGCCTACGCGATCTGGTTCAACCGCCACATGCCGACCGAGCGCTTCGACTGGCGCGAATTGGGCATCGCGCTGCGCGAGGGGGTGTGGGCGGCGCTGATGCCGGTGATCCTCCTGGGCGGCATCTACTCCGGCTTCTTCACCGCCACCGAGGCGGCGGCGGTGGCGCTCGGCTACGCCATCATCATCGAGGTGTTCGTGCACCGCGAGATCAAGATGGGCGTGTTCTACGACGTCGTGCTGGAGACCTCCAAGCTCGGCGGCTCGCTGTTCCCGGTGCTGGCAGTGGCCCTGTCGCTCAACATCATCCTGATCGAGCACCGCGTGCCGGTGCACATGGTCGAGTGGGTGCAGGGCTACATCTCCAGCCCGCTGGCGTTCATGCTGCTGGTCAACCTCCTGCTCCTGGGCGTCGGCTGCCTGATGACCACCGGCGAGGCGATCCTGGTGCTGGCGCCGCTGCTCGCGCCGATGGCGGCGTCCTACGGCTACGACAAGGTGGTGTTCGGGCTGATCATGATCCTGAACCTGGAGATCGGCTTCCTCACCCCGCCGGTGGGGCTGAACCTGATCGTCGCGATGAGCGCCTTCAAGCAGCCGTTCGGCCTGCTGTGCCGCGCGGCGGTGCCGTTCATCATCCTGATGCTGATCGGGCTGGCGATCGTGGTCTGGCAGCCCTGGATCGGCATGTACTGGGTGACCGGCAAGTTCTCCTAGGTCAGTCGCGGTCCCCGGGCGCGGGCGCGCGCTTGCGGCCATGGACCATCGCCGCGACCAGGTTCTCGCGGTGCCGCAGGCTTTCGACGACGACGCCCGCCACGTGCACGCCGGCCAGCACGAACAGCAGGTTGGCCAGCCCCTCGTGCAGTTCCTCGACCCACTCGACGCCCCAGAAGCGGTCGGTCGTGTAGAGCCAGCCGCTGGCCGCGGCGAGCGCGGCCGCGGCCAGCAGCGCGACGATCATCCAGCCGCCCAGCGGGTTGTGGCCGAGGTGCCGCGGTTCGCGGCCGCGCGCGACCAGCGCCGCATAGCGCAGCGTCGCCGCCGGCGGGCGCACGAATTGCGTGAAGCGCGCATGGCGCGGCCCGACCGCGCCCCAGAGCGTGCGCACCCCGACCACCGCCAGCACCACATAGCCGGCCCACTCGTGCACGGCGCCGCCGTGGCGGGTGAACCAGGCGACGATGACGCTTCCGACGAGCACCCAGTGGCCGATGCGCACCAGCGGGTCCCAGACCCGCACGGTGGCGGGCGCGTCAGCCGCCATCAGCGCGAGCGCGACGTCGGCACCGGCGCCAGCGTGAGCGGGTGGAAGTAGGCCTCGACCCGCTCGCCCTTCTCGTTGAGCGCATAGACCTCGTAGCAGCCGCCGTCGATCTTGATGCGGCGGATCTGCCAGCCGCGCTCCTTGAGCTGCGCCTCCAGCCGGGCCTGCGGCTGCCACTTTTCCTGCGGACCGGAGTCGCAGGTGGCGAGCCCGGTGGCGTGCGCGCCGCTGGCGAGCAGGCAGGCAACGGCGGCGGTGGCGGCGGTGATTCGAATCATGGCAACGGCACTCCCGGCATGGCGACGCCCGGAAGATAGCGAAAACCGGCCCCGGCTTCCAAGCGGATTTTCAAGTCGTTACATTCGGCCCTGCGCGGCGCCGCGCGCGGCCGGGTCTTGACCCAGGTCAACATCGCCTCCGGCGCCGCGGCGGAAGATCGCAGGCGTTTGCGTGCCCGTCGTCAAACCAGCCCGGAGGCCGCCGCGATGATCCGATCGCTCCAGCATGTCGCCCTCAACGTGCCCGACCTCAAGGCGGGCCATGCGTTCTACACCGCCATGGGACTCGAGTCGCATGTCGAGAACGGCAGCGTGGTGCTGCGCTGCCCGGGGCGCGCCCAGGACCAGGTGCGCCTGATCCACGGACCGAGGAAGTCGCTCGCCTGGGTCGGCTGGGGCACGCGCGAAGGCGACCTGCCGTTCCTGCTGGACCACCTCGCGAGCCACGGCGTGGCGCTGCGCGAGGCGCCGCCGCATGCGCCGGCGGGCGGCCTCTGGCTCGCCGACCCGGACGGCGTGCTGCTCAACATCCGCGCCGCCGAACCGGCCGAGCAGACCCGGCCGGCGGTCGAGATCAACAATCCCGGGACCCACTACCACCGCGTCGCGCGGCGCGGCGCGCCGCATCGGCAGGTCGAGGCCAAGCCGCGCAAGCTCGGCCACCTGCTCAAGTTCAGCACCGACGTCAACCGCGACGTGCGCTTCTACACCGAGGTGCTGGGCATGAAGCTGTCCGACCGCATCGGCGCGGACATGGTGGCGTTCCTGCGCTGCGGCGGCGATTCGGACCACCACACGCTCGCGCTCGCCGCCAGCGAGGCGCCGGGCCTGCACCACCTGTCGTGGGAAATGGGCAACCTCGACCAGCTGCAGCTGTGCGCCGAGCGCCTGATCGCCGCGGGCTACAAGGACGGCTGGGGCGTCGGCCGGCACATCTACGGCTCGAACTACTTCCACTACGTCCGCGACCCGTGGATGGGCCTGAACGAGCTGTTCTGGGACATCGACTTCATCCCCGAGGAATCGCCGTGGCAGGTCGAGGTCGCCGAAGCCGGTCCGGATTCGCTCTACCAGTGGGCGACCGTGCCGCCGCCCGAGGACTTCCTGACCAATTACGAGCGCCTGCAGTAGCCGGCCCGCGCGGGCCTAATCCTCGGCAATGCCGTAGCGGTCCTCGACGTTGGCCCGGTTGGCCGGCATGCCCGGCTCGACCGCGACCGCATAGCCCGTGCCCGCCTTGCGCACCGCGATGCCGTAGTTGCGTCCGGCCGCCCCGCCGTCGCGCCGCCAGGCACGGTCGGCCGCCGCCCACACCTCGCGCAGGTCGGCCACCACCTCGGCAGACGCCGGGAACGGCCGCCCGTTGCCGCGCATGAGGTGGATGTGCAGGTGGGTCTGCGAGCGCAGCGTCGGCGGGTTGATCGCGAGCACGATCTCGTCCTCGGCCAGCCGCGCGCGCGCCGCGTCCCAGGCGTCCTGCCACAGGTGCCGGTGCGCCCCGTCGCTCGCGTACAGCGCCGCCTCCTCGACCCCGCACAGCTGCGCCACCGGCAGCAGCAGCCCGTGCACGAAGCGCGGGTCCGGCGGGCTCCTGCGGCGCGAATGGCACATCTTGCGGTCGCGAATCGCCACGGCGCGCCGCGCGGAGTGCCAGGACCAGACCTCGATCTCCGCCTCGCAGCCCGGCCCGAGGTTTTCGCGCTCGACCACGCGCCTGCCGCGGCAGTCGCCGCCGCTGACGCACTGGACGATCTGGCGCAGGGCGTCGGAGGATGGCGTGATCGCGCAGGTCTGGGCCGACGTGCCTGTCGAAAGCATCAACGCGGCAACGGCAGGCAGCACCAAGGCGCGCAGGGAAATGATGGTCGCGGGTCTTCGCATCGCGGGTCGGGCACCTGGATTCATGCGGAGTGTCATTCCATCCATGCAGTTCGGTCGACTGCGACGTTCGTTCCGGGCACCGGAGGACTCACGCCATCTTGGCGAAGCACCGGGCCGCCGCACGGCGCGGCCCAGAAGCGAGATGATCGCACCAACTGCGCGCGCCAGCGTACGGGCCCGCGCGCCCGACCCGCCCGGTCCGCTCGGCCCGCCCTACTTCGACTTGACGCGCAGCAAGAAGATCACTGTAGCGACGCCGATCAGGCCCAGGACACTGAGCATGCTCGAGAGCGCCTCTCAGCCAAGCCGCCGTGTCGGCCCAGCGGCATTGTTCGGAAGTGCCGCTGCCTGACCCCGCGCGCCGTCCCCGCGCGCCGAGCGGAGCGCGCACCTCGCAGTATGATTGGGCCAGCGCACCCATCGCATTCGCGTTCATGGCGGTCGCCCCGGAGACTCTCGCTTTCCGCAAACATGCTCTCGACCGAGATTGAGCACACCACCCTGAGCGAACCTGCGACCCGCAGCCGACTCCGCGCGCCGGGCCATGGCGATCCGCCCTCCCGGTCGAGGCGCGTACCGCGTTCGATTCGACGGGTGACTTACACGCTTGCGCTTGCGTACCTTTGCCTGGAGCTCGTGCCGTATCTGCTGCAGCCGATCCTGGAAAGCGGATTCTCCGAGAGTTCGATCAAGGAAACCCTGCTGAAACTCGCCTTTCTGGCGGGATGTATTGCGCTCGCAACGGTCTACGAGAGGACGTCGGTCGATCATCTGCCGAAGTATCGTCGCGCATTTGTGAACGCGCAGTTGTGTGTTGGCGGCCTGGCCATCATCGCGACGTATCCTCTCGCCCGGCTTGACCCGCTTCTGGCGGGCGTCGCGATTGTGGTTGGTGCCGCGTTCCTCGTGTCGGCGAGAATGTGGGCGGGGCAGGCGCCGCGTGGATTGCTGGCTCGTGATGGTCGCCGCGTTGTCGAGTTTCCTCCGGGACGCGCACCGATGCGACTCTGGGATGAATGACCCCTCTGATTGCCTTTCGCGGTGTCGGTACCGAAGCCGGGAAGCAGTGCCTCGTTCTCCTGTCGGCCCGCCCGATACCGCCGAGCCCTGAGCCTATCGCTGGTACCCTGCCACGCTGCACACCGCCCCCCGGATCGCGCTGCCCCATGTCGCCTCCCACTCCACCCGCCCTCCGCGCCAGCGACGTCGCCCCGCGCACGCGGCCGTCGAACTATCCCGAGCCGTATGCCTCGCGCATGGCCGGACGCGAGAAGCGCGCGCTCGGGGAGGCGTTCGGCCTCGCCAATTTCGGCGTCAACCTCACGCGCCTGGCGCCCGGCGCATTCTCGGCACTGCGGCACGCGCACAGCCGGCAGGACGAGTTCGTCTACATCCTCTCGGGCCACCCGACGCTCTGCACCGATGCCGGGCGGACCCGGCTGGCGCCCGGGATGTGCGCCGGCTTCCGGGCCGGCACCGGCGACGCACACTGCCTGCACAACGAGACCGACGCGGAGGTCGTGTACCTCGAGGTCGGTGACCGCACGCCCGGCGATGCGGCCACCTATCCCGACGACGACATCCAGGCCACCCTGGTCGCCGGCGCCTGGCAGTTCACGCGCAAGGACGGCTCGTCGTTCTGAGCGCGCCATGAACCGCCTCGCCAGCGCCATCGTCCGCGTGCATGCGGGACTCGCCGTCCTCCTTGCCTGGCCCGCCGACCCGGTGCTCGCGCAGGTGCAGTCGCTTGTCGGGCGCTGGACCTGGACCCGCCCGGTCAACAAATGCACCGAGACCTATGTCTATCGCCGGGACGGCACCTTCACCGTGACCAGCGGCAAGGAGGTGGCGAGCGGCCGGTACGAGGTTTCCGGCACGCCGGACGACAACGGGTTCTTCACCCTCACCGGCCGGACCCTCAGGACCAACGGCGGCCGCGACTGCTCCGACGCCGGATCGACCGCGACCGAACTCGCCAAGCCCTACACCGTGTACGTGGCCTTCCACCGCACCGAGCCGATGCACCTGGTCTGCTACGAGGCGACCCTCGAGAACTGCTTCGGCCCGCTGCGCCGGGTCGGCAAATGACGATCGGTGCCGCCACGCGGGACCGCGGGCCGCGCGCCGGGACCGCCTGATGCTCGCCCCGGACCAGTTCGCGGTCAACGAGGCATGGATCGCGTTTCGCCTGAGCGATGCGCCGGTCCGCACCGCGCGCGATGGCGACTTCCATTTCGTGGCGCTGATGGACGCCGCGAGCGGCTTCATCCTGGGCGCGGTCCCGGTCGCCGTCGCCGCCGGGCAGCCGTCGACCGTGGAGACGGACGAACTGCTCGCCGAGGCGCGCCGCCACAAGGACGGCTGGCCCCACACCCTGCTGCTGTCCGCGGGACTGGCCGCCGACACGCTGGTCGATCGCGCCGCGGCGCAGGGCATCACCGTCGCGCGTGTGCCGGAGGACCAGCTGCTGGTCTTCTACGGCGGCGCGCGGCAGGCGTTCCGCGAGAAATTCGGCACGGCGCGGCCCGACGGCCACGGGTGACACGCATGGCAGAACGCTATACCGCGCGCATCCGCGCCTACTGCGAGGCGCACGGCATCGAGATCCCGGTGGGCTTCGCTCGCCACCCGGCGAGCCGCTACGCGGCCATCCAGGTCGATCCTGCGCCGCCGCGCCTCGTCGCGCGGACCTGGTTCAACCAGGAGGACCTTCTGCACTTCCTTGCCAGCGCCGACCCGGCGCGGCGCTTTCGCCTGCTCGACTTCAAGGAGCACCTTGTCCTGCATGCCGACGGCGACGGGCGCCTGCTCCGGGGCGAGCCGTTCTGATCCGCATGCGTACCCCGCAAGCCGTTGCCATGGAAATCCGGCGCCACCCGCAGGCGCCGGGCGCGCTCGCGCTGCTCGCGGCCTGCGCCCTGCCGGTTGCCGACCTCGACGTCGCGCATTTCGCCGACTTCTTCTTCAGCGGCGATCCCGCGGCACCGACCGGGGTGGTCGGGCTCGAGTTCGCGGGCGACGTCGCCCTGTTGCGTTCGCTGGCGGTGGCCGCGGCGGCGCGCGGCCAGGGCCTGGGCGCGCGCCTGGTCGCCGCCGCCGAAGCGCACGCGCGTGCGCGCCGTGCGACCGCGATCTACCTGCTGACCGACGGCGCCGCCGACTGGTTCGCCGCGCGCGGTTACCGCGCCATCGCGCGCGGGGCCGCGCCGCCATCGATCCGCGCGACACGCCAGTTCGCCGCCCTCTGCCCGGCATCGGCCGTGCTGATGGTCAAGCCCCTGGCCGGCTGACGGCACGGCGCCGCCATGGCCGTGCCGCTCTCGCCCCGCGCCGCGCGCCTGATCGCGCGCCTCGTGCCGGTGGCGCTGCAGGCGCGGGTGTTCGCGCTGTGCGCGGAAGCGCCGGCGCTCACCGGCCCGGCGAGCACGGCGGCGCTCGATCGGGTGCACTTCGCCGTGATCCGCCTCGCGGCAGAGGGCGAGCGAAGCTTCGCGGCGGCCGCGCAGCTCTACCGCATCGACACCCGCGACCTGCTGGTCAACGCCGGCTTCGCCGACGACGCCCGCGCCCACGAGGCCTGGTTCGCCCGCGTCTGCGGCGGCGACGAGGGCGCGACCGGCTGACGCGCCGGTGCGCGCCTGCGGTAGCATCGCCGCTTGCGCCGAACCCGCGCGATTCCCGGAGACCCCGCGATGGCCCGCGTCAGCACGTATCTGAACTTTCCCGGCACCACCGAGGCCGCGTTCACCTTCTACCGCACCGTGTTCGGCGGCGAGTTCACCGGGCCGATCCACCGCTTCGGCGAGGCACCGACGCAGCCGGGCCAGCCGCCGCTCGCCGCTGCCGACCGCGATCTGGTCATGCACGTCGAGTTGCCGATCCTCGGCGGGCACGTCCTGATGGGCACCGACGCGCCCGAATCGATGGGCTTCTCGGTCCGGCACGGCAACGGCGTGCACATCAACCTCGAACCGGACACCCGCGCCGAGGCGCGCCGGCTGTTTGCCGCGCTCGCCGACGGCGGCCGGATCGAGATGCCGCTCCAGGACATGTTCTGGGGTGCGCTGTTCGGCAGCTGCACCGACCGTTTCGGCGTGTGCTGGATGGTCAACTGCGCGGCCGGCGAGTAGCCGCGCGCGCCCCCGGATGCCTTTGGACACCCGCCCGGACGCCGCCATGGCCGCCGCCACGCGCATCGTCGGTTCCTACCTCTCGCCCTACGTGCGCAAGGTGCTGGTCTGCCTGCACGTCAAGGGCATCGCCTACGAGATCGACCCGATCGTTCCCTTCTACGGCGACGACGGCTTCAGCGCGGTGAGCCCGGTGCGCCGCGTCCCGGTGCTCATCGACGACGCGGTGACGCTCGCCGATTCCACGGTCATCTGCGAATACCTCGACGAGCGCTACCCGGAACCGCGCCTGTTCCCGGCCGGCGCGGCGCTGCGGGCCCGCGCGCGCTGGATCGAGGAGTACGCCGACACCCGCATGGGCGAGGTGTTCGTCTGGCACCTGTTCAACCAGGTGGCGATCCGCCGCTTCGTCTGGGGCGAGGCCGAGGATGCGCCGCTGCTAAAGCGCGCGCTCGAGGAGGAGGTTCCGCAGGTGCTCGACTATCTCGAGTCGCAGCTGCCGGCCGCGGGCTGGCTGTTCGGCGACCTGTGCGTCGCCGACATCGCGGTCGCGAGCTTCTTCCGCAACGCCGCCTTCGCGCGGGTCGGCGTCGATGCCGCGCGCTGGCCGCGCACCGCGGCCTTCGTCGCGCGCGCCCTCGCGCATCCCGGCTTCGACGGCCTGCGCGCGTTCGAGGAACTGTGCCTGCGCACGCCGATCGACCGGCACCGGGCCGCGCTCGCGGCGGCCGGCGCCCCCGTGTCCGCGGCCACCTACGCCAGCGCCAGCCCGCGCCGCGGCATGCTCGCCACCTGATGCGTCCGGCCCGCGGCGCGCCCGGTGCGCGGGCCGCGGCACAACCTGCCCCCGAACCCCCTGTCCAAGAAGGAAATCCGCATGACCGATCGCAGCCTGGAGAACAAGCGCATCCTCGTGACCCATGCCGGGCACTTCATCGCGCCGGTGCTGTGCGAGGTGCTGGCCGCGCATGGCGCCACCGTGATCGCGAGCCACGAGGCGCTCATCGATCCGGCCGAGCCGGCGCGCGTCGTCGCGGCGGCCGGCCACATCGATGTGCTCGTCGCCAATCTCGCCGAACCGGCGCCGTCGACCCCGGCCGTCGAGGTCGGCGACGACGAGTGGCGGCGCGTGTTCGGCGCCATCGTCGACCCGCTGCCGCGGCTGTGCAAGGCGGTGCTGCCGGCGATGATCGCGCGCCGCAGCGGCCGGATCCTCGTCATGGGCAGCGCCTCGGCACTGCGCGGCATGAAGCGCGCCTCCACCTACAGCGCGGCGCGCGGCGCGCAGCTCTCCTACGTGCAGGCGCTGGGCGTCGAGATGGCGCCGCACAACGTGCAGGTCAATGCGCTGGCGATGAATTTCGTCGACACGCCGACCTATTTTCCCGACAGCGTCAAGGCCAACCCGCGCTTCCAGGAACGCCTGCAGCGCGAAGTGCCGCTCGGCCGCCTGGTCGCCGCGCGCGAGGACGCCGAGTTCGCCGCCTTCATGTGCGGCGACGCCGCCGGCTGCTTCGTCGGCCAGGTGTTCCCGGTGTGCGGCGGCTGGGTGACGCGCTGACGCGCCGCGGTACCGGACACCGCGGCGCCGTGGTCACGCCGGACATCGCAGCC
>JAEUOS010000041.1 GCA_016790695.1 Burkholderiales bacterium
GCCGTGCAGCCGGCCAGCGTGGTGCCCGCCAGCGATTGGCCATTGACCGTGCCGCAGGTCCATGCGGGGTCGGCGCCGGCGCGCGTGAACTGCACGCTGACGCGATAGCGCAGGCGCGTGCCCCAGTAGTCGGTCTGCTGCACGCCCAGCGTAGCCCACGGCAGGAACCCCTCATAGAGGTTGCCGGCGCAGCCGAAGCCGACCGGGTCGGCGAGGGTGCGCTGGTCCTCGATGCCGTCGCCGGTCCGGTCCGGGCAGGGCAATCGTCCATTGACGGCCGCGAACGCGAGCAGCGCCTCGCGCGCGGCTTCCAGGCGTTCCTGGTTCGACGCGATCTGCGAGGACTGGATGAGGCGGGTCAGCGGCGTGATGCCCGCCGCGATCACCAGGCCGAGAATGAGCATGACGATGGCGATCTCGGTGAGCGTGAACCCGTTCTGCGATCGGATTGCCTTCATGGGGCCACCACCACGGTCTTGTCGTTGTAGGAGCGGTTCAGCGCCGCCGTGGGCGGGTCGAAGCGCGTATCGCCGTTCGTGTTCTCCACGCTGTCAAGGTAATCCGCGAGTACGGCGGATGGTCGCGTCTGGGCCGCCGCGCGCGAGGCGGCGAACGGAGCGACGGCGATCGGGGCGCCCGCGCCGACGACCAGTGCCCGTGCGGCGCGCCCGGCGGCCAGGCGAACCCCGCTCGCGCCGCCGCATTCGGCGGAAGCGCTGGCCGCCGGCGACGGCTGGGTGCAGTCGGCGACGACCTTGTAGATGAGATAGTCGCCCCACAGGTTGGTGTTGAACCAGCCCAGCAGGCTGCCGGCAAACTCGGGGTGGCCGCACGGCCCCGGGTTGGCGCCGGTGGTTGCCTTGCCCGGCACGAGCCCCTCGAGGACGCCGCTCTCGCATTGGCCGCGCACCGCGGCCGCGAGTTGCGACAGCGGCGCGGCGTAGGGAAAGTAGAGATTGATCGCGAAATAGGCGCGCAGTGCGCCGGCGACATATTCGCCGACGCGGCGCTCCGCGATTTCCATGAGCTCGTCGATGGTGATGTAGACCAGAGTGTCGTTGCAGTTGTAGGGTTGCGCGAAGCTCGGGTCGCTGGTCGGCACCTTGCCCGGCGCGGCGCACTGGATGAAGCTCAGCCCGACGTTGTCCGGCCAGTTGAAGCGCGCGTTGTCGTAGGTGCCCGGTACGCAGGGCTGCGCACAGGACGCGGTGACGGTGACGGTGTCGAGATACGAGGCCGGTCCGCGCATGGGGCTCGCCGGACGGGTCTGACCGGCCAGCGGCGGCCCCGGCAGGATCAGGACGGCCGCCGCGCGGTCGGTGAGCAGGTTGCCCTTCGGGTCGCGTACGGTGATCCAGGGAAACGGGCGCGACGGCGAGGTCACCAGATCGCAGGTGCCGGTGGCGAACGCCGCGTAGCTGGTGTTGAGAATGCCGGGATTGAGGGCGTTGATGCAGGCGTCGGTGAGATTCGCAGACATCGCGTACCACGGGATCTGCCCGAGCGGATCGTTGGCCGGCACCGCCGCATAGCCGCCCAGGCCGAGACTCGCCCACGGCAGCCGGCCGAAGCAGCGCAGCGATGGCGGAACGCCCGCCGGTCCGCCGAGGGTGGTCAGCGTCGAGCCGAACGCCCAGGTGGACCGGGCACATGCCCCATTGGCGATGCCGTCGTAGACATTGGGCGGACCGCCGGCCGGATCGAGGAAGTCGGGTGATGGCAGGCGGCCGGGGCTGTTCACCCCGGCGATCAGGACGTAGGGCGCGGTGGCGGCCGCGGTGGCCGCGATCAGGGCGTGGCGCGCTTCGATCAGCGCCGACGCGCTCCGGCCCGGCGCGGGTTGGCCGCCGAGCAGGCGCAAGCCGATCCATGCGCTGCCGAGGATGAGCAGCAATGCGAACGCCAGCAGTACGGCGCCGCGCTGCCGGCACATCGCACGGCCACGGGGAACCCGGATCGGAGGTAACGTCGTCACGGCAACCGCACCGCAATTTCCGCGCCAGCAGGGGCTCGTGCGTGTGCGGCGGGCGGTCAGTTGCTGCGCGGTACCGGCGGCGGAATGGCCGGCGCCGCGCTGCCCATCCCGGGGGCGACCGCCGGCGGGAGCGCGCGCGGCGCGGCCGGCTCGGCCGGCTTTCGCGGCGGCACGGCGCCCGGGCGCGGACGCTTCCCGCCGCCGCGCCGTGCCTTCTTCGTCGGTGCGCGCTTGACGACCTTCTCGAGGGTCGGCCGCTCCTGGCCGCCGCTGACGAAGGGTACCGGCAAGCCGGCTTCGCGCGGCGCGTCCGCGCGTCCGCCCGGCACCTCGAATGCCTCGCGCGTCCCCCCTGTCGTAAGGTCGACAGTCTGTCCGGCTCTCGCCACGTGCACCCTGCCGTCGGCGGTGGTGATGCGTACCCTGCCGTCGGTCAGGGCGCGAAATGTCACGCCGTCGACACGCTCGCCGGGACCGACGACTCGGCCGTTGACTATCGCCAGCGCGCCGGTGCCCGGACGGGTGAGCACGCCCTGGATGGTGACGTGCTGGGGCCGGTCGGGTTCGTCGGCGGCCTTGCCGGCCCGCCCGCGGTCGGCTTCGAGCGCCGCGCGCTCGGCCGCGGAATGGAACAGCCGACCCAGCTCGGGTGCCGCGCGCTGCGCCGCTGCCGGTTCCTGCGCGGCGACGGCGGCAACCGTGAGGACTGCAAGGGCCGTCGGCACCAGCGCCGCGAGGATCGGGTGCCAGGCGTTCATGATCCCTCGCGCGGCGCCGGCTCCGGCGCCTTCGCGCCGGTCAACGCGATCCATTCGAGTTGACATTCGCCTTCGAGGCGGCCGCCGCTCCCTGCCGCGACGTTGACCGCACGCGCGTCGCGGCGCGACACGGCGCAGTTGCGTACCTCGAAGACCCCCATCGGCGGGGAGCGCAGACGGCGGATGATCTCGATCACGTCGCCCTCATGGAGTACGACGAATTCGAGCTTCATCGTGCTGGCCTCGAACAGCAGGCCGGCCGACGGGTCGGGAAACAGCGGGTCCGGCTGACGCGGCCCGACCGTATAGGCCAGGCGTGGCAGCTTCAGGTCGTCGCGAATCGACGCCAGGCGCTCGATCCAGTCCAGCCGGCTTTCGTTGCCGAGGGCGCCGATCGCGCGCAGGTTGTTGTAGCGCGCGAGATAGCTGTCGATTTCCTGGCGCTCGCCGTACACGCTGTCCAGCCGCGCGCGGGTTTCGCGGAAGTCCGCCTGCGCGGCCTCGTAGACGCGCTTGGCGTCCGCATGGCGTGTCATCCCGAGATAGCCGGCAGCACCGCCGCAGGCGGCGATCGCGACGGCGCCGATCACTGCCCAGCGCAGGTGGGAGAAGGTCGACGTCATCGTTCAGGCCCGATCCGCCGGCTGATCCGCAGGCTGAGCGCCATCCTGTCGGTCGGCACCGCCTCCGCGGTCCCCGGGTTGTCCGTGCCGTCCAGCCGGCCCTGGGGGGAGACGTCGACCGGTGCGCGCAGGACCGCAACCCGGCTGCCGCGGATGCCGCGCAGCGCATCGGCGATCCGTTCGGCGGTATCGAGGGCGCTGCGCGGGCTGCTGGCGGCCTCGCCCGCGAGGCTGCCGTGCAGCACCGCGATTTCGAAGCGCTCGGGCGGCGCGTCGGCGGCCGAGCCGGCGGCGGCAGGCATTCCCTGCCGTGCGCCGGCGGTCTGAATGGTGTCCTCGGGAACACTGCTCTGCAGCCATTCGAGCCGGTCGATGCTCAATTCCGGCGCACGTTCCAGGACCTGGCCGATTTCGGCGAGCAGGCCGCCCGGCGTCACGCTGCGTCCGGCATGCTTCTCGAAGGCGGTCACGCTCGCCTTCAATTGCTCGGCGGTCGCGGGCAGCGGCGGGAAGCCGGCCTTGATGCGCTCGTAGTTGCGGACATTCTGCCGCGACTGGCTCGACAGTTCGACCGCTTCTCCGGCCAGGGCATCGGCCTGCACGACGCGCTCGAGGCCGAAGGCAACGCCGCCGAGCATCACCGCGGCGCCACCGAGCCACAGGCCGACCCGTGTCTGCCACAGCCGATGGGCCTCGCGCAGCCAACCCGGCGCGAGACTCATTCGTGGTGTCGAGTGGGCCAGGACATGGGCCCACAAGGCATCGGCGCAGCCGTCCTCGTTTGCCACGCCGGCCGCGGCGCTGACCTTGCGCAATCCGGCGGCCGCGCATGCGGTGCCGAGCTCGATCAGCGTCGGATCGACGGCGTCGACCAGCAGCCCGGGCCGGCTCCATGCGGCCAGGTGCCCCGGCGGCGCCACGATCAGCGTGGCCAGGCGGGCATCGCGCGGGATCAGACGCAGGCCGACGAGGTACTGTTGCGTCTTGTTGACTTCGGTCAGGCAGTTGGCGGCGAACTCGTTCGGTTCGTCTCCGGGTCCGGCGACGGCGGCCAGGCGTGAAAAGCGCGGCACGTCGGCTTCGATCAGGGTCTGACGCAGGCCCGATCGGTTGACGGTCACGACCAGAACGCGCGGCGGCGCAGCGCCGGTGCGCCGGGCGATCGCGCGCAGCAGTGCCGGCGTCGCCGTCGGCGGCGAATGCAGCGACGACACGCGGACGCCGGCGGCGGCCAGCGGCGACAGCCACAGGTTCAGCAACTGCGCGTTGGTCAGCGCAATCATCTGCACCCGCTCGTCGCGGCGTCCGCTGGCTTCCCGGCCGATCGACGCGGTGGAGTGGAACGGCGTATCGCGGTAGGTCTGCGCCATCCGCCGGTCGAGGATCTGTGACCGCGCCCGACCGCGCAGGAACGGCAGCGTTTCCTGGCGAAAGTCCTCCTCGAGCAGGTCGGCGAGCACCGCGAACACCGATCCGCGCCGGCTGGCGATGAAGGTGCCGTACTCGGCCGCCTCCTCGACGCCGAACCGGCCCTCGAGGACGAGCCGGCTGCCTGCCGCGACATAGCAGTCGCAGCCGGCGGCGGTGATGTTGAGGATGCGCGTTTGCGGTCCGAACATGGCGGTGGCGGGGGCGGCGGCTCAGATCTTCAGCTTGCCGATGGCGTCGTAGATCGGGCCGAGCACGGCCAGCAGCACCCAGCCGATGATCGCGCCGAGGATCACGGTGAGGGTGGGCTCGATCAGGCTCTGGACGCGCTCGATCGATTCGCGGACTTCCCGATTGTAGAAGTAGCTCACGTTGAGAAGCGACTGGTCGAGGCCGCCGGTCGACTCGCCGACCTTGAGCATGCGCAGGACCAGCGGCGGGAACAGTCCTACGGACTGGAATGCGACCGTGATGTTCTGGCCCTCGCTGATCAGGGCGCCGGCGCGCGCGAGGGCGTCGGCGACCGCGAGGTTGCCTGCGACCTCCTCGGAGATCTTGAGGGCGTCGAGGACGGTGATCCCGGCGGAGTACATCATCGCGAACGTGCTGGCGAAGCGCGACAGGATGATCTTGTGCAGGATCGGACCGACATAGGGAATCGCCAGCTTGTGGCGGTCGAACGCGAAGGCGAAATTCGGGAAGGTGCGCACGCCGATGACGATGCCGAGCAGGGCGAGGATCGGAAGGCCCAGGATCAGGTACCAGTAGTCGCGAATGAACGCCGAGACGGCGACCAGCGCGCGCGTCTGCAGGGGCATTTCCTGTCCCATGTTCTTCAGGAAACTGCCCAGCTGCGGCACCAGGACGACCATCAGGAACGCAACTGCGGCGAACACCACCACACCGACGAACGTCGGATACATGACGATCTTCTTCGTGTGCGCGGCCAGCTCGTCCTGCCATTTGAGCGAATCGGCGATCCGCTGCAGGACCTCGGTCAGCCGGCCGGTGCTCTCTCCGGCGCGGGTCAGGCTGACGAAGATCCGGTCGAACACCGCCGGGTGGTCGGCCAGGGCCTCGGAGAGCGTCTTGCCGCCTTCGATGGCCTCGATCATCGAGCCGATCACCTCGCGGAACCGCTGCGAGTCCATGCTGTCGCGCAGCTCGGTGAGGCCTTCGAGCAGCGGCAGGCCGCTGCCGGTCATCTGCTCGAGGTGAAAGCAGAAGGTGATCAGGTCGCGGCGGGTGATGCGATTGCTGCCGAACAGCGCGCGCCGCGTGTCCGCGGCGAGTTCGGCATTGATCAGGTCGAGCCCGATACGCTTGAGGCGCAGTTCGAGGTCGATCAGATTGACCGCTTCGAGGCGGCCGCTGACCCGCTTGCCGAGCGAATCGACCGACTGATAGGCGAAGACGGCCACGCGCGGTCCTAGGCGGTCGCGGAACCCGGGCCGCTCATTGCGCGCCCATCACCCGGCCGGTGAAGTCGACCACGCGCGCGACTTCCTCGATCGTGGTGGAGCCGTCGAGAACGCGCCGCACCGCGTCTTCTGCCAGCGGCACGAACCCCTTGGCCAGGGCGAGCTGGGTCAGCTCGCGGGTGGTCGCGCGCCGCGCCACGAGTTCGTCGAGGTCGAAGTCCATCTTCAGCACCTCCATGATCGCGAGCCGACCCCGGTAGCCCCGATACTCGCAGTGCTCGCAGCCGACGGCGTGATGAATGGTCGGCGCCTCGTCGGGGTCGATGCCCATGATGCGGCACTCGACCGGCTCGGCGCGCCGCGGTTCCTTGCAGTGCGGGCACAGGCGACGAATCAGGCGCTGCGCGACCACGCCGACGATGTTGCCGGCCATGATGTCCGGCAGGATGCCGATGTCGAGCAGGCGCGGAATCGCGCCGATCGCCGAATTGGTATGAAGGGTCGAATAGACCTGGTGGCCGGTCATGGCCGCGCGAAACGCCATTTCGGCGGTGTCGGCGTCGCGAATCTCGCCGACCAGGATGACGTCGGGATCCTGGCGCATCAGCGAGCGGATCCCGGTGGCGAAGTCGAGCTTGACCGCCTCGTTGACGCTGCTCTGGCGCACCATGTTCATCGGGTACTCGACCGGGTCCTCGAGGGTCATGATGTTGACGCCCTCGGAGTTGATGTGGTTGAGGATCGAGTACAGGGTCGTCGTCTTGCCCGAGCCGGTCGGCCCGGTCACCAGAATGATGCCCTCCGGCCGGGCGATCATCAGCTTCATCAGCCCGAGCTGCTCTTCCTGCAGGCCCAGCTTGTCCAGAGGCACCAGACCACGCTGCCGGTCCAGGATGCGCAGCACGACGTTCTCGCCGTGCGTGGTCGGCTGCGCGGCGACGCGGAAGTCGACCACGCGGCCGGTCAGGGACAAGCTGATGCGGCCATCCTGCGGCGCGCGGGTCTCGGCGATGTTCATCTGGCTCATCACCTTGATGCGCACCACCATTGCCGGCCAGTACTGCTTGTGCAGGGCGCGGATCTGGCGCAGCACGCCGTCGACGCGGTAACGGATGCGCAGGAAGTTCTGTTCGGGCTCGAAGTGGATGTCCGACGCGCCGCGCTGGACGGCGTCGGCGAGCAGCGCGTCGACCAGTCGGACCATCGGCTGGCTGTACTCGTTGGTCGTCGTCGACAGGCTCTGGTAGTCGATCTCTCCGGTCTCGATCTCGTTCAGGATGCCGTCGATCGACAGCTCGTAGCCGAAGTACTGGTCGATCGCGCGCGCGATCTCGGATTCGCCGGCCAGGAGCGGCAGGACGTCGAAGGCCTCCTTGGTGGTCGAAAGCAGATGGGCGCGCAACTGGTCGAGCGCGACGACGTTGTTCGGATCGCTCATCGCGACCGCGAAACGGCGCCCGCGCCGGTCCATCTCCAGCGGGAACACCATGTGGCGCTTGGCGAACTCGCGCGGGACGGCGCTGATGGCGGCGGGATCGATGATGATGTGCGCCAGGTCGACGCCGGTGGCGCCGAGATTCTCGGAGAGCGCGTCGCGCAGCGTCGCCTCGGTGACGAAGCCGAGCGCCTTCAGCGCCTTGCCGAGCGGCTGGTTGGTGCGCTGCTGCTCCTTCAGGGCGATGCGCAGCTGGTCTTCGGAGAGAATCCCGCGCTCGACCAGGATGCGACCGAGCGGCTTCTGCGGCGGGGCGGCGCCGGCCGCGGCGCGGGGCGGCGGCGCGTTCATTTCAACAGCGCGGCGAGGGCTTCCATGCGCGCACGGGCACCTGACTCGTCGAATGCCGCGCGCCGCTTGCCCGCCAGCGCCAGCGCCTTCGCATAGTGCTCGTGCGCCAGGCGCGGCTGGCGCAGGTGGTCGAGGCTGACCGCGAGGTTGTAGGCGTAGTCCGGATTGTCGGGTTCGGCGACATGCGCGTTGAAGAATGCCTGCTGCGCCTCCGGCCAGCGCCCCTGCGTGGCCAGCTGTGCGCCGAGCGAGAACTGCAGGGGCGCGGCGCGCGCGATGTCGCGCTCTTCGGCCAACGCTGCCTTCAGGCGGCTCTCGCTGGCGACCGGATCACCCGCCGGCCGCAGCGCGGACAATTGCGCGCCGACATAGGGGTCGCGCGGGTGGCGCTCGAGGATGCGCTGATAGTGCTGCTCCGCGATATCGGGACGGCCGCTGCGCAGCGCGACCGCCGCCATGCCGAGGTGCGCGTCGCGATTGGCGGGATCGTTGGCTAGGGCGCGCGCATACTGCTCGCGGGCGGCTTCCACCTGGCCGTCGGCGAGCGCGGCATACCCCGCCTGGACGGCGGGGTCGATCGCGGCCGGCGCACGATCGCGCGTGATGCGCAGGTTCTGGGGCGAATCCACCGGCGTGCCGCCGCGCGCGCTCAGCGTGCCGGCGTTCCTAGTCATGGCCGGCGGCGGGGGTTCCGGCGATGCGCCGGCGCTCGCGATACCGGCCGGTTTGGCGGGTGGTGCGCCCGGCGCGGCACGCGGGGCGCCCGGCACCTTTGGTACGGCGGCGGCCGGTGGAGTCGCGGCGGCGCCTGCGACCTGCGCGGCGGCGCTCGCATCGGCCGCGGTTGCCGGCAGGGGCGACGCGCCCTGGGCCGCGGTCGCCGGCGTGCCCGGCATGGGCCCGGCCTGCGTGGCGGCGGCGGGTGCGGGCGGGGCAGGCTGTGCTGCCGGAGCCGATGCGGGCGCCGCGGGCGGCGCGGGCGGTGGCGCGCCGCCGATCGTCCCGGACTTGCTGGCGACGGGAGCCGGCGGCTGCAATTGGAGCCAGACGTAGTACGCGCCACCCGCGCCGAGGGCGAGCAGTGCGGCGACCGTCGCCAGGAACGGCAGACGCGGATTCGACGCCGGGCTGCGTCCCTGTTTGGCTGCGAACACGCCCTTGGCTGCAAGGCGGTCACCGGCGTCGGCCGCGACGGCCGACGGCGTGGATGACGGCCGCGACGCGCTCGGTGCGGCGGCAGCGGTCGGTGCCGTGGGCGGAGCGGTCGGTGCGGCGGGCACGGCTGGGGCCGGCGGCGGCGCATCCGGAACGCCCGTCTTGTCCGGCAGCGGCTCCAGAGCCATCGTCAGGTCGGGCTGCGGCGTCGCCGACGGTGCCGCGGGCGAACGCGGCTGAGGCTTCGCCGGTTCGGCGACCCCGAGTTCGGCAGCCAGGTCCGTCGGTTTCGGATCGAGGGACAGCACCGGCCAATCGGTGGCCGGACCGCTCGTCGGCGCGGGCTCGGGCGTGCCGAAGACACTGTTCGGCCCCTGTTTGGCCTTTTCCGCCTTCTTGAGGGCGTCCATCAGGAGACTCATGACGGCCTCCCGGATCTATTGCGACACCGGACTGGAATCGGTCTGCGTTCCGGCCTCGCGGGAAAGCGCGCGGCGGGGCGTTTCCAGGGGGTTGGGGCGCGAGAAGAAGTCGGGGCCCGGAAGGAACTCGCGAAACTCCTTGAAATCGCCGTCGAGCGTCGGATCGCGCAGGATGACGGGGCGCAGGAAAATCACCAGTTCGGACTTGCGCGCCTGGTCATTGCGATAGCGAAACAGTTCGCCCAGGATCGGCACGCGTCCGGCGCCGGGCACTGCGTCTTCGTTGTTGCTGCCCGCGTCCTGCATCAGGCCGCCCATGACCGCGATCTGCTGATTCGGCACCTTCAGGATGGATTCCATCTCGCGCGTCTGCACCTCAGGCACCGGATTGACCACTCCGGCCTGGGCGAGCGCCGGATTGGGATCGTTGACATAGCGGATGATGCGCGAGATCGTCGGCCGCACATTGATGGCGACCGAGTCGGCGTCGTCGATCAGCGGCGTGACCGACATGACGAAGCCGACGGCGACCGTGTTGGGCGTGGAGGTGAAGGTGGTGACCGCCGGCGTTCCGAGCGAGCCGGGAGTGGTGGTCGCGCCGATGGTGAAGTAGACGAGGTTGTTGACCACCTTGAGGATCGCGGTCTGGTTGTTGAGCACCGACAGCTTCGGGCTGGACAGCACGCGCACCTTGCCGAACGATTCGAGCAGCGTGATCGCCGCCGCGATGTTGCCGAGGCGCGAGGTCGGGTTGACGTAGCCGACCTGCAGGAGGCCGGAATTCGTGCCGCCCGGGTTGGACAGTCCGCTGGTCACCGGGTTGACGGCGGCGGCGCCGACGCCTGGGACGGCGCCGCCGGGCAGCGTGTTGGGACCGGTGGGCTGCATGGTTATCGACAACCCGGAGTTGCCCGCGCCCTGGAGGCGCTGCCAGTTGATGCCCTGCTGGTAGCTGGAACTGAGCTCGACCTCGACCACCGTCGCTTCGATCATCACCTGCCGGCGCGCGCTGCCCATGACGCGGTCGAGGAATTCCTGAATGCGCTCCTGCTGGCGCTGCGTCGCGAAGACGGTCAGCACCCCGCCCTCGCGGTTGACGATGACCGGGTTGTTGACCGACAGGGCGGTGGCCGCGGCGGCGCCGGCGACCTGCGGGGTGCAGTTGATCTGGGCGGTCGGCAGCGGCGCGGTGGCGGTCTGGCTGGTCACCTGCTGCATCAGGGACGCGGCGCCGGCGCCCGCCGGTGCCAGCGCACGGGCGACGTTCAGTCGATCCTCGCGCTCGCGGGCCTGCTGGTTGCGCAGTGCTTCGCGTTCTTCCTGGCTGATCACCCGCGTGGCGGCAACGATCGAACAGACGTTGAGCGCGAGGGAGTCCCAGAAGCGGTTCGCCGACTGGCTGGTCACGGTCGTCGAGGAATTGCTGCCGCTGCTGCCGGTGGCGCCGCCGCCCGTCGATGCACCGCGGCCGGTCGAGCCGATCTCGGTGGCGACACTCACGGTCGTGTCGGACACACGCGACATGTTGACGTAATCGACCTTGTAGGTGCGCAGGAAAGCCACGTCCGGCAGGATCGACAGATTGTTGCCCTCCATCTCCCAACGAATGTCCACCTGGCGTGCAATGCGATTGAGCAACTGCGGCAGGGTCTGGTTGATGGCATTGAGCGTGACATTGCCGGCGATGCCCGGATGCACGTCCACATTCACCCGCGCGTCCCGGGCCAGCGCGAAAAGAAGCTCCCGTACCGGCACTTCGTTGACGACGACACTGTAGGTCTCGGCGCGTGTGACCGGCGTCGGACGAGGTGGCAGCGCAGGGGCGACCACCGGGGGGGGAATCGCGCCAGCCGCGGCCGGCGGTACCGGCGTACCGCCGATGTGTTGCGGATTCGTCTTCAGCGCAGGTTGCGCGCAGCCGGCAAGCGCGAGCGCGACGCCGAGACACAGGAGTGCAGACTGCAGGTTCGCCGCAGCGATGCGAAACCGGGCTGGCGGCAGACGTGCGGCTGAGGCCGGGTTAGGCGGGCATGGGGGCATGGATATCCACGTACATAGCGACGCGATTAAGCCGAATCGGCACTATCACATGAATAATATGTTTTAAATATATGATTCGCAACAAAAAGTCAGTTTTGTTGCGCATACGCAACGTTCGCGCGATTCTGCGGCCCCGGGCGAGGACCCGGAGGCCGTGCGAGAACATCGCCTATTGGGACTTGAGGTCGGTCCGAATTCCCGCGAGGGTGCGGATGATCGGCTTTCCTTCACGCAGCTTCGCCGGCAGGTCGGCCATGGCGGCACTGGCGGATGCGCGGTCCGGATAGTTGCCGTACAACACGCTGTAGCGCGGCTGGCCGCGAATGATGGAGTTGTATACGTAGATCCTGTCGGGGTCGGTACCCGGCGGAAGCCGGGCGAGCCAAAGGTCGATCTGCGCAGCGCGCGCAGCGTCGGCGGTCAGCAGTTGCAGCGTGAACGTCTGACCCGGCGCGTCGCGCAGCCACGCTTCGGTCGCGCGTTCGCGCCGCGCCAGGAGGGTTTCTGCGGCGGAGCCTTTGGCAGCGGCGGTCGTTGTCGGCCCGCCGTCGGCGGGCGTCGGGGCCGATGGCGTCGGAGTCGAAGGCCGGCCGGTGATGGTCGCGGCATCCGGCGGGACTGCGGGCTTGGTCTCAGCAGCGACCACTGCCGAGGCGCCCGGGGTCGACGCGGTAGCAGTCGGCGGCGATCCGCCTGCAACAGGCGGCGATCCGCCTGCAACAGGCGGCGATCCGCCGGCAAGAGTTGCCGATCCGCCGACAACAGATGCCGATCCGCCGGCAACGAGTGCCGATCCACCCGCTCCGGACGCTGATCCGGCGGTAGGCGGCGCCTGCGGCGCTACGGGTAGTGTGGGGGGGGCGGTAGCCCCGACCGTCGGTGGCGCGCGGCGCAGTGCGATGTTCACGGCGAGAAGCGCGGCCGCCGCGCCGGTGGCGATCAGGGCGACGGCGGCAACCATCAGGGTGATGGTGGACAGGCCCGGGCGGGGGCGCGACTTGTGCAGGCGCGAAAACTCGGAATCGGCGATGGCCGCGTTGACGTGCTTGGGGAGGATTTGGTGCGCGCTTTCGGCAAATGCCGCCAGGAGTGCCTTGTCGGCGAGAATGTTGATGCGCCGCGTGAGTCCTTCCGAGGCTTCGGCGATGCGCCGCACGGCCCCGTCGGAAAAGATGTCCGGGCCCCGATAACCGGCCTGGCGCATGCGGAACATCAGGTAGGAGCCGACGTCGGAGCGCACCAGCGGCTCGAGGCGAAAGCTGTGCACGATCCGCTCCTTCAATTGCCGCATCTGCTGGGTCCCCAGCACCTCGTCGAGTTCCTGCTGACCGAACAGGACGATCTGCAGCAGCTTGTGCCGGCTGGACTCGAGGTTGGACAGCAGGCGGATCTCCTCGAGCGTCTCGACCGGCATGGCGTGCGCCTCGTCGATCAGAACCACCACCCGGCGGCCTTCCCCGTAGAGGGCGATCAGGCGGTCCTGCAGGGCGCGCAGGATCACCGAGGAGCGCTCCCCGGCGGAGTTCACCTGGAGATCGTCGAGGATGGCGAGCATGATCTCGTCCCGCCCGAGTGAAGGATTCGCCAGATAGATGGTCTCGACGTGCGCCGGCAGCCGCTCCATGAGGACGCGACAGAGCATGGTCTTGCCGCTGCCGACCTCGCCGGTGACCTTGACGATGCCCTCGTCGTTGGTGATCGCGTACAGCAGGGCCTCGAGCGTCGCCCCACGGTTCGCCCCCGCAAAGAAGAAGTCGGTGTGGGGGGTGATCCGGTACGGCGCCTCCGACAGGCCGAAATGGTTGAGATACACGATGCCTAGCCCTCCCGATCGAGCGCGGCCATCCGCGAATAGAGCGTGGTCCGGTTGATGCCCAGGAGCCGCGCGGCCTTGCTGACGTTGCCGCCCGCCAGCTTCATCGCCGCGGTCACGTACGCGCGCTCCCACAGCGCCAGGCGGGCGTCGAGGACGAACGGCTCGCCGCGCTCGAGTTCCGCCTGTGCGGTGGCTTCCAGGCCGCCGGAACCGCCAGCGGGCGCCGGCACGATCGACGAACCGGAATCGAGCTCGGTCTCGAGATCGCAGACGGCGACATTGCCGCCATGGTGCTTGGCGACCAGCCGGATGACGATGTTGCGAAGCTCGCGCACGTTGCCCGGAAACGGGTACTCGAGCCACAGCCGGCGTGCTTCGGCGTCGAGCGCGACCGGCGGGACGCCTGCTGCCGCGGCGTAGATGCGGGCAAAGTGCTCGAACAGGGCGAGCTTGTCATCGCCAAGGTCGCGCAGCGGCGGCACGCGGATCGTGAATACCGACAGCCGGTGATACAGGTCGGGTCGGAACGCTCCCGCGCGCGACTCGGCGCGGAGGTCCCGGTTGGTGGCGGCGATGATGCGGGCGCGTGACTTGCGCGGCTGCGTTTCGCCGACGCGGTTGTATTCCCCGTTCTCGAGCACGCGCAGGAGCTTGGCCTGCAGTTCCAGCGGCAACTCGCCGATCTCGTCGAGAAACAGCGTGCCATCCTGGGCTTCCTCGAAGTAGCCGGCCTTCGCGCCCACCGCGCCGGTGAACGCGCCCTTGGCGAAGCCGAACAATGTGGGCTCGACGAGCGACGGCGAGATGGCGGCGCAGTTGAGCGCCAGGTAGGCGCGCGCCTGCCGGCGCGAAAGCGCGTGGAGCGCGGCGGCGGCGATCTCCTTGCCGCTGCCCGACTCGCCTTCGATGAGCACCGGAAACGGCGAATCTGCGCACAGGCGGATTTGCGTCTTGAGTCCGGCAATCGGCGCGGACTCGCCGATCAGGGCATCGAGGGGGCCTGCGCCGGCACCCCGATCCGCGGGCCGGCTCGCCGATTCCGCATCGCTGGCGCTGGCGAGATCGCCGAGGATGCGCAGCAGTTCCGACGGGCGTACCGGCTTGGCGACGAACTCGACCGCCCCGAGCGCGCGGGCATGGCGGCCGGCGGCCTCGGCATCCTGCCCGGAGAGCACCACGACCTTGAGCGACGGCTGGCGGACAAGCAGGCTGGTCACGAGCCGATAGCCTTCCGTCGGCTCATGCGGCACCGGGGGCAGGCCGAGGTCGACCAATGCGATGGCGGGCGGCTGCGGCAGGGAGTCGAGGCACTGCAGTGCGGCGTCGTGACTGCCGGCGCTGACGACGTCGAAGCGGCTGCCGAGCACGATCGCCAGCGTGTCGACGATCAAGGGATCGTCGTCGACCAGCAGCAACCCGGGGCGCGACGGGAGCGGCGGCGCGCTCATGCGCTGACCAGGCCGTCCGCGCCGATCACCCGCAGGAAGGCCGACTCGAGGTCGCCCTCGGGTGCGAATGCGCGCATGGCGGCTGCGGTGCCCATGAAGCGGATCCGGCCTTCGTGCAGCACGGCGAGACGGTCGCAGATCTCCTCGAGGTCGGCCAGCGCGTGGGAGGTGAAGAACAGGGTTCGGCCCGCACGCCGCAGGTCGCGCAGCAGACCCTTGACCAGCGCGCGCGCCAGCGGGTCGAGGCCGCTCATCGGCTCGTCGAGGAGAACGAGGTCACAATCCGCGAGCAGGCAGCCGGCCAGCCCCAGCTTCTGCGTCATCCCCTTGGAATAGCCCCGGACCTGACGATCGAGCACGCGCGGGTCCAGTTCGAGACGTTCGAGCATGGCAAGCGCCGCGTTCTCGTCGTACCGGGCACCGCGCAGGCCCGCCATCATGCGCAGGAATGCGCGCCCGGTGAGGTAATACGGCGGCATGAAGCGTTCCGGCAGGAACGTCAATCGTTCGCGGCTGGCCACCTCCGTGCTCGGCCGGCCGAAAATCTCGATGCGTCCGGAGTCCGGCGCGCAGAGATCGAGCAGGCACTTGATGAGCGTGGTCTTGCCCGCGCCATTGACGCCAGCCAGGCCAAAGAACGCGCCCTGTTCAACCTCGAAGCTGGCATCCTGCAACGCCGGGACGCCACGATAGTGCTTGCAGACATCGACGAAATTGAGCGCGGCTGGCACGTGGCTGCAAAGCGTGACGCGGAAGGTGCGCGCACTATAGCGCAAGCGCGGCGCGCGGGATTCGCGGGTGGCCGAGGCTGCTAAACTCCCGGACTTGTCTTGGTTCGGTGCCTGCCGCGTGTCCGAGTCGTCGTCGCCACCGTTCGTGGCAATCAAGGGTGTCTCCTTTGCCTATCCCTCGCTGACCGGCATTGCCGGGCGCCTCATTCTCGATGGCGTCGATCTCGAGGTTCGGCGCGGTCAGACCGTCGCCCTCATGGGCGGTTCCGGTTCCGGCAAGACCACCGTGCTGCGCCTGCTCGGGGGGCAGGTGCGTCCGCAGGCAGGCAAGGTCGTGGTCGACGACAAGGACGTTCATGCGCTCGATCAGACCGGCCTGTACGCGCTGCGCCGGCGCATGGGCATGCTGTTCCAGTTCGGCGCCTTGTTCACCGACATGAGCGTGTTCGACAACGTGGCGTTTCCGCTGCGCGAGCATACCGCCCTGCCGGAGAGCGTCATCCGCGACCTGGTGCTGATGAAGCTTCATGCGGTCGGCCTGCGCGGGGCGCACGCGCTGATGCCGGCCGAGATCTCCGGCGGCATGGCGCGCCGCGTCGCGCTGGCCCGTGCCATCGCGCTCGATCCGCAGTTGATCATGTACGACGAGCCGTTCGCCGGGCTCGATCCGATTTCCCTGGGCATCACCGCCAATCTGATCCGGCGCCTCAACGATGCGCTCGGCGCGGCGTCGATCGTCGTCACCCATGACGTGCATGAGTCGCTGGCGATCGTCGACTACGTCTATTTCCTGGCCGAGGGCCGGATCGTCGCGCATGGCACGCCGGACGAGATTCGCGCTTCCGAACTGCCCTATGTACGCCAGTTCATCTCCGGCAGCCCGGAAGGGCCGGTCCGCTTCCACTACCAGGCAGACGACTATGCCAGCGACCTGGGGCTGCCGTCATGACGCGCCTGGTCCGCCATCTTGGGCATCTGGTCATCGACGGCGTCGCCAAACTGGGCTACGCCGCCCGCCTGTTCAGCGCCTTGCTGGGCGCTTCCGGCACGGCCTTCCGGCGCTTCCGCCTCGTGGTCGCGCAGGTGCACTTCATCGGCAACTTTTCGCTGGTGATCATCATCGTCTCGGGGCTGTTCGTCGGTTTCGTGCTCGGGTTGCAGGGTTACAACACGCTGCAGCGCTACGGGTCGGAGCAGGCGCTGGGATTGCTGGTCGCGCTCTCGCTGGTGCGCGAACTCGGTCCGGTCATCACCGCGCTGCTGTTCGCCGGACGTGCCGGAACGTCGATCACCGCCGAAATCGGGCTGATGAAGGCGGGGGAGCAACTGTCGGCCATGGAGATGATGGCGGTTTCGCCGGTGGCCAGGGTGCTCGCACCGCGCTTCTGGGCCGGCGTCATCGCCATGCCGATGCTGGCGGCGATGTTCTCGGCAGTCGGCGTATTCGGCGGCTACATCGTGGGCGTGGTACTGATCGGTGTCGACGACGGCGCGTTCTGGAGCCAGATGCAGAATGGCGTGGACTGGATCGAGGACGTCGGCAACGGCGTCATCAAGAGCCTGGTATTCGGCGTTGCCGTGACCTTCATCGCCGTCTTCGAGGGGTATGACGCCATGCCGACGCCGGAAGGCGTTTCGCACGCGACCACCAGAACCGTGGTGACGTCGTCGTTGGCCGTGCTTGCCCTGGACTTCGTTCTGACCGCGCTGATGTTCTCGGGTACGTAGGAAGGGACCGCAATGAATCGCAAAATCACCGACTTGTGGGTAGGGCTATTTGTCCTCGCCGGTTTTGGCGCGCTGCTGGTTTTGGCGCTCAAAGCGGGAAATCTCGCGTCTTTCAACTTTTCCGAAACGTATCAGGTGCTTGCCAAGTTTGATAACATTGGTGGCCTGAAAGTCAGAGCGCCGGTGAAAAGCGCGGGCGTCGTGGTCGGGCGCGTCGCCAAGGTGGCGTTCGACGATCAGGAGTATCAGGCGGTGGTCACCCTGGCGTTGGACAAGGGCTTCCAGTTTCCGAAGGACACGTCGGCAAAGATTCTGACCTCGGGTCTGCTCGGCGAACAGTACATCGGTCTTTCGCCCGGCGGCGCGGATGCCAAACTCGGCGCGGGGGACAAGATAAAGTCGACATCGTCGGCGATGGTGCTCGAGGAATTGATCGGCAAGCTGGTGTTCGACAAGGCGGCGGAAGGCAAGAGCGAAAGCAAGGACGGCAAATGAGTATTCTCGCGAAATGCAGGCTTTGCGCGATTCTGCTCGCCGCGCTGCTCTTCGGGGGCTGCGCGAGTTCGGGCACGCCGGGAGACCCTTTCGAGGGCTTCAATCGCGCCATGTTCGGGTTCAACGAGGCGGTCGACAATGCTGTCCTGAAGCCGGTCGCCAGCGGCTACAAGACCGTGGTGCCGGAGCCGGCGCGCGACTGTGTCGGCAATGTCTTTTCGAACATCAACGACATCTTCGTCGGCATCAACAGCCTGTTGCAGGGCAAGGTCGGCGACGCGGTTTCCGACGTCTGCCGGGTGGTGGTGAACACCACGGTCGGACTCCTGGGCTGCTTCGACGTGGCCAGCAAGGTCGGGTTGGAAAAGCACAACCGGGATTTCGGGCAGACCTTCGGCAAGTGGGGCATCGGCTCGGGCCCCTATCTGGTCTTGCCGTTTCTCGGGCCGTCGAGCGTGCGTGACGGGGTCGGCACCCTGATCTACACCAATCTCGACCCGGTCTGGGCGGACCACATCCCCACCCGAAATGTCGCCTATTCGCTGCGCGCCGTGAATCGCCGCGCCGAGCTGCTCGAGGCCAGCAATGTCCTCGAGGAAGCGGCACTGGACAAGTATTCGTTCGTGCGCGATGCGTACTTGCAGAGGCGTCGCGGAATGGTCGAGGAGAACGACGGCAAGGGCGCGCGTTCGGGCGAGAGCCAGTCGGGCGGGCAGGCCGCCGGACCGACCGGACTGTCCGGCGCCGTCTGGATCGACGAGGCGAACCAGCGCGTCGCGACCGCGGGCGAACGTGCGGCTGTCGAGCTGAGGCTGCGGCGGCAGGTGCAGGCGGTGACGCCGGCCCCTGTGACCGGGCGGATGTGAGACGCCCATGCGACGAACTTCGAAACCGGGTGGTGGATGGCTGGCGCGGCTCGCTGCCGGCGCAGCCGCATTGCTCGTCGCCGCGGCGTCTGCGGCGCAGGAGGCGCCGGATGCGATGATCCGGCGCGTGGTCGACGAAGTCACTGCGGTGATCAAGTCCGACCGCGAAATCCAGGGCGGCAATCGCCACAAGATCAGCCAGTTGGTCGACACCAAGATCCTGCCCTACGTCAATTTCCTGCGCATGACGCAATCTGCCGTGGGTCGCCACTGGAGCCGCGCCACGCCGGAACAGCAGGCGGCGCTGGCGAAGGAATTCAAGGGGCTGCTGACCAACACGTATTCGGGCGCGTTTTCCACGTATCGACCGGATACGGTCATCGAGTACAAGCCGTTCCGCCTCGCCGCAGGGGAAAGCGACGCGGTCGTGCGCTCCCTGGTCAAGCCGGGAAGCGGCGAACCGATCCAGCTCGACTACTACGTCGAACGTTTCGACGGGGCATGGAAGGTGGTCGACATCAACGTGTACGGCGCGCGCCTGGTGGAAACCTACCGGAACCAGTTCAACACCGAGATCACCGCCAACGGCATCGACGGCCTGATCAGGGCCTTGGCGGCGAAGAACAAGGCCATCGAGGCCAAGTCCAAGACCTAGGTCGCGCGTCTCTCCCGGACCGCGCGACGAACCAGGTGCACCGCCTGACCGTTTCGGGGAAGCCGGGGCCCACCATGCCATTTGCCCTGCCATCCCGTGTCACCCTCGTGGAAGCGCCCGCGCTGATCGCTGCGGGCATCGCGCACCTGCGCGATGGCGACGCGGCGTTCGACCTCGGGGCCGTCACCACCTGCGATTCCAGCGTGCTCGCCTGCCTGAACGAGTGGCGACGTCAGGCGGCACGGCTGGGCAAAGGAGACGTTCACGTCATCAACGTGCCCGAGGGGATCAGGCGAATCGCTCGCCTGTACGGAGTCGAATCGCTGACCCTCGGCTGACGCCTGGACGTGCTGCGGCGTAGCGACGCAGGCTCGACACGGGCGGCTCTTCCATGCGCTTCGCCATCGAACTCCATTCCGTATTCAAACGCTTCGGTGCCGTCACGGCACTCGGCGGCGTCGACCTGACCGTTCGCGAGGGAGAGTTCTTCGGTCTCCTGGGGCCCAACGGCGCTGGCAAGACCACGCTGATCTCGATCATCGCCGGGTTGGCGCGGGCGGACGCCGGCAGGGCGTCCGTCATGGGGCACGATGTCGTTGCCGACTACCGGCAGGCGCGCGCCAACCTCGGAGTCGTTCCCCAGGAACTCGTCTTCGATCCCTTCTTCACGGTGCGCGAAACCCTGCGCTTTCAGTCGGGGTATTTCGGCATCAGGCGCAATGACGCGTGGATTGACGAGATTCTCGAGAACCTCGGGCTGGCAGACAAGGCCGAGGCCAACATGCGCAGCCTGTCCGGCGGCATGAAGCGCCGCGTGCTCGTCGGCCAGGCGCTTGTGCACCGTCCGCCCGTCATCATTCTCGACGAGCCGACCGCGGGTGTCGATGTCGAGTTGCGCCAGACGCTGTGGCGATTCATCGAACGCCTCAATCGCGAGGGCCATACCATCGTCCTGACCACGCACTATCTCGAGGAGGCGGAAGCCTTGTGCGGTCGCATCGCCATGCTCAAGGGCGGGCGCGTGGTTGCGCAGGACCGGACGGCCGACCTGCTCAAGCGCCATGCGAGCGCCTACCTGAGGCTCCGGGTCGCAGGCACGCTGCCCGGCGCGCTCGCTGCGCGCACGCCGGCCCAGGCCGGCGGAGCCTACCGCTTTCGCCTCGCGTCGTTCGACGAGGTCGACACGATCCTTGCCGAAGTGCGCACGGCCGGTCTGCACATCACCGACCTTGCCGTCGAAACGCCCGACCTCGAAGACGTATTCCTTCAGCTCATGGGCGAGGCACACGCGTGAAGCCGCAGTCGCGCGAGAATGCGGGCGGCAGCGGCTTTCCGATGCTCTTCTACAAGGAACTGCTGCGCTTCTGGCGCGTGGCGGCCCAGACCGTCACCGCGCCGGTGCTGACGGCGCTCTTGTACCTGCTGATCTTCTCCCACGTCCTCGAGGGCCATGTGCGCGTGCATCCCGATCACAGCTATGCGGCCTTCCTGGCGCCCGGTCTGGTCATGATGTCGATGCTGCAGAACGCGTTCGCCAACAGCGCCTCGTCGCTGATCCAGTCGAAGGTGACGGGAAATCTCGTGTTCGTCCTGCTGCCGCCGATCACCCACGTCGAGTTCCTCGGCGCCTATGTGCTGGCGGCGGTCGTGCGCGGGTTGACGGTAGGCGCCGGCGTGCTCGCCGTGACGCTGCTGTTCGCCGTGCCGCCGCTGGCCGCGCCGGCCTGGATCGTCGGCTTCGCCGTGCTCGGTGCTGCCTTGATGGGGGCGGTCGGCCTGCTGGCCGGGATCTGGGCGGAGAAGTTCGACCACATTGCGGCGTTCCAGAACTTCTTCATCCTGCCGGCGACGTTCCTGTCGGGTGTGTTCTACTCGATCCACTCGCTGCCGCCGTTCTGGCAGAAAGTGTCGCATTTCAATCCGTTTTTCTTCATGATTGACGGCTTTCGTCACGGATTTTTCGGGCAGAGTGACGTTTCGCCCTGGCTTTCGCTGGGCGTGGTGGCGGGGTGTCTGGCGCTCGCGGTCGGGACCCTTCTCGTCATGCTCGAGCGCGGCTACAAACTGAGAGGTTGATCAATGACCATGGTGACTCCTGAATACGTGCGCGAACTGATCGCCGCGGGACTCGAATGCGAGCATCTCGAAGTCGGCGGCGACGGCGCCCACTTCGAGGCGGTAATCGTCAGCAACGCATTCGCGGGCAAGTCTCGGGTGGCGCGGCATCAGCTTGTCAATCGTGCCCTGGGATCGCGGATGGGCAACGAGATCCATGCGCTGTCGATGAAGACCCTCACGCCCGAGGAATGGCGGAACGCCTGACGGGTCGCGCCATGGACAAACTGGTCTTGCAGGGGGGGCAGCGGCTGAACGGCGAGATCGCCGTTTCCGGCGCCAAGAACGCTGCCTTGCCGATCATCTGCGCATCGCTGCTCACCGCGGACACGCTCGCAGTCGACAATGTGCCGAGACTGCAGGACGTGGCGACCATGCAGCGCCTGCTCGCGCAGATGGGAGCGGGCGTCGAGCGCGTCGACGGTGGCCTGGTCCTCGATGCCGGACGCGTCGACCGTCCGGAGGCGCCCTACGATCTGGTCAAGACCATGCGCGCGTCGGTACTCGTGCTCGGTCCGCTGCTGGCGCGATTCGGCAACGCGCGCGTGTCCCTGCCAGGCGGCTGTGCGATCGGTGCGCGGCCGGTCGACCAGCACATCAAGGGGCTGCAGGCGCTGGGCGCCGAGATCCGCATCGACCATGGGTATATCGTCGCGAAGGCACGCCGCCTCAAGGGCGCGCGCATCGTCACCGACCTGGTGACCGTCACCGGCACCGAGAACCTGATGATGGCGGCCGCCCTCGCGGACGGCGAGACGGTGATCGAGAACGCGGCGCGCGAGCCCGAGGTGGTCGATCTCGCCAATTGCCTCAATGCGATGGGGGCGCGCATCGCCGGCGCGGGCTCGGACCGCATCGTCGTCCGCGGCGTCGAGCGATTGCACGGGGCGCGCCATCGGGTGATGGCGGATCGCATCGAGACCGGCACGTTTCTCACGGCCGTGGCCGCGGCCGGCGGTGATGTCGTGCTCGCCGGTGCCCGGCCCGACACGCTCGATGCCGTGATCGACAAGATCACCGAGGCGGGCGCGCGCATCGAGGTCGGGCCGGACCGGATCCGCATCGTCGCGCGCCGCCGGCCGCGCGCGGTCAATCTGCGCACGGCTCCGTACCCCGCGTTTCCCACCGACATGCAGGCCCAGTTCATGGCCCTGAACGCGGTTGCCGACGGCACCGGCGTGGTCACCGAGACGATCTTCGAGAACCGATTCATGCATGCGCAGGAACTGATGCGGCTGGGCGCGCAGATCGAGATCGAGGGCAACACCGCGGTCGTCAAGGGGGTCCGGAGCCTGACTGGCGCGAACGTGATGGCGACCGATCTGCGCGCCTCGGCCTCGCTGGTGGTCGCCGGCCTGGTCGCCGACGGGGAAACGGTGATCGACCGCATCTATCACCTCGACCGCGGCTACGAGTCCCTCGAGACCAAGCTGTCGGCGGTGGGCGCGCGCGTGACGCGTCGACGCTAGTCCGTCGAGCGGTGACACCGGCAGGCGCGGTGCGCTTGTCTAGTAGAATCGCGCTTTTGCGCACGCCTGACCCATGATCACGCTCGCCCTGTCGAAAGGGCGCATCTTCGAGGAAACGCTGCCGCTGCTCGAGGCCGTCGGCATTCGCGTCACCGACGACCCGGAGAGGTCGCGCAAGCTCATCCTCGCGACCGACAGGCACGACACGCGGGTGATCATCGTGCGCGCCTCCGACGTGCCGACCTACGTGCAGTACGGTGCCGCCGACATCGGCGTGGCGGGGTCGGATGTCCTGCAGGAGGCCGAGGCCAAGGGCGGCAATGACGGCCTGTACCGGCCGCTCGATCTCGGCATCGGGCGCTGCCGCATGATGGTGGCCGTGCCGGACGCGTTCGACTACGAGTCGGCGGTGCGTCGCGGCGCGCGCATCCGGGTGGCCACGAAGTACGTCAGCATCGCGCGTGAGCATTTCGCTGCGAAGGGCATGCATGTCGACCTGATCAAGCTGTACGGCTCGATGGAACTGGCGCCCCTGATCGGCCTGGCCGACGCCATCGTCGACCTGGTGTCGACAGGCGCGACGCTGAAGGCCAATCGCCTGCGGGCGGTCGAGGAGATCGGTGCCGTATCGTCGCGCCTGATCGTGAATCAGGCGGCACTGAAGACCAAGCGACCCGCGGTGCAGGCGCTGATCGACGCGTTCGCCGCGGCGGTGAGATGAGCCTCGGAATCCGCCGCCTCGACACCGCGACGCCCGGCTTCGCCGGGGAGTTGCGCACGCTGCTTGCCTATGCCGACGCGGTCGATGAGGGTGTCGAGCGCGCTGCGCATGCAATCCTGGGAGACGTCCGCGCGCGCGGGGACGACGCGGTCCTCGAGTACACCGCACGGTTCGACGGCGTGCGTGCGGCCACCATGGCGGAGCTGCGCGTCCCCGAACACCGGATGGCGGCGGCGCTGGCCGGACTGCCGGCGCCGGAGCGCGCCGCCCTCGAGACGGCCGCGGCGCGCATTCGCACCTACCACGAGCGGCAGTTGTCGACATCGTGGCGCGTCACGGAGCCCGATGGAACCGAACTCGGGCAGAAGGTCACGCCGCTCGATCGCGCCGGGCTCTACGTGCCGGGCGGCAAGGCGGCCTACCCGAGTTCGCTGCTGATGAACGCCATTCCGGCGAAAGTGGCCGGTGTCGGGGAACTCGTCATGGTCTCGCCCGCGCCCGGCGGGCAGATCAACCCGCTGGTGCTGGCCGCCGCCGCGGTTGCGGGGGTCGACGTGATCTACACCATCGGCGGCGCGCAGGCGGTGGGGGCGCTCGCCTACGGGACGCAGACGATCCGTCAGGTGGACAAGATCGTGGGTCCGGGGAACGCCTACGTGGCGGCGGCCAAGCGCCGCGTCTTCGGCGCCGTGGGAATCGACATGATCGCCGGGCCGTCGGAGATCCTGATCATCGCCGACGGCTGCGCCGATCCCGCGTGGATGGCCATGGATCTGTTCAGCCAGGCGGAGCATGACGAGATCGCGCAGGCCATCCTGCTGTGTCCGGACCAGGAATACATCGAGAAGGTAGCCGCCGCCGCCGACCGCCTGCTGCCGGACCTGCCGCGCCGGGATATCGTCACCGCGTCGATGAACGGCCGCGGCGCGCTGATCCGGACGCGCGATCTGGCCGAGGCATGCGACGTGGCCAACGACATCGCGCCCGAGCATCTCGAGCTGGCGGTGTCCGACCCGGAAGCCCTGCTGCCGCGGATCCGGCATGCTGGTGCCATATTCATGGGCGTGCACTCCAGCGAGGCGCTGGGCGACTATTGCGCCGGCCCCAACCACGTGCTGCCGACGTCGCGTACCGCGCGTTTCTCGTCGCCGCTGGGCGTCTATGACTTCCAGAAGCGTTCGAGCGTGATCAAGGCCTCCCCCGCGGGTGCCGCGCATCTCGGCCGGATCGCCGCCGTCCTGGCCGAAGGCGAAGGGCTGCAGGCGCACGCGCGGTCGGCACGCTATCGGACTTGAGCGCCGCCGCGCAACTGCAGCGGCATCTGCCACGAGGGGTGAGATGAAGACAGCTGGACAGATTGTCGACACGGTCATCCGTCCGGAGATCCGGGCGATGGGGGCATATTCGGTCGCCGATGCCGCCGGCATGATCAAGCTCGACGTCATGGAGAGCCCGTACGCGCTGCCGGACTGGCTGGCGCGGGAGATCGGCGACATCGTCGCGAGACTGCCGCTCAACCGCTACCCGGTGCCGTCGCTGACGCGGCTGCGCGCCCTCATCGCCGCAACGATGGGGGTGCCGGCCGGTTGCGACGTCCTGTGCGGCAACGGCTCGGACGAGTGCATCCAGTACATCACCGCGGCTTGTGCGCGCGAAGGCGCGGTCGTCATGGCGCCGGCGCCGTCATTCGTGATGTTCCAGATGCATGCGCTGTTCTATCGCCTGCAGTTCGTCCCGGTGACCCTGCGGCCGGATTTTTCCCTGGACGCGGATGCGTTCATCGACGCGATGGCCCGGCATCGGCCGTCCCTGGTCTGGATTGCCTACCCCAACAATCCGACCGGCAGCCCGTTCGCGGCGGCCGACATCGAACGCATCGTGCGGGCCGCGCCCGGGCTGGTGGTCGTCGACGAGGCCTACCAGCCGTTCGCGGCGGACTCGTTCATGCCGCGCCTGGCCGAGTTCCCCAACCTGGCGGTGATGCGCACGGTGTCGAAGATCAGCATGGCAGGGGTTCGCCTGGGGTACGTGGGCGCGGCGCCGGAATGGATCCGGGAATTCGACAAGACCCGCGCGCCGTACAACATCAGTGTGCTCGCGGAAGCGGTCGCGATCAAGATCCTGGAGAACAAGCACGTCATCGACGAGCAGGCGGCGCGCGTGCTTGCCGAGCGCAAGGTCGTCAGCGACGCGCTGTCGGGCCTTCGCGGGCTCACCCAGTTTCCCAGCGCGGCGAACTTCATCTGCGTGCGCATCGACGGACCGCCCGGGGCCGGCACCGCGGTCTTCGATGGCATGCGGCGACGCGGGGTGCTGGTCAAGAATTTCTCGGGCGGCCATCCGCTGCTGCAGAATTGCCTGCGCCTGACCATCGGCACGCCGGAGGAGAACCGCGCCATGCTGGCGGCGCTCTCTGCCTCCTTAGGCTAGACTGCGCATGTCGTCCCCTGCATCGTCCGCCTGCCTCGTAATCATCGTTTGCCTGGTCAAATGAGAAGCGCCGAAGTCGTACGCAACACCCGGGAGACGCAGATCAGCGTCAGGATCAACCTCGACGGCGACGGCAAGGCCTCGTTCGCGACCGGGGTGCCGTTCCTCGATCACATGCTGGACCAGGTCGCGCGCCACGGCCTGATCGACCTGGACATCACCGCCAACGGCGATCTGCACATCGACGCGCACCACACCGTCGAGGACATCGGCATCACGCTCGGCCAGGCCTTCGCGCGCGCCGTCGGCGACAAGCGCGGCGTGCGCCGCTACGGCCATGCGTACGTGCCGCTGGACGAGGCGCTGTCGCGCGTGGTCGTCGACCTGTCGGGGCGGCCCGGGCTGGAATTCCATGTCGAGTTCCGGCGCGCGATGATCGGCACGTTCGATGTCGACCTCGCCCATGAGTTCTTCCAGGGTTTCGTGAACCATGCGCTGGTGTCGCTGCACGTCGACAACCTGCGCGGCGACAACGCCCACCACCAGTGCGAGACCGTGTTCAAGGCCTTCGGCCGCGCGCTGCGCATGGCCTGCGAGATCGATCCGCGTGCGGGGGCGGCCGTTCCTTCGACCAAGGGTTCGCTCTAGGGACGGCGGTTCGCCGACCCGTTTCCGGCAGCTCGCAGGCGATGCAGACCATTGCAGTCATCGACTACGGCATGGGCAACCTGCGCTCGGTGTCCAAGGCGATCGAGCACGTGGCGCCGCAGGCGCATGTGGTGGTGACCAGCGATGCGCGGGTGATCGGCGCCGCCAGCCGCGTCGTCTTTCCAGGACAGGGCGCAATGCCTGATTGCATGCGCGAGATGCAGGCCTCCGGCCTGGCGGATGCCGTGCGCGCGGCGGCGCGCACGAAGCCGTTCCTCGGCATCTGCATCGGCATGCAGATGATCTTCGATTTCAGCGAGGAGGGCGGGACAACCGGCCTCGGCTTGCTGGCAGGCACCGTCAAGCGCTTCGCTGGCGACATGCGCGGCGCCGACGGGACGCGCCTGAAGGTGCCGCACATGGGCTGGAACCGGGTGCATCAGCACGGCTCGCATCCGCTTTGGCGCGGCATCGAAGACGACAGCCGGTTCTATTTCGTGCACAGCTTCTACCCGGTGTCGGCGCAGGCGGCGGACTGCGCAGGCTCCAGCGACTATGGGATACACTTCTGCTGCGTCGTTGCGCGCGATAATATTTTCGGCGTACAGTTCCATCCCGAGAAGAGCCATCGAGCGGGGCTTGCGTTGTTCGCGAATTTCGTCGCCTGGAATCCCTGACCCGCCGGGGCAACCCGGTCCGCTAGACAACACCGCTCCAGGCGCGTGACTACCCCGACACCCCAGCACCGGCACATCCATGTTGATCATCCCGGCGATTGACATCAAGGACGGGCATTGCGTCCGGCTCCGGCAGGGCGACATGGCCGATGCCACCGTGTTTTCGGAAGACCCGGCGGCAATGGCGGCGCACTGGAAGGCAATGGGGGGCAAGCGCCTGCACATCGTCGACCTCAACGGCGCGGTCGCCGGCAAGCCGAAGAACGAGGCGGCGATCAAGCGCATCATCGCCGCGGCCGGCGACGACATGCCGGTGCAGCTGGGCGGCGGCATCCGCGACCTCGACACGGTGGAGCGCTACCTCGATGACGGCATCAGCTGGGTGATCATCGGCACGGCGGCCGTCAAGAACCCGGGATTCCTGCACGATGCGTGCGGGGCGTTCCCCGGCCATATCATCGTCGGCCTCGATGCGCGCGACGGCAAGGTGGCCACCGACGGCTGGAGCAAGCTCACCGGCCACGACGTCGTCGATCTGGCGAAGAAGTTCGAGGACTACGGCGCCGAGGCCATCATCTACACGGACATCGGCCGCGACGGCATGCTGGGCGGCATCAACGTCGAGGCCACCCTGCGGCTGGCGCAGGCGATGACGATCCCGGTGATCGCGTCCGGTGGGCTGGCGAGCGTCAAGGACATCAAGGCGCTCAAGGCGCTCGAGAGCGACGGGGTGATCGGGGTGATCGCGGGTCGAGCCATCTACGATGGCACGCTCGATTTCAAGAAGGCGCTTGCCGAGGCGGCGAAATAGCCGCTGCCCGGGCGGCCGGGGAAGCGCGGGCCGCCGATCCCATGCCATGTTAGCCAAGCGAATCATCCCCTGTCTTGACGTCACCGCCGGCCGGGTGGTCAAGGGGGTCAATTTCGTTGCGCTGCGCGATGCCGGTGATCCGGTCGAGATTGCGCGGCGCTACGACGAGCAGGGGGCCGACGAGCTGACCTTCCTCGACATCACCGCCAGCAGCGATGACCGGGACATCATTCTCGGGATCATCGAAAGGGTTGCCGCGCAGGTCTTCATACCGCTCACCGTCGGCGGCGGCGTGCGTCGCGTCGACGATGTCCGGCGCCTGCTCAACGCCGGCGCCGACAAGATCAGCATCAATACCTCGGCGGTGCAGAACCCGCAACTGGTCGCGGACGCGTCCGGGCGCTACGGCGCCCAGTGCATCGTGGTCGCGATCGATGCCAAGCGCACCGGCCCCGGCCGGTGGAACGTGTTCACGCGCGGCGGGCGCGACGACTCCGGCCTCGATGTGCTCGACTGGGCACGACGCGTCGAGTCCCTGGGCGCAGGCGAGATCCTGCTCACCAGCATGGATCGCGACGGCACGCGCGCCGGATTCGACCTCGACCTCACCCGTGCCGTCGCCGACGCCGTGGGCATTCCGGTGATTGCCTCCGGCGGTGTCGGCAACCTGGACCACCTGGTCGACGGCATCATCACGGGACATGCCGATGCGGTGTTGGCGGCGAGCATCTTCCACTATGGCGAGTTCTCCGTGGCCGACGCCAAGCAGCGCATGGCCGAACGCGGGATCGAGGTGCGCCGATGAGCGGCACGGACGCCGTGTCCGGGGCCGATTCGCGGTCCGCGGCCGTGCCCGACGCGTGGCTCGACGCGGTCGTCTGGGATGACGCCGGCCTGGTGCCGGCAATCGCGCAGGAAACCTTCACCAATCGCATCCTCATGGTGGCCTGGATGAACCGTGCCGCCCTCAAGGAGACCATGGAGACCGGCCACGCGGTGTACTGGTCGCGCTCCCGCCAGCGTCTGTGGCGCAAGGGCGAGGAGTCGGGTCACCGCCAGCGCGTGCGCGAGCTCCGGCTGGACTGTGACGGCGATGTCGTGTTGCTCCGGGTCGAGCAGGCGGGCGGGATCGCCTGCCATACGGGACGCCACAGCTGCTTCTTCCGGCAACTGCGCGACGGCACCTGGGTCGACGTCGATCCGGTGATCAAGAGTCCCGACGAGATCTACGGCAAATGACCTCGGACATCCTGCAGCGCCTGGGCGAGGTGATCGCGTCGCGCCATGGCGGCGACCCGGACAAGTCCTACGTGGCGCGCCTGCTGGCGCGTGGCGAGGATGCCGTCCTGAAGAAGATCGGCGAGGAGGCCACCGAGGTGGTGATGGCGGCCAAGGACCGTGACCGCGCCCGCATCATCGCGGAGTTCGCCGATCTCTGGTTTCACAGCCTGATCGCGCTCGAGCATTTCGGGCTGTCGGCGGCGGACGTGCTTGCCGAGCTCGGTCGGCGCGAGGGATTGTCGGGACTCGACGAGAAGGCGGCGCGCAAGGACGCGGAGCGTGCCGTCCGCGAGGACGCCCGCAGTCCGGCCGAGGGCGGGCGCGCTGCGTCGACGCCCGGACGATCCGGCTGAACGACGCCGCGCGCGCCTTGCCGGCAGGCCGCACGGTGCCCGCGCATTCGATCCACCCCGACGTTGCCTGAGCGCTGACCATGAGCCATCCGAATCCGCCCGATCCCGACTGCATCTTCTGCAAGATCGTCGCCGGCCAGATACCCTGTCGCAAAGTCTACGAAGACGACGAGCTGCTGGCCTTCCACGACATCAACCCGTGGGCGCCCGTGCATTTCCTGCTCATCCCGAAGGAGCATCTGGAATCTCTGGCGGTCACCCATGCGCGGCACGAGCTTCTCCTTGGTAGAATGATGCTTCTGGCGCCCCGTTTGGCGCTGGAGCAGGGATGTACGCCAGGCAGGGACGGCGGCTTCCGCGTGCTCGTCAACAACGGGCGCGAGGGGGGCCAGGAAGTCCTGCACCTGCACATGCACGTGATGGGCGGGCCGCGGCCGTGGAAGCGCGGCTGAGCGGCACCGCGGCGCGTGACGCCCCGTGTCGCTGCCTGTGTTGCGTCATGCGGCATTCCCTGGCAAGAGAACGTGGCCAAGAAAGAATAAGAACCGACGCTGCGTAATGTCTGTCGCACACCACGTCTAACGGAGTCTTTCCATGGGTTCTTTTTCGATCTGGCATTGGCTGATTGTCCTGGTGATCGTCATGCTGGTCTTTGGCACCAAGAAGCTGCGCAACATGGGTGCCGATCTCGGCGGCGCGGTCAAGGGGTTCAAGGAAGGCATGAAGGAAGGTGCCGCTGCCGGCACCGAGAAGAGTGCGTCCGAAGCCGAGCCGGGCAAGGTCGGGCAGACCATCGACGTCAAGCCCGAGGAAAAGTCGCGGGTCTGAGGCGGCGCGTCGCGACCGTCGTGCCCCCGGCCGCCGCTTCCGGGAACCGCACCGGCTTGCCCGCTACTTGCGTCTGAATCGTCATGTTCGACATCGGCTTTTCCGAAATGATCGTCATCGGGGTGGTGGCGCTTCTGGTCATCGGACCGGAGAAGCTGCCCCGCGTCGCGCGCACGATCGGCGCGCTGATGGGTCGTGCCCAGCGTTACGTCAATGACGTGAAGGCGGACATCAATCGGGAGATCGAACTCGACGAACTCAAGAAATTGCGCACCACCGTGACCGAGGCCGCCCACAGCATCGAGTCGTCGGTGCGGGAGACGGTTTCCGGGTTCGAGGCGCAGGCGCGCGAGCTCAACGGGCTGGCAGGGGGTGCGGTGACCGATGCAGCTCCATCCGGTTCGGCGGACGCGGCCGCGCTGGCGGCAGCCGACCAGGCAATCGCGCAGAGCCTGGCAGCAGCCGACACGCCGATCGGCCCCGCGGCGGCCACGCCGCCGCTCCCTGTGGCGGCTGCGCCGCTCCCCGCGGCGCCCGCGCCGCTCCCTACCGCGGGTGCGGCCGAACCTGCCGCGAGGCCAGGCGCGTGAACGGTCCTTCCGGTCGTCCCGGGCAAGGGCGGTCGCGACGCACGCCGTTCGCCTGTTGCCCGAGAAGCAGACAATGAGCGAAGAAGCGCAGGACACGTTCGTCTCGCACCTGGTCGAACTGCGCGACCGGCTGTTGCGCTGCGTGGTGGTCTTTCTCGTGCTTTTCTGCTTCGCCTTCTTCATCTGGCCGAAGGCCGGACCGATTTACGATTTCCTGGCCCTGCCGCTGATGAAGTCGCTGCCGCAGGGCGCGAAGATGATCGCGACCTCCGTGATATCCCCGTTCCTGGTCCCGCTCAAGGTGACGGCGATGCTCGCGTTCGTGGTCGGGCTGCCGTACTACCTGTATCAGGCATGGGCATTCGTCGCACCGGGGCTGTACACGCACGAGAAGCGGCTGGCGCTGCCGCTGGTGGTGTCGAGCACGCTGCTGTTCGTCGCGGGCATTGCATTCTGCTATTACATCGTCTTCGGCCAGTTCTTTGCGTTCATCAACTCGTTCGCGCCGGCGTCGATCACGCCGGCGCCCGACATCGAGGCCTATCTCGGTTTCGTGCTGACGATGTTCCTCGCCTTCGGCGTCACCTTCGAGGTTCCCGTGGCCGTGGTGGTCATGGTGATGGTCGGGATCGTCAGTGTCGACAAGCTCAAGGAGTGGCGCGGCTATTTCGTGGTGATCGCCTTCGTGATCGCCGCGGTCGTCACGCCGCCGGACGTGGTTTCCCAGTTCGCCCTCGCGGTGCCGATGTGCCTGCTCTACGAGATCGGCCTGGTGTTCGCCCGGATGGTCGAGCGCGGACGCGGCGAGCGCGAGTCCGGCGCGGCAGCCGATCCCAACGCCTGAGGCCGCGCGCCGGGCGCGTCCCCGGCCAATTCGGTCTATTCGGCGGAGTCGCGGGCGCGGCGTTGTGGCCGCGGGCGCTTGCCGATGGTGACGGCGATCTCCTGGGATTGTCCCTGGCGCACCACGCGCAGGCGCGCAGCGTTGCCGGGAGTCAGCTGGGCGATCAGGTTGAGCATCTGGCTGGCGTCCCGCACCGGCGTCCCCTCCACTTCGACCAGGACGTCGCCCGGCCTGATGCCGGCCTTGTCGGCAGGTCCGTTGCGGATCACGCCCGCGATAAGCACGCCCTGGTCGCGGGGCAGCTTGAATGATTCCGCCAGTTCGGCGGTGATCTCCTGCGGCTCGATGCCGATGAATCCGCGGGTCACGGTTCCGGTGGCGATGATCTGGTCCATGACCTGCCGCGCCATGTTGGCCGGGATCGCGAAGCCGATGCCGGCGGAGGCGCCGGAGCGGGAGTAGATCGCGGTATTGATGCCCAGAAGTCTCCCGCGGGTGTCGACCAGAGCGCCTCCGGAATTCCCGGGGTTGATCGCCGCATCGGTCTGCAGGAAGTTCTCGAAGGTGCTGATGCCAAGCTGGCTGCGGCCGGTCGCGGAAATGATGCCCTGGGTCACCGTTTGTCCGACGCCATAGGGATTGCCGATGGCGAGAACGACGTCACCGACCCGGGCGGCTTCCGGTTGGCCGAACACGATGTACGGGATGTCCGGCAACTCGATCTTGACGACGGCAAGGTCCGTTTCGGGATCGCCGCCGACGATCTTCGCCTGGGCGCGCCGATTGTCGGACAGCAGCACCTCGACCTCGTCGGCCGACTCGATCACGTGGAAGTTGGTGAGAACATACCCCTGCGCACTGACGATGACTCCGGACCCGAGGCTGTTGGACCGGCGGGGCTCGGCCTTGCCGCGTGCGTCTCCGCCGAAGAAGTGGCGGAACAGCGGGTCGTTCATGAACGGGTGTTGCGGGAGCTTGACTTCCTTGGAGGTGAAGATGTTCACCACCGCCGGCATCGCGCGCCGCGCGGCGTCACTGTAGGACGCATAGCGCGGAGCGTCCGCGGCGCCGGTTTCGGCGGGCGGCGGTGGTGCACCGGCGCCTGCCGGCGCCGGCACCGGCGCGACGGGCGCCGGGGGGGCGACGCCGCCGTTGCCGCCCGCGAGCCATTCGGGCTTCAGCGTCGCGATGACGAACCACACCGCCAGACAGACGGTCGCGGTCTGGGCGAAAATCAGCCACAAGTGGCGAAGCATCGGAGACGGGAATGGACGCGAAGGATTTGCTTGCGGCGCTTGAGGTGATGCTGGAGCCCGCCAAGTTCAGGGATTATTGCCCAAACGGGCTGCAGGTGGAAGGCAAGCCCGTGGTGCAGCGTCTGGTCACGGGAGTCACCGCGAGCCTGGCGCTGGTCGAAGCGGCTGTCGCCGCCGGTGCCGACGCGCTACTGGTTCACCATGGATTGTTCTGGAAGGGCGACGACATGCGCATTATCGGGCCCAGGCGGCGACGGCTGGGCATGCTTCTGGGCAATGATCTCAATCTGTACGCCTACCACCTTCCGCTCGACGCGCATGCCGAACTGGGCAACAACGCGCAGCTGGGCCGTCGCCTCGGCGTCGCGGCCGAGACCCGTTTCGGCGACCAGGATCTGGGGTTTGCCGGAACCCTGGCGGTGCCGGCGTCCGCCGGCGAGTTCGCCGCCGTGGTCGAACGGGCCTTGGATCGCCCACCTCTCCTGGTCGGCGATGCAGCCCGGCAGGTACGGCGCATCGGCTGGTGCAGCGGGGGCGCACAGGGGTACTTCGAGGCGGCGATCGCCGCTGGCTGCGACCTGTTCCTTAGCGGGGAAATCTCCGAACAGACCACGCACCTGGCGCGCGAGAGCGGCGTGACCTATCTGGCGGCCGGGCACCATGCGACCGAACGATACGGCGTCGCCGCCGTCGGTGCGCATATCTCGGCGCGATTCGGCATCGAACACCTGCACATCGACATCGACAATCCCGCGTAGCGGGGCGCGTCGCGCGAATCGCCTGCGTCCGGGACGCAGGGGCAGCGCCCGCGGCGCGCTGCCCGACCCGTCCCGTTCGCGGCCCGCCTACTTGCGCAATGCGTCGCGAATCTCGCGCAGCAGCACGACGTCCTCGGGAACCGGCGGCGGCGGCGGGGGCGGCGCGGCAGCCTCGGCCTTCTTGAGCCGGTTGATCTGCTTGACCATCATGAAGATGATGAAGGCCAGGATGATGAAATTGACGGCGACGGTGATGAAGCTGCCGTAGGCGAACACCGGGATTCCGGCCTTCTTCAGGTCGGCCAGTGCCGCGAGGTTGTTCGGGTTCTTGCCCAGAACCACGAACAGGTTGGAAAAGTCGAGCGCACCGAACACGACGCCGACCAGCGGCATGATGATGTCGCCCACCAGCGAGTCGACGATCTTGCCGAACGCGCCCCCGATGATCACGCCGACAGCCAGATCCACCACGTTGCCCTTGACCGCAAACTCCCGGAATTCCTGAACGATGCTCATTTTCCCCTCATGTGTTCGTGGTTTTGCGTCACGCGGGTGACGCACGGCGCAAGCTTAGCCCGGTGTCGCACGCGAGGCAAGAACCGATGTATAAGTCCATGAACTAAAAGGAAAAATTGCGAAATGCTTTGCATGGAACGCACGACTCGTTATAATTGTGCGTTTGCCGCATGAGATCTGGGCGAAAACCATCGGCGGCGGCGATTTTCAGGTACTAAGGGCAAATTCTCCATGAGCAACGCAGAAATCGACGACAGCGGGCGGCGCAGCGCCATTGTCGCCACTTCGGTCGTCGGCGGCATCGGCGCGCTGTGCACTGCCGTTCCTTTCGTGGCCTCGTTCGCGCCCTCGGAAAAGGCGCGGGCGGCGGGTGCGCCGGTCGAGGTCGACATCAGCCAGTTGAAGGAAGGCGAACTCATCGTTCGCGAGTGGCGCGGCAAGCCGGTGTGGATCCTGAAGCGCAGCAAGGAGATGCTCGACTCCCTGGCCAAGACCGAGGCCAAGGTGGCGGACCCGAAGTCCGAGCGCAAGCCATCGGAACTCACGCCCGAGTACTGCCGCAATCAGGCGCGCTCGATCAAGCCCGAGATTCTGGTCGCGGTCGGCATTTGCTCCCATCTCGGTTGTTCGCCCTCCGGCCCGTTCCCCGGCGGCGCCAACGTTGCGCTCGGCGAGGACATGGGGTTCGTCTGCCCCTGCCACGGCTCGACCTTCGACATGGCGGGCCGCGTGTGGAAGGCCAAGCCTGCGCCGGACAACCTCGAGGTGCCGCCGCACATGTATCTGTCCGACACCAAGCTGCTGATCGGCGAAGACAAGAAAGGGGCCTAGAGGCATGGCTGCTGGCAAGAAAGAACCGGTGGTATTCACCGGCCTGGGTGGCCTCGACAAGCCGGTGAGCAACCTGCTCACCTGGGTCGACGCGCGCTTTCCGCTGATGGAGAACTGGAAGGCGCACCTCTCCGAGTACTACGCGCCGAAGAACTTCAATTTCTGGTACTTCTTCGGCTCGCTGGCGATGCTGGTGCTGGTGATCCAGATCGTCACCGGCATCTTCCTCGTCATGCACTACAAGCCCGACGCGGCCAAGGCCTTCGAGTCGGTCGAGTACATCATGCGCGAAGTGCCCTGGGGCTGGCTGGTGCGCTACATGCATTCCACCGGCGCCTCGATGTTCTTCGTCGTCGTCTATCTGCACATGTTCCGCGGGCTGCTCTACGGTTCCTACCGCAAGCCGCGCGAACTGATCTGGATCTTCGGCGTCATGATCTTCCTGTGCCTGATGGGCGAGGCGTTCTTCGGCTATCTGTTGCCGTGGGGACAGATGTCCTACTGGGGCGCGCAGGTGATCGTCAATCTCTTCTCGGCGATCCCGCTGATCGGTCCCGACCTGGCGATCTGGATCCGCGGCGACTATGTGGTCGGCGACGCGACGCTCAACCGCTTCTTCGCCTTCCATGTCATTGCGCTGCCGCTGGTGCTGCTGGGGCTGGTGGCGGCCCACATCCTGGCGCTGCACGAGGTCGGCTCGAACAACCCCGACGGCGTCGAGATCAAGGAGAACAAGGATCCCAAGACCGGCATTCCGGTCGACGGCATTCCGTTCCACCCCTACTACACCGTGCACGACATCCTCGGGGTGGTGATCTTCCTGATGGTGTTTTCGGCGATCGTCTTCTTCGCGCCGGAGATGGGCGGCTACTTCCTCGAGTACAACAACTTCATCCCCGCGGATCCGCTGAAGACGCCGGAGCATATCGCGCCGGTGTGGTACTTCACCCCCTATTACTCGGTGCTGCGCGCGATGGTGTGGCCGTTCTTCGGCATCGATGCGAAGGTCTGGGGCGTGATCGCGATGGGCGCGTCGACGCTGATCTTCTTCTTCCTGCCCTGGCTCGACCGCTCGCCGGTCAAGTCGATCCGCTATCGCCCGACGCTGCACCTCTACTTCTACATCGTGTTCGTCGTCGCCTTCCTCATCCTCGGCTACCTCGGCACGCTGCCGCCGTCGCCGGTCGGCGAACTGGTGTCGCAGGTGTGCACGGTGATCTATTTCGGCTTCTTCCTGGGCATGCCCTGGTGGAGCCGCTGGGGCCAGTTCAAGCCTGTCCCGGCGCGCGTGACCATGCAATAGGGCGGACGAAGAATGACTATCCTCAAGAAAATCCTGGGCCGGGTTCTCAAGCCCGTCGTCGCCGCCGCGTCCGTCCTCGCTGGCGCTGCGGCCACCGCCGCCGGCGGCGGCATCGCGCTGGATCGCGCGCCCGCCGACCGGGCCACCGACGTGCAGGCCCTGCAGCGCGGCGCGAAACTGTTCGTCAACTACTGCCTCAACTGCCACGCGGCGCAGTCGATGCGCTACAACCGCCTGCAGGACATCGGCCTGACCGAGGCGCAGATCAAGGAGAACCTGCTGTTCACGGCCGAGAAGGTCGGCGAGTTGATGACCACCTCGCTGTCGCGCAAGGACGGCAAGGAGTGGTTCGGCGCGCCGCCGCCGGACCTGTCGGTCATCGCGCGCGCGCGGTCCTCGGGCGCCGGGTCGGGCGCGGACTGGCTGTACACCTATCTGCGCACCTTCTACCGCGATCCGTCGCGCGAGACCGGGTGGAACAACCTGGCGTTCTCCAACGTCGGCATGCCGCATGTGCTGTATGAATTGCAGGGCGAGCAGGTGGCGAAGTTCGTCAAGGTCAAGGATCCGCACGACGCCACGAAGACCATCGACAAGTTCGAGGGGTTCGAGATCGTCAAGCCGGGCCGGATGAGCCGGATCGAGTACGACAACGCGGTGGCCGATCTGGTCGGGTTCATGGTCTGGATGGGCGAGCCGGTGGCCGCGCAGCGCAAGCAGCTCGGCATCGCCGTGATGATCTTCCTGGGCCTGTTCCTCCTGCCGTGCGCGTGGTGGCTCAACCGGTCGTTCTGGAAGGATATTCACTGACTTGGGCTGCCGGGTGCGGGCGCGATGGCGCCTGCGCCGCGGCGGGCCGCACGACTGCATGGCCGGCCATACCGGCCGGCGGTGCGTGACCGACAACAACTATGGCGCCGGCTGCTGCCGGCTGACGGGCCGGTTGAGGCCCGCGAGGGTGCACTCATGATGGTTCTCTATTCGGGCACGACCTGTCCCTTCTCGCATCGCTGCCGTTTCGTTCTCTACGAGAAGGGCATGGACTTCGAGATCAAGGACATCGATCTGTTCAGCAAGCCCGAGGACATCTCGGTGATGAACCCGTACGGGCAGGTGCCGATCCTGGTCGAGCGCGACCTGATCCTCTACGAATCGAACATCATCAACGAATACATCGACGAGCGATTCCCGCATCCGCAGCTGATGCCGGCCGATCCGGTGATGCGCGGTCGCACCCGCCTGTTCCTGCTCAACTTCGAGCGCGAGCTGTTCGTCCACATCGAAGCGCTGGAGAAGGGCAACCAGAAGCAGCAGGACCGCGCGCGCGAGCGCGTGGCTGCCGTGCTCACCCAGCTGGCGCCGAACCTGGCCAAGCAGAAGTGGATGCTCGGCGAGGAGTTCACCATGCTCGACGTGTCGATCGCGCCGCTGCTCTGGCGCCTCGACCAGTACGGCATCTCGCTGCCCCGCCAGGCCGCGCCGGTGATGAAGTACGCGGAGCGCATCTTCAGCCGTCCCGCCTTCTTCGAGGCGCTCACGCCGTCCGAGAAGGTGATGCGCAGGTAGCACGACGTCGGCAGCCCGGCCACTCGAGGAGATCCCGCATGGCAGAAGAGCTCAACCAGCCGCACGACAAGTCGACGCGCCCCTACCTGATCCGTGCCATCTACGAGTGGTGCACCGACAACGGTTACACCCCGTATCTGGCGGTGGTGGTCAACGATCAGACCGTGGTTCCGCGCGAATTCGTCAAGGACGGCCAGATCGTGCTCAACGTCTCGTTCGACGCCACCAGCGGCCTCAAGATGGGCAATGAGTTCATCGAGTTCGCCGCCCGCTTCGGCGGCGTGGCGCGCGACATTTCCGTGCCGGTCGGGCGGGTCGCGGCGATCTACGCGCGCGAGAACGGACACGGCATGGGGTTCGAGGTGGTGGAGACCAGCATCGAGCATCGTCCCGACGCCAAGGTCGACGACCCGTCGCCGGCCACCGCGCCCGAGCGCCCCAAGGCTGCGGGCAAGCCGAGGCTCACTGTCGTAAAGTGATGGACCATGCCGGTGCCCGCCCGGGTGCCGGCCATGCCGCCTTAGCTCAGTTGGTAGAGCAACCGCCTTGTAAGCGGTAGGTCATCCGTTCGAGTCGGATAGGCGGCACCGAAAGCCCCTCGGGCGGTGCCGGCGCGATGCGGGCGTCCGGCCGCGATGGCGCGCACCGCTCGGGTGAGACTCCCGGGTCGCTCGCGCGACGTGCGCAAACGCACGCCCTGGCACGGGATCGGATGCGCGGTATGCGGCCGCCTCCTGCGATGTCACCACTCTTGATTGTGAAATTGCGTGGCACTTGCCGTTGCGACGCGCGATGTCATTGTTGCCGTTGGGGAAATGTGAGATAAATCACGTTGATGGGGGGTATCCCGGTGTCGAGAAGAGCGCGCACGCGGCGGCTTGAGGCGACGGCCGGTTGGGGGTGGTACGCATGAATCGAGACCTGGTTCTCCGCCCATTGTCCCTTGCGGTCGCGGCAGTGTTTGTGCCGGCGCTTGGCGTCCACGTCGCGCACGCGAATCCGACGCTCCCCGTGGTAACCCACGGCAGCGCGGGTTTCCAGACGCAGGGCAAGACCCTCACGGTCACCAACACGCCCGGCGCGATCATCAACTGGCAGAGCTTCTCGATCGGCCAGGGCGAGACCACGAGGTTCCAGCAGCAGAGCGCGGCGAGCACGGTCCTGAACCGGGTGCGCGGCCAGGACCCGAGCGTCATTCTCGGCACCCTGAGTTCCAACGGCAGGGTGTTCCTGATCAATGCCAATGGCATCGTCTTCGGCGCCGGCAGCAGGATCGACACCCAGGGCCTGGTCGCTTCCACGCTCAACATCAGTGACGCCGACTTCAAGAAGGGGTTGCTCAAGCTCGCGCGCGAAGGCCAGGCCGGGTCGATCCAGGTCGACGGCTACGTCAACGGGGGAACCGGCGACATCTACATCGTCGCACCGAACATCGGTGTCGGCCGGGAAGGCGTCGTCAAGTCCGAAGGCGGGCAGGTGGTACTGGCCGCCGGCGAGAAGATCGAGATTGGTCAACGGAACCTGAACGACATCAAGTTCGAAGTCCAGGCCCCTGCGCACGAGGCACGCATTCTTGGCAAGCTTTCGGGCGGCGCGGTCGGCGTGTTCGCCGGGACGCTCAAGCACAGCGGCGACATCCGCGCGCAAAGTGCGAGTGGCGAAGGGGGACGGATCGTCCTCAAGGCGCAAGCCGACCTGACCTTGGGGGCGGGCAGCCAGACGGTGGCCGACGGCAAGGTCGGCGGCACCATCGACATTCGCAGCGAAGCGGGATCGATTTTCGCCGACAGGGGCGCCCAGGTGAGCGCCAGTGCCGTGCCGGCACCGGCCGTCACGCCGGCGGCCAGCGCGGTAACCGGCGCCGGAGGCACGGTCGGCGTGATCGCCCCGCAAGGGCAACTCGCCGTCGAGGCTCAGGCAAGCATCAAGGCCATCGGCAACAGCGGCGGACAGGTCGTTCTGGAGGCGAGGCAGGGGCGTACCACGCTGCGCGGGCAGGTCGATGTGCGCGGCAGCGCAGCATCCCCGTCCGGCGAACGCATCCCGGCTGCCGATTCGCGCGGTGGTTCGGTGCAGGTGCTGGGCCAGGAAGTCATCCTCGACGGCAGTGCAAGCATCGACGCCAGCGGCGACAGCGGCGGCGGCACCGTGCTGATCGGTGGCGACTTTCAGGGCCGGAATCCCGCGGTGCACAATGCGCGCCGCAGCTATCTGGGCGACGCGGTGACGGTGCGTGCCGACGCGCTGCTCAACGGCAGTGGCGGCAAGGTCATCGTGTGGGCGGACGAGGCAACCCACTTCAGGGCCTCGATCAGCGCGCGCGGCGGGCAGGGCGGCGGCGACGGCGGCCTGGTCGAGGTCTCGGGCAAGGGCGCGCTGCTGTTCCGTGGACGAGCCAACACCGAGGCACCGCTGGGGCGGCGCGGACTGTTGTTGCTCGACCCGACCGATATCGACATCGGCAACGGCAGCGCCTCCGGCGGCGGCGGTGCCGACGATGGCATCTGGACATTTCTGGAGAGCCCGGGCAGCAACAACATCGGCGCGCTATACATCCAGAACACCCTGCTGCCGGCCTCCGACGTGACGCTGCAGGCCACCAACTCGATCACGATGAGCAGCGGCACGATCAGCTATGCGGGGCCGGCGCGCACGCTCACACTGCAGGCCGGCGGCACCATCGGGATCAGCGGCACGATCAACATGGTCGGCAGCTTCGTCGCGTCTGCCGGGGATGCGGCGTCCGGCTCGCCGTCGGCAGCGGCAGGCCTGGTCATCACGGGGGGAATCAGCGCCAACAACGTCACGCTGCGCAATTCCGGGACCGGCGGTGTCGCGGTCCAGGGCGGCGCATCGGTCACGGGTACCAGCACCGTCACGTACCAGGCGGACAGCATGTCGCTCGCTGGAACGACCAGCGCCGGCGGCGGTGTCCTGACGCTCCGCACGTTTTCCGGCGGCGCTGCCATTTTCGTCGGCGAGGCCACGGGGACCGGCCTCAACATCCCGAATTCCGCCCTGCAGACGCTCACCGCGGCAACCGTCGTGGTCGGGGATTCCGGCCAATCCGGCAACGTGGTCGTCAAGGGAGCGCAGTTCACCGCCGCCGGGCCGTATGCGGGCGTGGCCGGGATCAACGCGCTCGCGATCCACCAGGCGCCCGTCGGTCCCGGTTCGGTCAGCATCGACTATTTCTCCACGACCAGTGGCGACGGCCAGATCGGCGGCAGCAATCACGAGCTGCGCGGCATCGAACTGGGCAACGCCGGCCGGGCGCTGACCATCGTTGCCGGCAGCGGCGGCATTCTGGTGCCGCGGGGGCCGACGGCGCTCAACGCGCACATCGGCACCCAGAACGGCACGGTGACCCTCGACACCACCGGGCCGATCGGCGCCGGGACGTGGCAGAGTTTTCCCAGCCAGAATGTCATCAACACGGCCAATTACCTGAGCTTCTCCGGTGCCGAGGCGCCGGCCAGCATCGTCATCGGGCAGAACCAGGCGCCGTCGGATGTGTGGATCTCGGGCGGCGGCAATCTCAACGTCGGCCGCGTCACGATCGCCGGGATCTCCGGCAGCGACCAGAACGCCACCAGCGGCCTGGTCGCCTCCGCCGTCGGCGCGATCAATTTCGGCGACAACGTCGATGTCGGCAGCGGCCGGCTGTGGGCGCTGGCGGACGCCAACCGCACGGGCGCGGCGGTCAACGCGGTGAACCTGTCCGCCGGCAAGACGCTGACGACGGCGTCGACCGCGCATGTCACCGATGCCGCCGGAACGGCCAGCGGCATCGTCCCGGTCGAACTGGTGGGCGCGTCGCTGAACATCGCCGGCGACGTCAATGTCGGTGTCGATGCCGACGTCTACGTCGCGCCGCGCGGCGCGAACGGCGCCTATCTGGCCGAGATCTACGTCGGCAACCAGACCGGCGGGCTCCTCCCCAACGGCAGCACGCTGCCGACCTTTCGCCTGTCGCAATCGACCATCGACCGCATCCACCTGGTCCGGGGCGGCGCGAGTTCCACCGGTGGCGTCCTGCGCGTCGGCAGCGCCACCCCGGCGGTGACGTTCTCCAGCGGGCCGATCACGTTCGGCACCGGTGCCAACGCAGTGACCCTGCTGGCGACGAGTTCCGGCAACTTCGCCACGACCGGGACCATCGACCGTGATACCGCCAGCGGCAGCGACAACGCGCTGACGTTGACCGCCAACGGCGTCACGTTCAATGCGCTGGGCGCCATCGGCCAGGCTTCGGGCGCCGCCGGCCTGGTGTTGTCGACGCCGTCGCTGCGCATCGTGAACAGCGGCGGCAATGCGGTGACGGTCACCGAGGTCAGTGCCGGCACGACCAACGTGCGGCGCGTGACGCCGGGAGGCAGCGGCAGCATCAGCCTCACCAAGGCCGCAGGGACGCTCGCGTTCAGGCCCTTTTTCGACGCCGCCGTCGATCGCACGCTGACCAACGGCAGCATCAGCATTTCCGCCAACGACGTGCTGGTCGAGGATGCCACCGTCTTCGCCGGCGGCACGCTGAACCTCGGCGCGGCCGGCCTCGTGACGGTGCGCGCAGTCAACCTGTCCAGCGCAGCGCCGACCAGCGCAGCGAGCTTCATTCACTCCGCCGGCGCGCAAACCATCAGCGCGAACGGCGTCGTTGTCCAAGGCGGCACCGGCAACAACAATCGTTCGGCGCTGATCCGCGCCGATGGCGGACAGACCATCACCGTCGGCAGCGGCGGCATCACGATACAGGCCGGCGGCAGTTTCAGCGACGGCTGGGCCGGCATCGTCCAGGGCGGTACCGGCGCCGATCAGACGATCACGGTCAACGGCGGCGGCGGCATTTCGATCGCCGGGGCGAGCGGGGTGAACAATTTCGCCGCGATCGAGAATCTCGGCCTGGCGCAGTCGATCTCGCTGACCGCCGGCGGCACGATCTCGATCCAGGGCGGCAACGCCGCCAGCGGCAGTTACGCGGAGATCTCCAACAACGGCGCCGCCGCCACCACCCAGACCATCGCGTTCGGCGGCGCCGGCGCGATCCTTGCGACCGGCGGCAACGGTGGCAACGAGAACAGTGCGGGGATCTTTGCCGCGCGCGGCAACCAGACCATCAACGGCAATCCCGACATCACGCTGAACGGCGGCAACGGCGGCGGCGCCGCGCCGCCGCTCGACAATTCCGCCTATATTTTCGTCGAGGGGGGCACGGGGACGCAAACGGTCAACGCCGGCACGGTGCAGTTGACTGGCCAGGGCGGCGCCGGGGGAAGCTTCGCCGTCGCCGTCATCGGCACCGGTGCGACCGGCACCGTCCAGCTGGTCAATACCACGGGCAACCTCGTGCTCGGGGCCGGACCGGGCACCGATGCGGCCGCGCTCGTCGGTGCGTTCGAGAGCAACGGCAACGCCACGATCAATGTCGGCGGGTCGCTCGAACTGACGGGCGGCGCCGGCAGCGCCGCCCTCTACGGTGCCCACGCCGTCGTCGGCGCGGTCAACGGCGCCTCGACGCTGACCCTGAATGTCCAGGGCAACGTGACGCTGAACAAGGGGGCGGTGGGCGACGCGATCATCGGTTCGACCAGTCTCGGCGCCGGCGCGGTCACCGTCAACGCCGGCCTCGGCGGCAGCGGCACGATCGCCCTCAACGACGGCAAGGTGCTCACCGCAGGCAATGTCGTCCTGCAGGCCAACGCGGCAAACGGTCAGATCACGCAGACCCCCGGCGGCATCGTGTCGACCGCCAGCCTTGCGACCAACAGTTCGATCGGAACGACGTTGCCCGGCAACAACGTGGTGTCCACGTTCTCCGCGTCGAATGCGGGGGCGGGTGACATTTCGATCAGGACCACCGGCAGCCTCGTGCTCGGTCCCATCACCCAGAGCGGCGGCAACCTCTCGCTGACGACCGCCGGTGCGATCACCCAGAGTGCACCGCTGGCGGTGTCCGGCGGCGTGACCCTGGACACGAGCGCGAATGGCGGATTGGGAAGCGTCTCGATCACCGCCGTCAACCCTGGAGGAGCGCTCGAACTCGCCGCGGGCTCGCAGGTCGCCGGTGACCTGACGATCAACGCGGGCAGCCGCGCGGTGACGGTCGGCGCGACGGTGGACGTCGGCGGCAGTGCCACGGTCGCCACCACCGGGGCGGTGAGCGGAAACGCCAACCTGCGCGCCCAGGGGACCAACAATATCGCCCTGGGCGGCTGCACTCCCACGGTGGCGGTCATCTGCGCCAGCGGCGGCGGCGCGGATTTCACGCTGAGCCAGTCGGCGATCGACGCCGCGGCAGGCAGCTTCAGCGTGCAACTGAACGTCGGGCAGCAGTACACGGGCAATGCCGCGATCCTCTCCAGCGCGATCTTGCTCACCGATGGCGCGAACAGCATCGGCGGCCCGCTCCTGATGCGGACGGGCAACCCCAATCTGGTGGCGGCCGGCGGCGGCCAGTACAACCTGATCCAGTCCGGGGCGCTCAACTTCGGCGGCAGGAACCTGACGGTCAACGGGGCCGGAGCCAGCGACGTCTTGCTCGACAACGCCGGCAACAGCGGGCTGGCGTCGTTGGCGCTCGCCAACACCCGCAACAACACGCTGGTTCTGGGCGGCGCCGGCGGGACGCTGCTCAACGCCTCGACCGTGACCGGCAGCCTCGGCTATACCACCCTCGGCACCCTGAACCTGACCGTGGGCGGCACGGTCGCGGCCGGGGGCGCGGTGACCCTGGCGACGCCGGCCGGCCGCGCCCTCGCCGTCAATGCGGCGGTGTCGGCGGCGGCGGGCGACATCACCTACGTGGCGGATTCGCTGGCGCTGGTCGGTGCCACCACCGCGACCGCGGGCGACATCCGCATCCTGCCGGCGACAGCCAGCCGCACCATCCACATCGGCACCGAGACCGTCGGCCAGCTGTCGATGAGCCTGGCCGAACTGGCCACGCTGCAGGTCGCCGACCCGGCGCGGGCCCTGCGGTTCGGCGACGGCAGCTCGGCGGGCGTCAACATCATCAGCGGCTCGCCGACGTCGGCGGTATTGAATGCGAAGAACCTGGTCTTCACCAACGCCGCCACGCAGGTGAATTCCTCGCTGAACCTCTCTGGCGCCGGCGGCGGACAGAACGCCAACGTGTCCTTCGTCGGCAGCGGGCCGATGACCATCGGCGGCGACATCAACAGCGGTTCCGGCATCATCGATCTGGGTGCCGCGGCCGTTTCCTTCTCCGGGATCAGCCGCTCCCTGACCAGCAGCAACGCGGGGACCGGCCTGTTGTCGACCGGCGCCTGGACGCTGTCCGGCGGCGGCGGCGGGCCGGCCGCGGTCGTCGACGCGCGCGCGTCGCTGAACACGGTCACCCTGTCCGCCGGGACCAACTACACGCTGCAGTTCCTTCGCCCGAGCACGGTGAACACGCTCAACTGGAACGCGGGCCAGGTCGCCGGCGCCGGTGGCGTCAATGGCGAATCCCTGACGATCGGCACGACCCTCAACTGGGCCGGCGGAGGCGCCTTCAACCTGCCGGTCCTCAATATCGCCGGCGGCGCGGTGGCCAACGTCAGCGGCAGCGTGGGCGGCGACAACGGCATGACCGTGAACAACGCCGGGACCTGGAACCACAATGCGGCCGCGTTCGCCATGGGCGACGGCACCACCATCTTCAACAATCAGGCGGGCGGTACGCTCAATCTGATCGGTGCGGCGAGCATCTCGTCGGTGGACCAGTTCGTCAACGCCGGCCAGATCGTCAAGTCGGGCGCAGGGATCGCCGTGCTGTCGGCAGGCGATGCGGGCGGGACGTTCACCGGCGCCGGCAGCGTTGCAGCCCAGGCAGGTACCCTGCAACTGGGCGGCTCGCCGGCGGCGTTCGGCGGCACCCATTCGGGGTCGTACGCCGCGAGTGCGGGCGCCACGATCGAGTTCACCGGCAGCGCGACGCGGACATTCGATGCGGGGTCGTCGTTCTCGGGGCCGGGCGCGATCGTCGTTTCCGCGGGCAACAATACGTTCGCCGGCGGCTGGACCGGTGCCGACATCAGCGTCGGCGCGGGCACGACGGCCACCTTCAGCGGGCCGGGGCTCACGGTCGCCAATGTGACGGTGGCCGGAACGGCAACATTTTCGAACAGCAGCGCCAACGCGTTCGGCACGCTCGCGGTGAGCGCCGGCACGACCACCATCGACGCCGCCTCCACCGTGGGCACACTGACGCAGTCGGGCGGTACGGTGACCGGCAGCGCGAACCTCGCACTGAGCGGCGCGGGAACCTGGAGCGCCGGCACCATGAGCGGTACCGGGACGACCCAGATCCTCAACGGCGCGACGCTGGGCATCAGCGGGGCCACGACCCTCTCGCGGCCGCTCGACAGCGCCGGCGCAGTCAATCTGACCGGGACAATCCTGCTGAACCGGACCTGGACCAATGCGGCGGCGGGGGTGGTGACGCAGAGCGGCGCGGGGCAGGTCAATTTCAGCGGCAACGGGGTGGTCAACAACGCCGGGACGTGGAACCTGGCGGGCACGAGTGCGAATCCGCTGGCGCAGAACGCCGGGCTGGGCAACGTGTTCAACAACACGGGCACGCTCAACAAGAGCACGGCGACGGTGGCGACGATCAGCAACCTGTCGGGCGGGTTCAGCAACGCCGGGCGGGTGGAGTTTGCGCCGGGCGGGGGCACGCTGACGATCGGCAGC
>JAEUOS010000061.1 GCA_016790695.1 Burkholderiales bacterium
CATGTGGAGCGCCTTCGGCACGCCGTCGAACAGCGCCGCGCGCCTGCTCGCAGCCGATGCCGGCACCTCAGTGCGCTTCGTGCCCAATGCCGACTGGAACGGCAGCGTCGCCGCCGGCATCACCTTCCGCGCCTGGGACCAGACCGCCGGCAGCGCCGGCGCCACCGCGAACACCGGGACCAACGGCGGCACCACCGCGTTCTCCGGCACCACGGCCAGCGCGAGCATCACGGTCGGTTCCGTCAATGACGCCCCGGCCGGCACCAGCAAGACCGTCACCGCCACCGAGGACACACCCTACGTCTTCAGCGCCGCCGACTTCGGGCTCACCGATCCCAACGATGTCCCGGCGAACGCGCTCGGCGCCGTGCGCATCAACGCGCTGCCGGCAGCCGGCAGCCTCACCAACAACGGCGTGACCGTCTCTGCCGGCCAGACGGTCAATGCCGCCGACATCGCCGCTGGGCAACTGATCTTCACACCCGCGACCAATGCCAGCGGCAACAACTACGCCAGTCTCTCGTTTCGCGTGCAGGACGATGGCGGCACCGCCAACGGCGGGGCGGATTTCGACAACTCGCCGAACACGCTGACCATCGACGTTGCAGCGGCCAACGACGCGCCGGTCGCGACTGGCGGCGCATCGCTCGCCGCGGTGCCCGAGGACACGATTGCGCCGGCTGGCAGCACCGTGAACGCACTGTTCAGCGCCAATTTCAGCAACACGGCAGACGCCGGCAACGCTGCCCAGAATCAGTTCGCCGGCGTCGCAGTCCGTGGACCGACGGTGAACCCGGCACAGGGGTATTGGCAGTATTCGACCAACGGCGGTGCCACATGGAACAACTTCGGCACGCTTTCGGACGGCACGGCTGTTGCACTGGGTCTCAACGACCGCCTGCGCTTCCTGCCCGCGGCCAACTTCAGCGGCACGCCGGACAACCTCTCAGTACGTCTGATCGACAATTCCACTCCGGTCGTATCGGGTGCCGTGCTCGATGTATCCGTCAACGGCGACGCGACACCGTACAGCCGGGACACGGTGGTGGCCACCACCACGATCACTGCGCTCAACGACGCGCCGGTGCTGGTCGGCACGAACAGCCTCGCCGCGATCGTCGAGGACATCGCCGCCGGCGCCAACGGCGGCACCCTGGTCTCGGCCCTGATCGCCGGCCAGGCCACCGACGCCGACAGCGGCGCCGCCGCCGGCATCGCCGTCACCGCGGTCGACAACAGCAACGGCACCTGGCAGTACACGACCAACGGCAGCAGCTGGAACACCTTCGGCGCGCCCACCGACGCCGCCGCCCGCCTGCTCGCCGCCAACGCCACCACCGCGGTGCGCTTCGTCCCCAACGCCAACTGGAGCGGTACCGTCACCGGCGGTCTCACCTTCCGCGCCTGGGACCAGACCACCGGCAGCGCCGGCGCCACCGCGAACACCGGCACCAACGGCGGCGCGACGGCCTATTCCAGCGCCACCGGCCGGGCCGACATCACCGTGACCGCCGTCAACGACGCCCCGGCCGGCACCAGCAAGACCGTCACCGCCACCGAGGACACGCCCTACGTCTTCATCGCCGCCGACTTCGGCTTCACCGACCCGAACGACAGCCCGGCCAACGCGTTGAACGGGGTACGCATCAGCACCCTGCCCGGCGTCGGCAGCCTCACCAACAACGGCGCCGCCGTCAGCGCCAACCAGGTCATCGGCATCGCCGACATCAACGCCGGCCGCCTCGTCTTCACCCCCGCATCCGACGCCAGCGGCAATGCCTACGCGAGCTTCACCTTCCGCGTCCGCGACGACGGCGGCACCGCCAGCGGCGGCGTCAATCTCGACCCCACGCCGAACACCGTCACCATCGACGTCGCGGCGGTCAACGATGCGCCCGTCCACAGCGTGCCGCCGGCGCAGGTCATCGGCTACAACACGGCGCTGGTGTTCTCGGCCGCCAACGGCAATCGCATTTCGATCGCCGACGCCGATGCCGGCAACCAGGCCATCGAGGTCGCGCTCGGCGCGACCAACGGCATCCTGACCCTCGCCGGCACCACCGGCCTGGCCTTCACCGCCGGTGCCAACACAAGCGCGTCGATGACCTTCACCGGCCTGCCGGGCAGCATCGCCGCCGCGCTGGCCGCGCTGCGCTTCACGCCCGACACCAACCACGTCGGCGCCGCGACGGTCAGCATCGCCACCAGTGACCTCGGCAACAGCGGCGCCGGCGGCGCGCGCGGCGACAGCGACGTGATCGCGATCACGGTCAACCCGCCGTCACCGCTGTCGATCAGCGCCGACACCGCTGCTGCTGCCGAGGACGCCGCCGCGGGTGCCGCCAGCGTCCTCGCGAACGACACGGACCCCGCGCTGGGCACGCTCTCGGTGAGCGCGGTCAACGGCAGCGGCGCCGCGGTCAACACCACGATCACGCTGCCGTCCGGGGCGCGGCTCGCGATGCGCGACGACGGCGGCTTCACCTACGACCCGAACGGCGTCTTCGACCATCTGGCGTCCGGCACGACCGCCAGCGACAGCTTCAGCTACACCGCGAGCAGCAGCGCCGGCGGGACCGGCACCGGCACGGTGGTCGTCACGGTCCATGGCGCCAATGACGCGCCGGTCCTGACCGGCGCGAACGACCTCAATGCGATCGTCGAGGACCTCGTCGGCGACAGCGGCACCCTGGTCTCGACGCTGATCGCCGGGCACGTCAGCGATGCCGACGGCGGTGCGGCGGCCGGCATCGCGGTCAACGGCGTCAACGACACCGACGGCACCTGGCAATTCAGCACCGACGGCGGCACCTCCTGGACCGCCTTCGGCAGCGTCAGCGGCGCGAGCGCGCGTCTGCTCGCGGCCGATGCGGGCACGTCGGTGCGCTTCGTGCCGCACGCGGACTGGAACGGCACGGTCGCCGGCGGACTGCGCTTCCAGGCCTGGGACCGGACCAGCGGCAGCGCCGGCGGCACCGCCGACACCTCCGCCGGCGGCGGCACCAGCGCGTTCTCCGTCGACAGCCATGCGGCCGGGATCACGGTCGACGCCGTCAACGACGCCCCGGCCGGCAGAAGCGGCACGGTGACCCTGCTCGAGGATGCGAGTCACACCCTGGGGGTCGCGGCCTTCGGCCTGGCCGATCCCGGCGACAGCCCGGCCGACGCGCTGCTCGCGGTGCGCATCGCCACCCTGCCCGGCAGCGGGCTCCTGACGCTCGGCGGCGTGCCGGTGAGCGCCGGCCAGACCGTCGCCGCCGCCGACATCGCCGCGGGCATGCTCGTCTACACCCCTGCGGCGGGCGCGAGCGGCGCAGGCGCCGCCGCGTTCACGTTCCAGGTGCAGGACGACGGCGGCACGGCCCACGGCGGGACCGACCTCGACGCCTCCCCCAACACCCTCACGTTCGACATCACCGCGGTCAACGACGCCCCCGGCGGCGGCGCCGGCACCGTCGTCGCGCTCGAAGACACCGCCTACGCCTTCCGGCCCGCCGACTTCGGCTTCGCCGACGCGCAGGACACGCCGGCGAACGCGCTCTCCGCGGTGCGCATCGCCAGCCTGCCGGGGGCGGGCACGCTCGCGCTCGACGGCGTCGCCGTGACCGCAGGCCAGCGCGTGGCGATCGCCGACATCGCGGCCGGCCGCCTGCGCTTCACCGCGGCCGCGAACGCCGGCGGCACCGGCTACGCGACCTTCACCTTCCAGGTGCAGGACGACGGCGGCACCGCCAACGGCGGCACCGACCTCGATCCCGCGGCGGACACCCTCACCATCGACGTCGTCGCGGTCAACGACGCGCCGGCCGGCGCCGACAACCGCGTCACGATCCTCGAGGATGCGGCCTACACGTTCGGCGTCGCCGACTTCGGTTTCGCCGACAGCGGCGACACGCCCGCCGATCACTTGCGCGGCGTCCGCATCGTCGGCCTGCCCGTCCGCGGCACGCTCACCGTCGGCGGCTCCGCCGTCGCCGCCGGCGCCACGATCAGCGCCGCCGACATCGCGGCCTCGCGCCTGGTGTTCACCCCCGCCGCCGACGGCAACGGCACCGGATACGCCGGCTTCACCTTCCGCGTGCAGGACGACGGCGGCACCGCCAACGGCGGCGCCGACCTCGATGCCGTCGCGCGCAGCTTCACGATCGACGTCACCGCCGTCAACGACGCGCCCGCGGGAACCGATCGCACCCTGGCGATCAGCGACAGCGGCAGCGTCGCGCTCGCGCTCGCCGACTTCAGCGTCGACGACACGCGCGACACGCCGCCGCACCCGCTCGCCGCGGTGCACATCGACAGCCTGCCGGCGAGCGGCCTGCTGGCGCTTGCCGGCGTCGCAGTCACCCCCGGCCAGGTCGTCGCCGCCGGCGACATCGCCGCCGCGCGCCTGACCTATCGCCCGGCGGCCGCCGGCACGGCCAGCTTCGCGTATCGCGTCCAGGACGCGGGCGGCACCGCCAACGGCGGTGCCGACACCGATGCCACCCAGCGCATCCTCCGGCTCGCCGCAAGCCCGCCGACCGCCGCGACCGCCGACAACGCGGCGCCGGAAGCCCCGGCGGCCGCCGCCGCGCCTGCGGCGCCGGCCGCCGGCCCGCCTGCCGCCGCGGCCACACCCGGCACATCCGCCGCCAGCGCCGCGCCCGGCAGCGCGCCCGCCGCCGGCGGCGGTGACGCCCTGGCCGGCGGCAGCGACGCCGGCGCCGGCGCGCCGGAACCGGACCCGGCAACCGCGATCGCGCGCAGTGCCGCGGGTGCCGCCGCACCGGAGCCGCCGGCCGCGCTGCGCACCGAGCCCGGCGCGACGTCGTCGCCGGGCGGCGAGCGCCGTACCTTCGCGTTCGAGGCCGTCACCCTCATCGACGGCATGCTGACCTCCGGCGGCCGCACCGAAGGCAGCCGTCCGATGTTCGAGCAGTTCCTCACCTCGCTGCGCGCGCAGGGATTCATCGACCAGCTCGACCGCCTCCGCGACGAGGCGCAGCAGGAATTCGACCTCGAGCGCAGCTTCGCCGTCACCGCCTCCGGCGTCACCTTCGGCCTGTCGATCGCCTACGTCCTGTGGCTGGTGCGCAGCGGCGTGCTGATGGGCAGCCTGCTCTCGTCGCTGCCGGCCTGGCGCGTGCTCGACCCGCTGCCGGTGCTCGCGCGCGAGGGCGACGCCGATACCGACGACGACGACGACGACCCGCCCGACGCGCCGCGCGGCACGGACGACCGGGCCCTGGCGGCGCTCAGGGGGTATTGAATGAAGAAGCTCGGAAGCACGACCTACATCACCCTGGGCCTGGTCTCCGTGGTGTCGACCGCGCTGGTGGCGGCATCGTTCTTCGGCCTCGTGCCCGACCGCGCCGGCGCGGTGCGCAGCGGCCGGGTCGCGCTCGCCGAGTCGGTCGCCGCCGGCAGCGCCGCGATCATCAGCTCGGACGAGCCGCGGCGCCTGGAGAACGTGCTGCGCTTCCTCATGAAGCGCAATCCCGACATCCTCTCGATCGGCGTGCGCACCCGCGATGGCGAACTCGTGACCAGCGTCGGCGATCACGCGCGCACCTGGACGCCGATCGACGCGGCCCAGGTCGGCGACGCCCAGATCGAGGTGCCGGTGTTCGCCGGCGCCCAGCCCTGGGGACGGGTCGAACTGCGCTTCCAGCCGCTGACCTCGCCGGGCCTGCTCGGCATCCTCGAGCTGCCGTGGCTGCGCCTGGCGTTCGTCTGCGCGCTGCTGTGCTTCGTCGGCTTCCATTTCTACCTCGGGCGCGTGCTGCGCCACCTCGACCCCTCGGCGGCGATTCCCGGCCGCGTGCGCTCGGCGCTCGACACCCTCACCGAGGGCCTCCTGGTGATCGACCCGAAGGGCAACATCGTCCTGGCCAACCAGTCGCTGTCGCGGATCCTGGGCCGCAGCAACGAGGAACTGGTGGGCAGCGCCGTCGGCGCCATCGCCTGGCTCGACGAGAACGGCGCGCCGCTCGCCACGGACACGCCGTGGCGCCGGGCGCTCGCGACCGGCGAGGTCCAGCGCGACCATGTGCTGCGCCTCGCCGACGCGGCCGGCAGCGTGCGCACGTTCACCGTCAACTGCTCGCCGGTGCTGGGCACCTCCGGCAAGCCGGGCGGCGTGCTCATCAGCCTCGAGGACATCACCGCGCTCGAGCGCTCGAAGAGCGAGCTGCAGGCCGCGCGCGACGAGGCCGACGCCGCCAACCGCGCCAAGAGCGAGTTCCTCGCCAACATGAGCCACGAGATCCGCACCCCGATGAACGCGATCCTCGGCTTCACCGAACTGCTCAAGCGCGGCTACAGCAAGGGCGAACGCGAGTCGGCGCGCTACCTCGACACCATCCACGCCAGCGGGCGGCACCTGCTCGCCCTGATCAACGACATCCTCGACCTGTCGAAGGTCGAGGCCGGCCGCCTCGACATCGAAACGATCGCCTGCAGCCCGCACGCGATCGCGCGCCAGGCCGCCGCCGAGCTCGAGATCAAGGCGCGCGAGAAGGGCCTCGCGCTCGACCTCGTGCTGCGCCGGCCGGTGCCGGCGCAGGTGCACACCGACCCCGGCCGCCTGCGCCAGATCCTGCTCAACCTGCTCTCGAACGCGATCAAGTTCACCGCGTCGGGCGGCGTGCGCGTCGAACTCGACTGCGACGCCGAGGCGCAGCGATACACCATCGCCGTGCACGACAGCGGCATCGGCGTCGCGCCGGAGAAGCTCGAGAGCATGTTCGACCCGTTCACCCAGGCCGATGCGTCGATCACGCGGCGCTTCGGCGGCACCGGCCTCGGGCTCACCATCAGCCGCAAGTTCGCGCGCGCCATGGGCGGCGACCTGGTCGCGTCGAGCACGCCCGGTACCGGCAGCGTCTTCACCCTGACCTTCGCCACCGGCGCGCTCGGCGGCGTGCCGCTGGTCGACCCCGCGGCCGTGCTCGCCGATCCGGCCGCGACCGACCCGGCCGGGCGCGAACGCTGGCAGATTCCGGCGGCGCGGGTCCTGGTGGTCGACGACGGTGCCGAGAACCGCGAGCTGGTCGCGCTGGTGCTGGCCGAGCACGGCCTGTGGATCGACGAGGCGGAGAACGGCCGGATCGCGCTCGACATGGTCGCCGCCGGCGGCTACGACCTGGTGCTGATGGACATGCAGATGCCGGTCATGGACGGCTACGCGGCCACGCGCGAACTGCGCCGCCGCGGCCACGCCCTGCCGATCGTCGCGCTCACCGCCAATGCGATGGCCGGCTACGAACAGGCGGTGCTCGCCGCCGGCTGCAGCGCCTACGTCACCAAGCCGGTCGACATCGACGTACTGATCGCCTGCGTCGCCGGCTTCCTCGGCGGCAGGAAAGTGCCGGCCGGCGACACCGCGGAGGCACCCGCCGCCGCGGCGGACGCGCCGGCGGTCGCCGCGGACGACGTGCGGGCGGTCACCGCGGACGATGCACCGGCCGCCGCGGCACCGTCGCCGTCGTCGCGGTCGCCGGTGACGCCCGCGACGCCGCCGACCGGGGCCGCGCCGGCGTCCGATCCGGCCCCCGCGCCCTACCGCGCCCCCATCGTCTCGCGTCTCGCCGGCAAGCCGCGCTTCGTGCCGGTGATCCTGCGCTTCGCGCACAGCCTCGAGGAACGCCTCGCGGCCGCCGAGACCGCCGCGCGGGACGGCGACTGCCCGGCCCTCGCACGCTTTGCGCACTGGGTCGCCGGCTCGGCGGGAAGCGTCGGCTACGACGCCTTCACCGGTCCGGCGCGCACCCTCGAGAACCTGGCCAAGGCCGGCGACGCGGCGGCCGCGGCGGCCGCGCTCGCCGCGATCCGCGACATGGCCGCGCGCCTGGACCTGCCGCGTCCCGTCGAAGAGCTCGCCGCCTCCGCCTGACCCCGCCCCCCCGCATCCTCCCGGACATTTCCACCGAAAGACCGCGATCATGAGCGAACTTGCCTCACCTCCACTTGACGCTCTGTACCCGACCCTGGCCGTCACCTCTCAGAATCCGCGCCTGCGCAAGCAGCCGCTGATCCTGATCGTCGACGACGATCCGGTGCTGCGCGACGTGCTCCAGCTCACGCTCGAGGACGAGGGCTTCACGGTCGCCTCCGCCGAGGATGGCGCCCAGGGCCTCGCGCGGTTCGCCAGCGTCCGGCCCGACGCCGTGATCACCGACGCCAACATGCCGGTCATGGACGGATTCGCCTTGTGCGAGGCGCTGCGCACGCTGCCGGCGGCGCGCTTCGTCCCCATCATGATGCTCACCGCCGCCAACGACGCGGTCTCGATCCGCCGCGCGTTCACCGCCGGCGCCACCGACTTCGCCACCAAGCCGCTGCAGGAGGAACTGGTCGGCCATCGCCTGCGCTACCTGCTGCAGGCGAGCCAGAGCATGCTCGAGCTGGCCCGGAGCGAGGCGCGGCTCGCCAACGCGCAGCGCATCGGCCGCATCGGCAGCTGGGAGCTCGAGGTCGACTCCGATGTCGCGACCGTGTCCGACGAGGTGTGCCGGCTGATCGGCATCGAGCCGGCGCAGCGGCCGCACACCGGACTGGAATTCCTCGGCTACGTCCATCCCGAGGACCGCGCGATGGCGCGCGCCTGGGCCGGCCGTTCGGTGCGCGAGGGGCGGCAGGCGGGCCTCGAGTACCGCGTACTCCGGCCCGACGGCGGCGTGCGCCACGCCTACCTGCATGCCGAGATCGTCAAGGACGCGACCGGGCTCACGACCCACATGACCGGCATCATCCAGGACATCACCGAGCGCAAGGAGGCCGAGGAGCGCATCCGCTACCTCGCGATGCACGACGGCCTGACCGGGCTGCCGAACCGGCGTCATTGCGCCGAGCAGCTCGAGGCGACGCTCGCCCGCGCCGCGCGCAGCGGCAAGTCGGTGGCGGTGATGATCATCGGCCTCGACGGCTTCAAGCGCATCAACGAGGCGCATGGCAATGGCGTCGGCGACGCGCTGCTGCGCGCCATCGGCGAGCGCCTCAAGCGCGGCATGCGCCAGGGTGACCACGTCGCCCGCGACGCGAAGGCGATCCCCGGGCTCGAGAGCATCGCCCGGCTCGGCAGCGACACCTTCACCGTGACCCTGACCGAGCTCGAGCGCGCCGAGGATGCCGCCGGCGTCGCGGCACGCATCCAGCAGGCGATCGCCGATCCCTGCCCGATCGGCGACCGCGCGGTGTTCATCACCGCCAGCATCGGCATCGCCGCCTATCCGGCGGACGGCGGCACGCCGCAGGACCTGCTCAAGAACGCCGAGTCGGCGATGCACGTCGCGAAGATGCACGGCCACAACGGTCTGCGCTTCTTCGCTGCCGGCATGAACGCCGGCGCGACGCGCAAGCTGCTCCTGGCCAACGCGATGCGCACCGGCGTCGGCACCGACCAGTTCCGGCTGGTGTACCAGCCGCAGGTCGAGGCCGGCAGCGGCCGGATCTTCGGCGCCGAGGCGCTGATGCGCTGGAACCACCCCGAGATCGGCGCGATCTCGCCGGCCGAGTTCATCCCGCTGGCCGAGGAGCTCGGCCTGATCACACGGCTCGGCGAATGGGCGATGCAGTCGGCCTGCACGGCGGCGCGCGCGTGGCAGGACGGCGGCGCGGGGCCGCTGTGCATCGCGGTCAACGTCTCGCCGAAGCAGTTCCGCGAGCCGGGCTTCGCTGCGATGGTCGCGCGGGTGCTCGCGACCACCGGCCTGGAACCGCGCTGCCTCGAGCTCGAGGTGACCGAGGGCGTGATGGTCGGCGACACCAAGGACGCCATCGCGACCATGCAGGCGCTGCGCCAGCTCGGCGTCCAGCTCGCCATCGACGACTTCGGCACCGGCTACTCGAGCCTGTCCTACCTCAAGCAGTTCCCGATCCAGCGCCTGAAGATCGACCAGTCGTTCGTGCGCGAACTCGACCGCGACACGCGCTCCGGCGCGATCGCGCACGCGGTGATCGTGCTCGGCCACGCGCTGGGCCTGCGCGTGATCGCCGAGGGCGTCGAGACCGCCGTGCATGCGGCGCGCCTGCGCGAACTCGGCTGCGACGAGCTGCAGGGCTACCTGATCGCCAAGCCCCTGCCGCCGCAGGAGTTCGCCGCCATGGTCGCGGCCGACTGGCGCCTCGCCGCCTGAGGCCGCCGCCGCCGCCGCGCCCCGGGGTACCCCGCATGGCCCGGCCCGCGGCACGCCTGCTATAGTCGCGCGCCATTCCCCGCCGGAGTCCCGACATGCAGCGTTTGTTCCGTGCCCTCGTCGGCATCGCGGCCTGCGCGCTCAGCGCCGCCGCCGCCGCCCAGTCCTGGCCGACCCAGCCGCTCAGGTTCATCGTGCCGTTCCCGCCGGGCGGGACGGTCGACCAGTTCGCGCGCCTGCTGCAGCCGCACCTGCAGAGCGCGCTCGGGCAGTCGATCGTCATCGAGAACCGCGCCGGCGCCTCGGGCTCGATCGGCGCGGCGGCCGCCGCGAAGGCCGCGCCGGACGGCACCACCTGGCTCTGGGTGTTCGACACCCACGGCGTCAATCCCAGCCTGATCCCGAACCTGCCGTTCGACACCCAGAAGGACTTGGCGCCGGTGATGCTGATCGGCAAGGGCGCGATGGTGCTGACCGCGCATGCGAGCCAGCCGTTCAAGGCGTGGAGCGAGGTCCTGGCGGCCGCGCGCGCCAAGCCAGCGTCGCTGAGCTACGGGTCGATCGGCTCGGGCAGCCTCGCGCACCTGGCGATGACCGCGATCGAGAACCAGATCAAGGCGGACTTCACGCACGTCCCCTACAAGGGCGGCGGACCGCTCGCCGCCGACGCGATCGCCGGCCACGTGCCGCTCGCGATGGCCACCTACGCGCTGTTCCAGCCGCACATCGCCGCCGGCAAGCTGCGCCCGATCACCGTCACCTCGCCCCGGCGCATGACCCAGCTGCCCGACGTGCCGACGTTCGCCGAGTCCGGCCTGCCCGGGTTCGAGGCGGAGGCGTGGTGGGGCGTGTTCGCGCCCACCGGCACGCCGGCCCCGCTGATCATGCGCATGCACGCGGAGATCGCGAAGGCGCTCCGCGTGCCGTCGGTGCAGGAGCGCATGAACAACATCGGCGTGGTCGTGACCGCGGCGCCGCCGGAGGAACTCGGCCGCTTCCTCGCCGGCGAGATCGCGCGCTGGGGCAAGGTCGTGCGCGACAACAAGATCAAGGCCGGCGAGTAGCGGGCCGTGCCGGCGGCGCGCCGCGCGCCGCCGCACGCCTCACGACGCGGCGGGCAGGCCGTCGCGCAGCAGGCGCTTCATCAGCTTGCCGTTGGCATTGCGCGGCAGCGGCGTCGCCGAGAACGCGACCGTCTCCGGCACCTTGTAGTCGGCCAGGCGTTCGGCGCAGAACGCGCGCAGCGCCTGCGCGTCGACCGGCCGGCCCGGCGCGTGCACGACCGCGTGCACGCGCTCGCCCAGCACCGGGCAGGGCCGCCCGATCACCGCCGCCTCGACCACGCCCGGGTAGCCCATGAGGGCGTTCTCGACTTCGACCGAGTAGATCTTGTAGCCGCCGCGGTTGAGCATGTCCTTCTTGCGGTCGAAGATGCGCACGTAACCGTCGGCGTCGATCGACCCGAGGTCGCCCGAATGCCAGTAGCCGGCGGTGAACTCGCGCGCGGTGGCCTCGGGATTGTCCCAGTAGCCCTTGACGATCATCGGGCCGCCGATCCACAGCTCGCCGGTCTCGCCGCGCGGCACCTCGACGCCGTTGTCGTCGACCACGAGCACCTCGCCGCAGGGCACGACCGCGCCGATGCTGTCCGCATGGTCGCGGGTGTCGCCCTGCGGCATGATCGTGACCGGGGAGGTGGTCTCGGTGGCGCCGTAGGCGTTGGTGAGGATCAGGTTCGGCAACCGCGCCGCCAGCGCGTCGATGGTCGCCACCGGCATCGGTGCGCCGCCGTAGCCGCCGACGCGCCAGGCCGACAGATCGTGGGCCGCGAAGTCGGGCTGCAGCAGCATGAGGTTGTACATCGCCGGCACCATGATCGCGTGGGTGATGCGCTCGCGCGCGGCCGCCGCCAGGAAGTCGGCCGCCTTGAACTCGCGCATCATCACCACCGCGCCGGCGACGCGCAGCATGGTGGCGATGATCGCGAGCACGCCGGTGACGTGGCTGGCCGGCACCACCAGCACCGAGCGGTCCGCGGGGGTCAGCCGCATGCACGCCTCGAAGTGCATCACCGAGTGGGTGATGTTGAAGTGGGTGAGCATCGCCCCCTTCGGACGCCCGGTGGTGCCGGAGGTGTACAGGATCAGCGCCGTGTCCTCCTCGGCCACGGCCGCCGCGGCGTCGATGCTGCCGTGGGAACGCAGCAGCGCGAAGTCGCCGGCGTCGCCGACGGCGACGCGGCCGACCACGCTCGGGCAGGCTCCGGCCGCGGGCACGCGCTCGGCCAGCGCCTGGTCGTGCACGATCAGGCGCGCGCCGCACTGGTTGACGATGTACTCGAGGCCGGGGCGCTGCTCGCGCACCGACACCGGCACCGCGATCGCGCCGAGGCGCTGCAGCGCATAGAGCGCGAAGAGGAACTCCGGGCAGTTGGAGAGGTAGAGCACCACGCGGTCGCCCTGCCGCACGCCGCGCGCGGCCAGGCCCGCCGCCACGCGGCCGGCCTCGGCGTCGAGCGCGCGGTAGCTCCAGCGCGCGCCCTCGAACACCAGCGCGTCGCGCGCGCCGTGGGCGGCGACGGCGGCCTCGAGCATCGCGTGCACGCTCGGCGGCCGCGCGGCGAAGGTGCGCACGAGGCGATCGCCGAAGCGCGCCTCGCGGCGCATCGCGGCGACCGGATAGTCGTGCCAGTGGTTCCGTTCCATGGGCGTGGTCTCCAGTCGGGTGGCCGCGCTAGCGCGGCGCCGGCGCGGCGCCCCGGCGCGCGCGCGGACGCGCGACCGCCG
>JAEUOS010000080.1 GCA_016790695.1 Burkholderiales bacterium
TTGCCGGCGGCAAGCGCGAGGCCGCGCCGCAGGCCGCCAGCGCGCCGGCAGTCGGCGCGCCTGCGGCGCCCGCGCCCGCTGCCGCAGCGCCGCCGGTGCCCGCTGCCGAGCCGGCGGCCGAGCCCGGCACGGTCGTCATCACCGCGCTGGGCCTGGCCGATCCGGCGCGCTTCAACGGCGATGCCGCCGCCGCCGGCGCGGAGGCGCGTGCCGACGCCAAGCGCCAGCTGGTCGAGAAGGCGCTCGGCCTGTACGTCGCGCAGGAGTCGCTCGACCGCAACTACGACTGGCTGGCGCAGAAGATGCTGTCGCGCTCGGGCGAGTTCATCAAGACCACGCTCTCCGAGGACGTGCCGCAGGCCGGCAAGGACGGGCTCGTGGCGCTGGTCACGCGCGCGACGGTCAAGGTGCGCGACGTGCAGAAGGCGCTCAACCAGATGAGCGAGAAGGAGCGCGTCGACTTCATCCGCAACAACGGCGACCCCAGGATCTCGGTGGAGATGCTGATCCGCAATGCCGACTCGACCGAGCCGATCCCGCCGGCGCGCTCGCAGCTGGCGGAGAACATGATCAAGGAGCGCATCAAGTCCTTCGGCTTCCGGGTCTGGGCCAGCGAGGGCGAGACCAAGACCGCGGCATCGGCGAAGCCCGCGGATTTCCACATCGTCGGCGAGGTCAAGGTCAAGCAGCTCACGGCCAAGCTCGCGGCCTCGGGGCTCACGATCAGCAAGACCGCGCTCACCTCCTGGACCATTCGCGCGATCGACAAGTCGACCGGGGAGGAGATCTACATCAACACCGCCATGCCGCGCAACACGTCGTGGCCGAGCGAGGACGCGGCGCTCGCCGACATCGGCAGGCAGGTCGGCGACGAGTTCTCGAAGGGCTTCTTCCTGGCGCGCTTCAACTTCGGCACGCAGAAGGTGAGCCTCAGCGTCGCCGGACTGCCGGCGGGCGCCGATGCGGCGATCCTGCGCGAGCTGCGCGGACTGCGCGTCGCGCTCGACGCGCGGCAGACCGGACCCGGGCGCTTCGCGCTCGAGCTGCCCGAGGGCAGCGCCGCCGACCTCGTCGCCGAGGGCGTGATCAAGCCGCTCAATGCGAAGCTGGGCCAGGCCTGCTTCGCGCCCGGCGGTGTCGCGGGCCAGGACGTGACGCTGAGCTTCGCCGCCGCCTGCGCGGCCGACGCGGTGCGCGCCCGGCTCGACACCGCGCCGCCGGCCGGCCTGATCAGCGCGCCCGAGGGCCGCAATCGCGCGGTGCGCCGCGTCGCCTGACGCCCGCGGCCGCGCCGTCGGGCCCTAGCCGCGCACCGAGAACTCGACCGACTCGGCGAGCGACTCGCTGGCGCTGTGGCCGAAGACGATGCGGCCGGCGCCGCGCAGCATCAGCTCCTCGCGGCGCAGCGACAGTTCGGCCTCGCCGGCGAAGGTGACGAAGGTGCCGTTGGTGCTCTGGTCGGCGAGGAAGAACTTGTCGCGGCGCTTCTCGATGCGCGCGTGATGGCGCGACGCCTTCGGGTCGGCGACGATGATGTCGCTGGCGCCGTCGCGCCCGAGCGCGACGGCGGCGCGCGCGTCGTTCATGACCAGCTCGCGCCCGCCGTGGACGAGCACCAGCACCGCCTGCGAGCGCGGCAGGCTCACCGACGGCGCGGTCATCGTCAGGTCGTCGCCTTCCTGCCAGATGACCTCGCAGACCGGCAGGTCGTCCGCCTTGCCCTTGACCGAGAGCGACGCGATGTCGCGCGTGCCCATGCGCAGCGCCGGCGCGAGCATGTCGACGGTTGCGCGGGTGGTGATGATCTGCATGCCCTTGGCGAGGCCGGCCATGCGCGCGGCGATGTTGACGGTGTCGCCGAACACGTCGCCGTTCTCCTCGATCACCGGGCCGGCGTGGAAGCCGACGCGGATGTGCCGCTTGGCGCCGCCGACCGCCGGCAGGCGGTCGACGCGGTTCTGCATGTCGGTCGCGGCGATGAAGCCGCGGTCGGCGCCGTCGAAGACGCACATCACCTCGTCGCCGATGGTTTTGATCACGCGGCCGCCGTGGCGCGAGGTCACGGCGCGCAGTTCGATCAGCGTCTCGTCGATCATCGCCTTGGCGGCGGCGTCGCCAAGCGCCTCGTAGAGCTTGGTGCTGCCGGCGACGTCGGCGAACAGCACCGCGACGATGCCCGCCGGCGCGCCAGCGTCGGCGCGCCGCGTGTCCTCCAGGCCTGGCGCCATCGGGCGGCCGGCGTGCGCGCGGGCGCGGCTACGCCGCGGCGCGCAGCTTCGCCTGCGCCGCCGAGGCGTGCATCGATGCGTAGGCCGAATGCGCGGCGGCCTCGGCCTGGCCGACCTTGACCGGGTGCCCCATGTCCATCAGCACCGAGCCCAGCGCCGACAGGCACAGCATGACGTTCTCCGGCTTGCACGAATAGCCCATCAGGCCGAAGCGCCAGATCTTGCCGGCCAGCGGCCCGAGGCCCGCCCCGATCTCGAGGTTGAACTCGTTGAGCAGGCGCTTGCGCACCTCGGCCTCGGTCTTCTGCAGGCTCTCGGGGATGCGGATCGCGTTCATCTGCGGCAGGCGGTAGGCTTCCTTGACGAGGAACTCCAGGCCCATCGCCTCGAGCCCGGCCTTGAACGCGAGGTGGTGGCGCATGTGGCGCGCCCACGAATTCTCCAGTCCTTCCTCCTTGAGCAGCAGCAGCGACTCGTGCAGCGCGAACAGGCTGTTGATCGGCGCGGTGTGGTGGTAGGTGCGCGTGGTCTCGCCCCAGTAGCCGAGCACCAGGTTCAGGTCCATGAACCAGCTCTGCACGCGGTTGGTGTCGCGCCGCGCCTTGACCTTTTCGATCACCGCGTCGTTGTACGACACCGGCGACAGGCCCGGCACGCACGACAGGCACTTCTGGCTGCCCGAGTAGATCGCGTCGATGTTCCACTCGTCGACCTTGACCGGGGTGCCGGCCAGCGACGTGACCGCGTCGACGATGGTCAGCGCGCCGTGCTTGTGCGCGATCGACACCAGGGTCTTGGCGTCGGACTGCGCGCCGGTCGAGGTCTCCGCGTGGACGAAGGCCACGACCTTGGTGTCGGGGTTCTTCTTCAGCGCGTCCTCGAGCTTCTGCGGATCGCAGGGCTCGCCCCACTCGTCGTCGACGACCACCGCGGTGCCGCCGACGCGCTGCACGTTCTCGATCATGCGGCCGCCGAAGACGCCGTTGCGCATGACCACCACCTTCTCGCCGGGCGCGACCATGTTGACGAAGCACGATTCCATCCCGACCGAGCCGGGACCGGAGAGCGGGAAGGTGAGCTGATTGTGGGTCTGGTAGGCGTAGCGCAGCAGCTGCTTCAGCTCGTCCATCATGTCGACGAAGATCGGGTCGAGATAGCCGATCGAGGGCAGGCTGGAGGCGGCGAGCACGCGCGGGTTGATCTCCGACGGCCCCGGGCCCATCAGGGTGCGCTGCGGCGGATGGAACGAGCTGATCTTTTTCGACGGGGCGTAGGTGGATTTGGTCATGGCGATCCCTTGGGCTGGGCGAAGGCGGGAAACGGCGCGCCGGGGGCGGGAGGCGACAAACCGCGCGCCGCGCCCGCGCCGGAGCGCTCACAAAAAGCGTTTTTGAAACAGGGGTTTAACCTTGAATTTTAGCATAGTGCAGCGCGCGGCGCGCCGGCCTAGCCGATGATCAGCCGGTCCAGGCGCAGATCGAACGCCTGCGGAACGATCGAGTCGAGGCGGCAGGCCGCGTAGCCGATGCCGAGGGTGCGCGGACGCGGCTGCAGCGCGGCCAGGGTGCGGTCGTAGTAGCCGCCGCCGTAGCCGAGGCGATAGCCGGCGTCGTCGAAGCCGACCAGCGGCACGAGGAGGACGGCCGGCACGAGCGTTTCACCGTCGGCGGGCACCGAGGTGCCGAAGCCGGCCGGACGCATCACGGTCGCCGGCGTCCAGGCGCGGAAGATGAGCGGCGCGTTGCGCCGGACCACGACCGGCAGCGCGGCCCGGCGCAGGCCGCCGCCCAGCAGCCAGTCGGTGACCGCCGGGCGCGCGTCGAATTCGCTCTGGATCGGCCAGTAGAAGCCGAGGGTGCCGTCCTCGCCCTCGAGCGCGGCGCGCAGCTGTTGCGCGATCGCGGCGTCCGCGCGCGTGCGCTCGGCCGGCGGCAGCGCGGCGCGGCGCTCGAGCAGGGCCTTGCGCCACGCGCGCCGGGAGGCCGCGAGTTCCGCCGGCATCGGCGGCACGTCGGCGGCGGAGGCGGCGGTGGCAGAAGCGGGAGCAGAAGGGGCGGCGGGGGCGGGATCGGTCATCGTGCGTGCCTCGGCGGGCGTTCGCGCGGGTCTTTCGCGCGCAGGCGTTATGTTATTCTCGACCGCGATCGTGACGCATGCATTGATCTTCATCGGCCGGGTCCTCGGCCGGGCCATTGGCCGCGCCGTGCGCGGGCGGCGGGTCGCGGCGCTGGTCGCGGCGCTGGTCGCGGCCCCGCTGGCCGTCGCGCAGTCCGGCGCGGCGCGCAGCGCGGCGGCGCAGAACCCTGACGACACCTTCCTCGCCGCGCGCGAGGCGTTTCGCGTCGGCAATCGCGAGCGCCTCGCGCAGCTGGCCGAGCGCCTGCGCGGCCATCCGCTGGAGATGTACGCGGACTACTGGCAGCTGATGCTGCGCCGTGCCGACGCCGCCGACGCCGACTACGAGGCCTTCCTCGCGCGGCACGACAACAGCGTGCTGGCCGAGCGCACGCGCGTCGAGTGGCTGCGCGCCCTGGGCAAGCGGCGCGCGTGGGAGCAGTTCGACGCGGTGCGGCCGCGGGTCGCCTACACCGAAGACCTCGAGGTCCTGTGCTACAGCGCGCTGGCGCGGGTCATGCGCAAGGATGAGGACGGCGTGCGCGAGGCCATGGCCCTGTGGCTGACGCCGCGCGAGCTGCCCGAGGGCTGCGCCGCGATGGCCGAGCAGCTGATCGCGCAGAGCCGGCTGCTCGACCGCCACGTCTGGGACCGCATCCGCGCGCTGGCCGACGCCAACCAGCCCGCGGCGCTGAAGCGCACCGCCGACTACCTGCCGGACAGCCAGGCGCTCGACCTGCGCCAGACCGACGCCGCCTTCAACCAGCCCGAGGCCTGGCTCCGGCGCGGCGTCGACCTGCGCACCCGCGCGCAGCGCGAGCTCGCCCTCATCGCCGTGGGCCGGCTCGCCCGCAGCGAGCCGCGCGACGCCGCCGGGTGGTGGACCCGCCTGGGCAAGAAGCCGTTCACCGAGACCGAGATCCAGTGGGGCTGGGCCCAGATCGGCTACCAGGCGGCGCGCCGCCTCCTGCCCGAGGCCGACGACTGGTTCTCCCATGCGAGCGAGATCCAGCTCTCCGACGAATACCTGCAGTGGATGGCGCGCGCGGGCCTGCGCGCGGGCGACTGGAAGCTGGTCGCGCGCGCGATCCGCGACATGACGCCCGAACTGCAGCGCGACCCGGCCTGGGTCTACTGGCTCGCGCGCTCGCACAAGGAGGCCGGGCGCGCCGAGGAGGCGCGCGCGCTGTTCGAATCGATCGCGCCGGACTTCAGCTTCTACGGGCAGCTCGCGGCCGCGGAGTTCGGCCGGCCCACGGTGATCCCGCCGGTCGGGCACGTGCCGGGCAAGGACGAGGTGGCGGCGATCGCGCAGCTGCCGGGCTTTCAGCGCGCGCTCATCCTCTACCGCCTCGGGCTGCGCGTCGACGCCAACCGCGAGTGGGTGTTCAGCATCCGCGGCCTCGACGACCGCGCGCTGCTCGCGGCGGCGCACTTCGCGCGCGAGCGCGACCTGCCCGACCGCGCCATCAACACCGCCGACAAGACGCGGAGCGTGCACGACTTCACGCTGCGCTTCCTGAGCCCGCACGCCGACCAGGTGCGCCCGCAGGCGAAGTCGCTCGCGCTCGACGACGCCTGGGTCTACGGGCTGATGCGCCAGGAGAGCCGCTTCATCATGAACGCGAAGTCGGTGGCCGGCGCCTCGGGCCTGATGCAGCTCATGCCCGCGACCGCGCGCTGGGTGGCGAAGAAGATCGGCCTGGCCGACTACCACCACGGGCGCGTCAACGACCTCGACACCAACATCGCGCTGGGCACCAACTACCTGAAGATCGTGCTCGACGAGCTGCACAGCCACCAGGCGCTCGCGAGCGCCGCCTACAACGCCGGCCCGGGCCGGCCGCGGCGCTGGCGCGACGTCAAGCCGATGGAGGCGGCGATCTTCGCCGAGTCGATCCCGTTCAACGAGACGCGCGACTACGTCAAGAAGGTCATCTCCAACGCGGTGTTCTACCAGGCACTGTTCACCGGCAAGCCGGCCTCGATCAAGGACCGGCTGCCGCCGATTCCGCCGCGGCGCGCCGACGAGCGCGGCAGCGACACGCCCTGAGTGCGCCGCGCGCGCCATCGCCTAGAATCGCGTTCTTCCATTGCCTTGCTTCGCATCCCGGTCATGAACCCTCGAAATCTCCTGGTCATCGGCGGCAGCGGCTTCGTCGGCTCGGCGATCGTGCGCCGGCTCGCCGCGCAGGGCCGTCGCGTGGTGGTGCCGACGCGCCGCCGCGAGCGCGCCAAGCACCTGATCCTGCTGCCGACGGTCGACGTGGTCGAGGCCGACGTCCACGACGAGGCCGCGCTCGGCGCGCTGGCCGCGGGCAAGGACGCGGTGATCAACCTGGTCGGCATCCTGCACGGCGACCGCGGAGAGCCCTACGGCGAACAGTTCCGGCGCGCCCACGTCGAGCTGCCGCGCAGGATCGCGACGGCCGCCGCCGCGGCCGGCGTCGCGCGCCTCCTGCACATGAGCGCGCTCGGCGCGACCGCGCGCGCGCCGTCGATGTACCTGCGCTCGAAGGCGGCCGGCGAACTGGCGCTGCGCGAGGCGGCCGGGAATGTCGCCTGGACCATCTTCCGTCCCTCGGTGATCTTCGGGCGCGACGACCGCTTCATCAACCTGTTCGCGCAGATGCAGCGCTTCCTGCCGCTGGTGGCGCTCGGCCGCGCCGAGGCGCGCCTGCAGCCCGTGCACGTCGAGGACGTGGCGGCCGCGTTCGTCCACGCGCTCGACCGGCCGGCGTGCGCGGGCAGGACCTACGACCTCGCCGGGCCGCGCGCCTACACCCTGCGCGAGCTGGTCGCCTTCGCCGGGCGCGAGAGCGGCCACCCGCGCCCGGTGATCGGGCTGCCCGATGCGCTCGCCTACCTGCAGGCGTTCGCGATGGAATTCTCGCCCTGGCCGCTGCTCTCGCGCGACAACCTCGACTCGCTCGGCGTGCCCTCGACCAGCGCCGAGCCGTTCGCTCCCGAGCTCGGCGTGACGCCGGTGTCGCTCGAGTCGGTGATGGCGCCGCTGCTCGCGCACCGGCTGCCGCGCGAGCGCTACATGCAGCTGCGCGACCGCGCCGGCCGCTAGCGCGCGCGGCGCAGCGCACCGGACCGGGCCGCCGCGCGCCGCCGATGAAGATCTACCAGGTCGGCGGGTCGCTGCGCGACGAGCTGCTCGGCCTGCCGGTGGCCGACCGCGACTGGGTGGTGGTCGGCGCGACGCCCGAGGAGATGGTCGAGGCCGGTTTCCGGCCGGTCGGCCGCGACTTCCCGGTGTTCCTGCACCCGCGCACCCATGAGGAGTACGCGCTCGCGCGCACGGAACGCAAGACCGCGCCGGGCTATGCCGGGTTCGTGTTCCATGCCGCGCCCGAGGTGACGCTCGAGGAGGACCTCGCGCGGCGCGACTTCACCGTCAACGCGATGGCGCGCGAGGACGGCCGCGCGGACGCGCCGATCATCGACCTGTTCGGCGGCGTGCGCGACCTGCGCGCGCGCGTGCTGCGCCATGTCGGCCCCGCGTTCGCCGAAGACCCGGTGCGCATCCTGCGCGGCGCGCGCCTCGCGGCGCGCCTGGGCTTCGCCATCGCGCCAGAAACCCTCGCGCTGATGCGCGCGATGACGGACAACGGCGAGGTCGACGCGCTGGTCGCCGAGCGCGTGTGGCAGGAGCTCGCGCGCGGCCTCGGCGCGGCCGATCCGGTGACGATGTTCGCGGTGCTCGCCGACAGCGGCGCGCTGGCGCGCCTCCTGCCCGAGCTGTGCCCGTGGTCCGCCGACGGCGCCGCCATGGCCGCGCTGCGCGCGGCGGCGTGCGGCGGGCACGGCCTCGCGGTCCGGTTCGCGGCGGCGCTCGCGCCGCTGGACCCGGCGGCGATCGAGGCGCTGTGCGCGCGCCTGCGCGTGCCCGGCGAGGCGCGCGACCTCGCGCTGGTCCATGCGCGGCACGCGCCGGCGTTGCGCGCGGCCGACCGCATCGACGCGCGCGCGCTCGCCGCGCTGGTGCGGGGCGCCGACGGCCTGCGGCAGCCGGACCGGTTCCGCGCGATGGTCGACGTCGCCGGCGCGGTCGCCGCGGGGGCCGGCGATGCCGAGCGGTCCGCATGGGACGGCAAGGCGCGGCGCCTCGTCGCCGCGCTCGAGGCCGCGCGCGGGGTCGACGCGGGCGCGGTCGCGCGCGCGGCCGGCTCGCCGCAGGAGATCCCCGAGGCACTCGCGCGCGCACGCGCCGCGGCGATCGCGCAGGCGCTCGGGATGCAGGGGTCCTGACGCGCGCGGGCGCGGCGTCAGATCAGGTGGTCGATCAGCCAGAAGCAGGCGGCGAACGCGGCGCCGCTGCCGAGCGGCACGACGTAGTCGTGGCCGCGCACGCGGAAGCGGAAGTCGCCCGGCAACCGGCCGATGCCGAAGCGCTGCAGGCGCGGCAGCACCGCCGAGAACACGATGCAGACCAGCGCGAAGACGACGATCCACTTGAGCATCGCCCATTGTAGAGCGCGGTAGAGCGCGGTAGTGCGCGGTACTGCGCGACCGTGCGTGGCGGTGCGTCGCAGGGCGGGGCGGCGCGCTGCGGTGCGCTCGCGTGCGGCCGCGCGCCCCGGCGCGCCTGTGATAGCGTATGCGCCTTTTCCACGCGGGAGGAAATCATGATCGACCTGTACACATGGGGCACGCCGAACGGGCGCAAGGTGTCGGTGATGCTCGAGGAGTGCGGCCTGCCGTACCGCGCGCACCCGGTGAACATCGGCAAGAACGAGCAGTTCGCGCCCGACTTCCTCGCGATCAGCCCGAACGGCAAGATCCCGGCGATCGTCGATCCCGACGGCCCGGACGGCAAGCCGATGGCGATGTTCGAGTCCGGCGCGATCCTGCTGTACCTCGCCGGCAAGACCGGCAAGTTCCTGCCGCGCTCGGTGCGCGGCAAGTACGACGCGCTGCAGTGGCTGATGTTCCAGATGGGCGGGGTCGGCCCGATGATCGGCCAGGCGCACCATTTCCTGCGCGCGGCGCCGGAGAAGGTGCCCTATGGCATCGAGCGCTACACCAAGGAGACGCGGCGTCTCTACGGCGTGCTCGACCGCCGGCTCGCCAACGAGCCCTACATCGCGGCCGGCGAGTACACCGTGGCCGACATCGCGACCTTCCCGTGGATCGCGCGCCACGAGTGGCACCAGGTGGACCTGGCCGAGTTTCCCAACGTCAAGCGCTGGTACGCGGCGGTGGCGGCGCGCCCGGCCGTGGCGCGCGGGATGGCGGTGCCGCAGTTGTGACCGCGGGCGGCGCCTAGCGCCGCGCGTGGCGCTGCAGGTAGGCGACGATCTCGTCGGCGCGGTATTGCGGCTCGCGCGGCTCGTGGCGCGAGCCGACCACGCGGTTCATCCACTGCATGTTCCTTTCCATCCGCGCCACCACCGCCGGCCAGGCCGCGCGTGTGTGGCGGCGCGGGTCCGGCAGCGCGTGGCACTGCGCGCAGGCCTGGGTGTAGCTCTCCCACGCGCGCGTGCGCCCGGCCTCTGGGAGATCGGCCGGGTCGACCTTCTTCTGCGCGTGCTTCTGCAGGTAGGCGACGAGGGTCGCGGTCTCCTCCACGGTGGGAGCGCTGACGCCCGCCATCAGGTCGTGCATCAGGCCCCCCATGTTGCCGCGGCCTTCCATGCGCGGCAGCATGCGCTGCACGATCGCGGGCCACTTCTCGGCGTGGTGCATGGCGGGGCTCGCGAGGTTGTGGCATTGCACGCAGTAGCGCGCCGTCAACCGCGCGCCGGCCGAGCGCGGCTCGGGCAGGCCCGAGGGTTCGAGGTACGGGGGGATCAGGCGCTCGAGCATCGGCCCGTGCTTGCTCGCCGCCCAGCGCGCGCGCGCCGCGCGCATCGCCTCGTCGGGCGAGTCGGCCGCGTGCGCCGTGGCGGCGCCCGCCAGCGCGGTCGCGGCCAGCAGCAGCGCCAGGTGCCGGCGCACCGCAGGCCGGATCAAAGCGCCCCCCGCCGGTCGTGCCGCGCGAAGCCGACGAGTTCGTCGCCGACCCCGCGTCCGACGGCCAGCACCTTGAAGAGTTCGCCCATCTCCGCGCTCGACAGCAGCCGCTGCGCCTGGTTCGCCAGCGGCAGATAGGCGCGCGCGTCGCTCGCCGGGGTCGCGGCCAGGATCTCGGTGATGCCGCAGTCGATCAGGAACGCCGCCTGCGTCGCGAAGCCCAGGATGTCCAGCCCCGCCCCGGACGCGGCGCGCGCGACGGCCGAGAAGTCGACATGCGCCGTGATGTCCGCCTCGCCCGCGAGCGTGAGCGGCGCATCGACCGCGCGGTGCCGGTGGTGGCACATCAGCGTGCCGCTGCGCCGCTGCGGGTGGTAGTACTCGTGGCCCGGAAACCCGTAGTCGATGAGCAGCGCCGCCCCGGTGCCCAGCCAGTCCGCGAGGCTGCGCGTCCACGCCTGCGCCGCGAGATTGATCTCGCTCAGATACGGCGCCGCGATCCCGTGGCGCCGCGCAAGGTCCTGCGCCGCCTCCGCCACCGCCCCCTGCGCCGGCCGGTCCGCGTAGGTCAGTGCCTGCCCGTCGCGCGCCACCCCGCGCTCCATGATGCCGCCGTCGGTCCACGCGACCAGATGCACCGGCATCGCATCGAGCACCTCGTTGGCAACCACGCAGCCGTCGAAGCGCGCGGGCAGCCGGTCGAGCCAGGTCACGCGCTCTGCATGCCGTGGCGCCTGCGCGAGAAGCGTCGCGCGCTGCGCCTCGCGCAGCGCCGGCGAGAGTTCCAGGATCGCGTAGCCCTCGACCGACTCGCCCAGTGCATTCAACAAATCCGCCGCAAGCCGCCCGTCCCCGGCGCCGAACTCGAGAACCTGGGGCGCACTCGCCTCCAACACCTGGGCCACCTGCCGCGCCACAGTCGCACCGAACAATCCGGAAATCCCGCTCGCCGTCACGAAATCGCCCTCGCGCCCGAACTTGCGCCGGCCGCTCACGTAGTAGCCGCTGTCGGGACCGTAGAGGGCCAGGTCCATGAAGCGCGCAAAGGAGATCCAGCCATCGGCTACGTCGATGGCGTCGCGGATCGCGGGCAGGGCGCATGCCTCGCCGTCCTCGGCGGGGGTCGTCTCGGGTTCCTTCGGGGCGGACAGGCGTGACATGGGCGGGGCCGCGCTGATTGCTCACGGGCGGCGGGATTCTCGCACACGGGCTCCGGCCATGTTGCGTTGCGATGTGATCGGCAGGGCGTGAATAGAGATACGAATGGTGCTGTCGGTGAGCCTTGATGCATCGCTTCACCCGATCGGCATCGGCGCTCTTTGATTCGCAGGAATAGTGTGACGGGTCTCGGCGGGCGTCCGGGGTTGTGTAGCCGAAGAGACCATGGCCCTGCACCGATGACTGGCGACGAGGGCTACCCGACTTGGCGCGAGGCAAGGGCGGAACTGAACGCGTTGCCACTGGGGGCGGAGGCGTGGCGGTTGCAGGTCCGGGTCCGATGCGCGGGACAGGGCAAACCGACGGGCCGATACGGCCTGTCGAGTTCGTACACGAGTTTGCCGCGACGGCGGCTTCGTCAGGCGTCGAGAAGGTCCGCCACGCGCTGCGGAAAGGCCTTGGCGAGCTTCGCGTCGGCTGTGACGAGCCTGATGTCGAGGAAGTCCGCCAGCGCGACGTATTCGCAGTCGTAAGCCGAGCATCCGCTTTCCCTGGACAGGCGCAATACGTCGATTGTCTCGACCTCGTATTCGTCGGCGCCGATGATCAGGCTCGCACGGTGAAACAGGGCGGCGGCGTCGGCGAGTTCCAAGGAGCCGGCACGAACGTAGGTTGCGAGCACGTTCCTCAGTTCGCTACGCCAAAGTCGAGGAGCGGCCCACTGCGGTTCCGCTTGAAGCAATCTTTCTGCGCTTTCCGTATACCGCCCGGGGATCAGCAGGTACGCCAGCACGTTCACATCGACGACGATCACGGCCGGCCCTGGCGCTTGATCCGGTCGATGTCGGCATGGTCGAACGAGACCTTGGACAGTCGCGCCCGCGCCGCCCGGATGGCCGCCAGGTGCTCCTGGGCAGACGTTCGGCGCGGCAGCAACTGCGCCTCCAGGCGGGCGATGATCTCGCTGTTCAGGCTTCGGTGATTCGCGCTGGCCGAATCCTTCAATCGCTCGTAGATCTCGTCGGGAACCCCCTTCAGTGTCAGGCTGGTCGGCATGGCGATCTCCGTCGTTGTGGTGCGCAAGAACCGTTATGGTACCAGTTCGATACCGTTAAGCATCGGAGGCCGGGCTTGAACACTAGGCTCACGCCGCGGTTCGGGGAGCCATCTGCCCCATGGCCGAGTCCGGCCTTTGCAGCGCGGCCATCGAGGTTGAAGCCGTTTGGGTCGACGAGATCTCCGGTCGCCGGGACGTTGCCCGCGGGTAAAATCTGCGCTTGACGATATCGGCATCACTCCATGGACCAGCCCCTCGCCGGCAAGGCATTCCTGGTCACCGGCGCTTCGCGGCGGGTGGGGGCGGCGATCGTGCGTCGGCTGCACGCGCTGGGCGCGAGCGTGCTGATCCATCACCGCGGCGGCGCGGTGCAGGCACAGGCGCTGCGTGACGACTGCAACGCCGCCCGCAACGGCAGCGCCGCGTGCGTCCAACTCGACCTCGCGGACACCGGCGCACTGCCCGGGCTGGTGGATGCCTGCCTGCGCAGCTTCGGCCGGCTCGACGGGCTGGTCAACAACGCGTCGTCGTTCTATCCGACGCCGCTCGGCAGCATCGCCGAGGCCGACTGGAACGCGCTCCTCGCGAGCAACCTCAAGGCGCCCCTCTTCCTGTCGCAGGCCGCGGCGCCGGAACTCAGGCGCACCGGCGGCGCGATCGTCAACATGATCGACATTCACGCGGACCGGCCGCTGCGCGATTTCGTCGTCTATTCGGTGGCCAAGGCCGGGCTCGCGGGGCTGACGCGTTCTCTCGCGCTCGAGTTGGCGCCGGCGGTGCGCGTCAACGGCGTCGCGCCGGGGCCGATCGAGTGGCCGGACGCGCCGGACGTCGCGCACGGCCGCATCCCCGACGACGAGCGAAGACGGATCCTCGCCACCACCCCGCTGGGCCGCGAGGGTGGCGAGGAGGCGGTGGTGCGGGCCGTGACGTTCCTGCTCACCGACGCCGAATTCGTCACCGGCCAGGTCCTCGCCGTCGATGGCGGCAGGTCGATCTACCTCTAGCCGTCCCGCGATGCAGACTTCCGTTGCCCGTCCCCTGGTGTTCAGCCCGCGCGAGCGACGGCGCGTGCACGAATCGAACAAGCTCGACAAGCGGCTCGCGCGCCAGGTGGGCCAGGCGATCGCGGATTTCGCGATGATCGGCGAGGGCGACCGCGTCATGGTCTGCCTCTCCGGCGGCAAGGACAGCCATGCGCTGCTCGACATCCTGCTGCTGCTGCGCGAGCGCGCGCCCGTCAACTTCGACATCGTTGCCGTCAACCTCGACCAGAAGCAGCCCGGGTTCCCGGCGCACGTGCTGCCGGACTACCTGCGCGCGCGCGGCATCCCGTTCCACATCGAGGAAGAGGACACCTACTCGATCGTCAAGCGCGTGATCCCCGAAGGCAAGACGACCTGCTCGCTGTGTTCGCGGCTGCGGCGCGGCGTGCTCTACAGGGTCGCGAGCGAACTGGGCGCGACCCGCATCGCGCTCGGGCACCACCGCGACGACATCCTCGAGACGCTGTTCCTCAACATGTTCTACAACGGCAAGCTCAAGGCGATGCCGCCCAAGCTGCGCTCGGACGACGGCAGGCACGTGGTGATTCGGCCGCTCGCCTATGTGCGCGAAGCCGACCTCGCGCGCTACGCCGAGGAACGGCAGTTTCCGATCATTCCGTGCGACCTCTGCGGCTCGCAGGAGAACCTCAAGCGCAAGGAAGTCAAGGCGCTGCTGCGCGAGTGGGAAAAGCGCCACCCGGGGCGCGTCGAGTCGATCTTCACCAGCCTCGCCAATGCGGCGCCGTCGCACCTCATGGACCGGCGCTGGTTCGATTTCGCCGGGCTCACGGGCGGCCCGGACGAGGGCGGCGACATCGCGTTCGACAGCGCACCCTGCGGCGCGGCCGAGCGCTTCGCGGGCGACGCGGCGGACGACGCCTGAGGCCCGCGCGGCGCCGCGCGCTCAGTCCGGCCAGTCGAACAGCAGGTTGTTGTCGGCCAGCTCGGCCGCCCGCCGCGCGCCGAAGCGCGCGAGCAGCGCCGCCGCCGCCTCCGGCGGCTCGCCGTAGCGGCCGGCGAGGCTGTCGACCTGCTCGACCAGCACCAGCGGCCGGCAGCGCCGGAGCGTCTGCTCGGCGCCGCGCAGCACGCGCGCCTCGTAGCCTTCGGTGTCGATCTTGACGAAATCGACGTCGTCGAAACCGAAGCTGTCGAGGGTCCGGATCGCGGTGTCGCCGGCGGCACCGGGCGCCACGTGCGACATGCCGGTGTTGTCCGCCGCGACGGCCATCGCCACCCGCGTCGGCGCCTCGCCGAGCCCGCAGTCGTGCAGCGTGACGTTGGCGTGCGCGACGTTGGCGCGAAAGCAGTCGCGCATCAGCGCCGCGGGCTCGAACGCGTCGACCCGCTCGAACGCGCGCGCGAGCCAGTCGCTCCAGAAGCCGACGTGGCCGCCGATGTCGAGCGCGCGCCGGCGCGCGCGCGCGCGCGCGATGCACAGGCGCATCAGGTCGAAATCCCAGCGCCGGCGCCCCTCGGCGGTCGGGGCACGCGCGAGCACCTCGGGGAAGAACGCGTCGCTGCCCGGCAGGGTCCAGCCGAAGGCGCGGCGCGTGCGCGGCAGGTGGCGGCCGAACAGCGCGCCACGCGTCGCCGCCGCGTTGGCCGGCAGGTTGGCCGTCACCGACCAGAACATCGCCGCCGGGGCCGCGGCTTCGCCGTCGCGGTCGTAGAGCGCCAGCCAGTCGGGCGGGATGGCGCCGACGCGCGCGCCGTTGCCCTCGAGCAGCGCGCGCGCGGCGACGAGCGCGATCTGGTCGAGGTACCAGGCGCCGCCCGGCCGGTCGATGAAGCGTTCCGCGTAGCGCGCCGCGAGGCGCGCGAAGCGCAGCGCGCCGGGGCCCGGCGCGAACACGGCGACGCTGGCGCTGGTGCCGTCCCACAGGCGCCAGCCGGGCGGCTGCCAGCGCAGCAGGGCGACGTCGTCGCGGCGCGCGAGGTCGACCAGCGGCGCGATGCCGCGCAGGGCGAGGAGGTCGATGTCGGCCGCGATCACCGGCACGCGCGCGCGCGCGAGCACCTGCGGCAGGCGGAACAGGCGCGCGCACGCGTAATAGGTCTTGGCGGCATCGGGCGAGTCGAGTGCGCGCGTCTCGGTGGTCACCTGCACCGCGCGGATCCAGCCGCCGGGCGTCAGGGCGGCGGCTTCCTCGGGCAGCCACGGGTCCGGATTGACCAGATGCAGGTGCAGCGCCAGCCGCACGCCCGCGTGCTCCCGCAGCGACGCGACGAGCGCATGGGCGAAGCGGCGGAAATACGCGGGATCGCAGCAGACCAGGAACACGGCATCGGCGTCCGCCGGGGGCGCGTCCGGCGCCCCCTCCGGCCGCGCGCCGGACTGCGCCTCCAGCGCCGCCGCGTCGCCGTCGAGCTGCGCGAGCCACGCGCGCGACAGGCGGATGTACTCGTCCGGCGGCAGGCCCTGGCCGCCCGATTGCCGGAACAGGGCGTCGGCGCGCTCGTGGTCGCCGTCGAGCGCGGCGAGGCAGGCCAGGCGCTGCAGCGCGAACGGCAGGCCCGGCCGCGCGGCGAGCGCCGCCTCGAGCGCCGCGCGCGCGTCGGTCCAGGCGCCGCGCGCGAGCAGCGCATTGGCGCGCGCCATGGCCGCGACCGCGGGATCGGCGCGCGCGTCGTCGTCGGGGCCGGCCGCGCGCAGGTGGTCGAACAGGCGCGCCGCATGGCGCAGGGTCGGGCCGTCGCCGGGGGCGAGCGCCAGCGCATCGGCCGCCGCGCGCGCCGCCGCGGCCGGCTGCGCGGCCCGTTCCAGCGCCAGCGCCAGTTCGAGATGCGCGCTCGCGTCGTCCGGCTGGGCGGCGGCGGCGGTGCCGAACAGCGCGGCGGCGGCGTCGAACTCGCCGGCCTCGAAGTGCATGCGCGCGCGGGCGCGCTGCTGCGCCGGGTCCTCGCGCGGCGCCGCGCGCG
>JAEUOS010000083.1 GCA_016790695.1 Burkholderiales bacterium
GCGTCGTGCGCGACCTCCTCGCCGTGGCGCCAGATCTCCCAGGCGCTGCGCGGCAGGCGCATGCCCATGACCTCGCGGAACAGGTAGCCGACGAAGCCCGAGCAGTCGAAGCCCGTCTCCGGCGAGCCGCCGCCGCGGCGATAGGGCGTGCCGAGCAGGGCCATGGCGCGGAACAGGAGTTCGCCGGCGCGCGAGGTGAAGGTCGGCTCCGCTGCGGCGGCCGGCGCATCCGGCGGCGCGGCCTGCGCCAGGGCGCGCGCGGCAGTGCCGGCCGCCACGAGGGCGACAGCACTGGCGAGCCGGCGCAGGAGTGCGCGGCGCGTCATCGGCGGCGGGCGGTCGGTGGGTGCATGTCGGGGCAGAAGTTTACGGCATGGGCGCCCGGGCGACGTTGCCCCGAGCTGGCCGCGCGGCTACACTGTGCCCATGGAATTCCATCGTGCGGCTGGTCAGTGTGGGCTTCAACGATGGCGGCGCAGTCGCGGCCTGGTGCGTGCATGACCTCGCGCCGACGCTGGATGCTGGCGTGCGCTGCCGCATGGATCGCGCCGCAGGCGAAGGCGCAGGCGTCGCGTCCGGCGCTGCGGCATGTAGGCGTGCTGGCCCCGAGCACCGCGGCGAAGGAGGCGGTGACGCTGAAGCCGTTCTTCGATCGCATGGCCGGACTCGGCTGGGTCGAGGGGAGGACGGTGCGTTATGACCGCGCCTTTGCGGACGATCGGCAGGAGGCGCTGCCGGGGCTCGCGAAAGCGCTGGTCGAGCGCGGCCCGGAACTGATCTATGCGCCGCCGGCAACGGCAGCCATCGCCGCGAGCCGGGCCACGCAGCGCATTCCGATCGTTTTCGCGAGCGTCACCGATCCGGTCGGTGCCGGCCTCGCGCAGTCGCTGGCGCGGCCGGGCGGCAACGTCACCGGGATCAGCAACTACGGCGAGACGCTGGCGCCGAAGCGCTTCGAACTGCTGCGGGAGGTGCTGCCGGGTGCGCGCCGACTGGGCTTCATGGGTGATCCGACCGATCCGACCACCCGGGCCGACCTGGCTGCGCTGGCGCCGGTGGTGGCGGCACAAGGTGCGGTGCTCGTTCCCGTGCATCCGAAGAACCCGGACGAACTGCCCGGCGCGCTTGCCGTGCTGGATGGGCAGCGCATCGATGCACTGATCACCACCACGTCCCTGATGTTCAATCTGCGCGAGGAGATCCTGGCGCACGCGACGAAGCGGCGCTGGCCGGTGTTCGGTCACAGGCCGCCGATGGCCGAAGCGGGTGCGATCCTCGCCTATGCAGCGTCGCTCGCGGAACAGTTGCGGCGCTCGGCAGAGGTCGTCGACAAGGTGCTGAAGGGCGCGCGTCCGGGCGACGTCCCGATCGAGCAGCCGTCGGTGTTCGAACTGATCGTCAATCGGCGCAGCGCGAAGGCGCTGGGGATCGCCATTCCCGACATCGTGCTCATGCGCGCCGACCGGGTGATCGAATGATCGCCCGGCGCCACCTCCTCGCGGGCGCAGCGCTCGCGGCCGTGCTCGCGCCGGGCAGCGTCCCGGCCCAGCCGACCGCGCGCCTGCCGCGGCTGGGTCTGCTGCTCTCCGAGACCGCGGCGGGGCAGGCGAGCCGCCTCGCGGCGCTGCGCGCCGGCTTGCGCGAGCGCGGCTACGTCGAAGGTAGCAGCATCGCCATCGAGACGCGTGCAGCGGATGGCGAGTACGCGCGGCTGCCGGCGCTGGCCGCGGAACTCGCGCGCCTGCGGGTCGATGTGCTGGTCGGCTTTGGCTCGAAGGCGGTGCTCGCGGCGCGCCAGGCGTCGACGGCCATTCCGATCGTCGCGCCGGTGCTCGGCGACCCGATCGCGATCGGCGTCACGCGCAGCCTGGCGCGGCCGGACGGCAACGTCACCGGGTCCGCCATCCTCACCATCGAGCTGTTCGCCAAGCAGATCGAACTGCTCAAGGAACTCGTGCCGAAGGCCGCGCGCGTGGCGGTGCTGGTCAATCCGGCCAATGCGACCGGCAGCGCGGCGTCGATGAAGGAGGCGATGCGCCGCGCCGAGCAGGCGCTGGCGCTGAAGCTCGAACCCGTCGAGGTGCGCGCGGCGAAGGACCTCGAGGCGGCGCTGGCGGGCCTCGCCCGGCGCCGCGCCGATGCGGCGCATGTCTGGTCCGACACCCTGTTCCGGTCCAATGCCGCCGCCATCGCGCGCATGGCGCTGGCGCAGCGGCTGCCCACGGTGGGCACGCGCGAGTTCGCCGAGGCCGGCCACCTGGCCGGCTACGGCGCCAACGACGCGGAACTCTACGCGCGCGGCGCGTACTTCATCGACCGCCTGCTCCGGGGCGCGAAGGTCGCCGACCTCCCGATCGAGCAGGCGACGCGCTTCGAACTTGTCGTCAACCGGCGCACCGCGGCCGCGCTCGGCATCGGCGTGCCGGCGAGCGTGCTGCTGCGCGCCGACCGGGTGATCGAATGAGACGGCGCCGCTTTCTCGGACTGGCGGCGGCCGCGGCCGCGGTGCCGGCGTCGGCCCGCGCGCAGGTGCCGGGACGCAACTACCGCATCGGCATGCTGATGCCGACCGCGCCGCCCGCCGACGGGGTCAACGCCGCGGCGATGATCCCGCAGGCGCTGGGGACCCACGGCTTTGTCGCCGGACGCAACCTTGCCGTCGAGCGGCGCTACGCCGGCGGCGACATCGCCCGCCTGGGCGCGCTGGCGCAGGAGCTGGCGGGTGCCGGCGTGGACGCGATCGTCGCCATCGGCCCGGCGGCGGTCGCGGCCGCGCGCCGCGCGACCGCGGCGACGCCGATCGTCTTCTACGGCAATTTCGATCCGGTGGCGCTCGGGCTGGTCGCCAGCCTCGCGCGGCCCGGCGGCAACGTGACCGGCGTCGTGATCGCGCCCGACGGCACGCTCGCGGCCAAGCGTCTCGAGCTGCTGGCCGAGGCGGTGCCGGCGGCGCGTCGCATCGCCTTCCTCGCGCCTGCCGATGCGGCCGCGATGACGCTGCAGGTCGAGGAGACCCGCCGCGCCGCAACGCGACTGGGCGTGGAACTCCCCCTCGTGACGGTGAGGGAGGGGAACTACGAGCGCGCCTTCGCCGAGATCGTCGCGGCGCGCGCCGGCGCCCTGTTCGTGGCCGGCAGCACGTTCTTCGTGCGCGACCGCGCCGCCATCATCGCGCTGGCGGCCAGGCACCGCCTGCCCGCGACCTACGAATGGCGCGAGCAGGTCGACGCCGGCGGGCTGATGGCCTACGGCAGCGCGCTTGCCGGCACCACCGCGCGCGCCGCCGATTTCGTCGCGCGCGTGCTGCGCGGCGCGAGACCGGCGGAGATGGCGGTCGAGCAGCCCTCCAGTCTCGACCTGTCGATCAACCTGAAGACGGCGCGGGCGCTGGGCCTGAAGCTGCCGCAGGCGCTGCTGCTGCGGGCGGAGGTGGTGGTCGAGTAGCGCGGGGGCACGGAAAGGACTAAGCTGCGTCCTCGAAGGCCAGAGGGAGGGAGGAATGGTCGTTCCTCGTCGCAGGGCCGTCTGCGGGGTGATGCTGTTGCCGGTCCTTGCCGCCGGCCTGGCGCGGGCGCAGGCGCGTGCCTGGCGCGTCGGGCTGATCCACGTCGGCGACGATCACATGCCGCCTTCCTACCAGTCGATGCAGGAGGGCATGCGCGCCCTGGGGTACGAGGAAGGGCGCAACATCCGCTACGACTTCCGCAACGTCAAGGACGACGCGGCCGCCCTCGACGCCGCGCAGCGGTTCGTGCGCGAGAAGGTCGACCTGATCGTGGCGTTCGACAACGAGGCCTGCGCCGCCGCGCGCAAGGCGACGTCGTCGCGGCCGATCGTGATGATCCACGCGGCGAACCCCGTCGCGGGGGGATTCGCGGTCAGCCTGGCGCGCCCGGGGCGCAACATGACCGGATTCGCCGGGCGCGCCGAACTGCCGGCCAAGGAACTCGAGATCCTGCGCGAGATCGCGCCGCGGTTCACGCGCGTGCTGCTGCTGTTCGATTCGACCGATCCCTCGTCGCTGGGCTGGCGCGACGAGGCGCGGCTGGCGGCGCGCAAGCTCGGCTTCATCCTGATCGAGCGCGACGCCTTCGAGCTGACGCAGATCCGGCCGATCTTCGAGCGCCTCGCGCGCGGCGAGGCGGAGGCGGTGGTGTTCGCGAGCAATCCGGTGCGGCATCGCCACCAGAAGCCGGTCCTGGAGATGGCGACCGCCAAGGGCATGGTGATGATCGGCAGCCGGCGCGACGTCGTCGAGGCCGGCGCGCTGCTGTCATACAGTTACGATTTCGGCAAGGTCGGCGCGGCGGCGGCGCGGCGCTACGTCGATCCGGTGCTCAAGGGCGCCAACCCGGGCGAGCTGCCGATCGAGGAAGTGACCGAATACGAACTGGTGGTCAACCGCGGCGTGGCGAAGCGCTTCGGCCTGACGATCCCGCAGGCGGTCCTGCTGCGCGCCGAGCGGGTGATCGATTGAACCGGTGCCGGCGCGGCCTGATCGCGGCGGCGGCGGCCGCGACCGTCATGCCCGGCGTCCCGCCGGCATTCGCCCAGCGTTCGAGCGTGGTGCGCATCGGCATCCTCGATTACGGCCCGCCGCCGGCGAGCGGGCTTGCGCGGATGTTCGTCGATGCCCTGCGCAGCCGTGGCTACGCGGCCGGGGAGAACCTCGACATCGACCACAGGTTCGCCGGCGGCCGCCCGCAGGAGTTCGAGCGTCTGCTCCGGGAGTTCCAGGGCGCGGGGATCGGCCTGGTGTTCGCGCCAGGGCACGACATCGCCAAGGTTGCACGTGTCGTGCTGCCGGCGCTGCCGGTGGTAACCGTCGGCAGCGAGGATCCGGTCTTGAGCGGCCTCATCGCCAGCTTCCGCCGGCCCGGCGGCAATGTCACCGGGGTGAGTTTCATGTCTCCGGAGCTCGCGGGCAAGCGACTCGAGATGCTGCGCGACACGCTGCCGGGGCTCGCGCGTGTCGGCGTGCTGTGGGAACCGGAGCACGCGGACACCTACTACCAGGATCTTGGCGCCGTCGCGCGCGGCATGGGCGTCACACTGCACCTGGCTGCGCTGCGCGCGGCGACCGACCTCGAGCCGGCGTTCGCCGAGTTCGCGCGCGAGCGTGCGCAGGCCCTCTTCGTCGTGCCGTCGCGCCTGACGAACCTGCTTGCGCCGCGCATCGCCGCGCTCGCCGCCGCGTCGCGGCTGCCGGCGATGTCGGCCTACGCCAGCTTCGCGGAGGCGGGCGGCCTGGTGTCGTATGGCGCGGCCGTGCGCGACGGCGTCGAGCGCGCCGCGGCGCAGGCGGCCGCGATTCTGCGCGGTGCCAGGCCCGCCGAGCTGCCGTTCGAATTGCCGGCGCGCTTCGAGCTGGTGGTCAATGCGCGCACCGCACGCGCGCTCGGCATCAGCGTGCCCCAGGTGGTCCTGCTGCGCGCGGATCGGGTGATCGAGTGAGGCGTCGCTCGGGGGCGGGCGGCAGTGCAGGCGTGACCGGGTTTCTTTGGAGGGTGCGACCATGAACCAGCGCAGAGCCGTCATTGCCATGCTTGCCGCCGGCCTGGCGGTCGCCGCGCGCG
>JAEUOS010000139.1 GCA_016790695.1 Burkholderiales bacterium
CCGAGGAGGCGATTGACGGCATCGGCCGCCTCGAGCGCGCAGGCGTGTCCGACCGGGCCGAGGTCGACGAGCGCGGTGCGCGCGGCGACGGCAACGCCGCGGCAGCCCGCGACCGGGGTGATGGTGTCGGCGCTGCCGCTGGCCACCGTGACCGGGCATGAGATCCGGGCCAGGTCGTGCGCGATCCGGCCCTGTGCGAGCATGTGCGCCGCCTGGGTGTAGCCGTGCGGGTCCACCTCGGCCATCACCGACCGGATGAAGGCCACCTCGTCCGCGCTCGCCGTCGGCGAGAGCATGGCGGCCCCGCGCTTCGCCGCCATGCCGGCGGGCCCGAGCGTGCGCAGATTGGCCAGCCGGTCCTCGAGCTTGGCCGCGCGCACGGCGGGATCCGCATCGCCGTAGCCGGACGCCGGCGCCAGCAGCACCAGGCGTTCGACGCGGGACGGCGCTTGCGCTACCGCGGCGGCCGCCATCAACGCGCCGAGCGAATGGCCGACCAGAGTCGCCTGCTCGATGCCGAGGGCATCGAGCCAGTTCCAGACGCGCCGGGCATAGTCGTCGGCCGCCGGCGCCGCCGGCGCGAGCGGCGTGCTCGCGCCGTAGCCCGGTGCGTTCCAGGCGAGAACGCAGCGCTGTGCGGGCGCGGCGCGCAGCTGCCGGACCCAGCTGGCGCTGGCCGAGCCGATGCCGTGCAGGAGCACCAGCGCGGCCGACGCGCGGGGCGCGCCGCCCGCATGCCGGTATTCGATCCGGCCGCCGGGCACGGCGACCGTGCGCAGGGGGAAAGCCGCGAGGACGTCCTGCAGCGACACCGTGCCGTCCTTCAGTTGCGCTTGATCTTCGACAACGGCGAATCCGGCGGATACACCGGCGTGATCGGCTTCGGCGATCCCAGCATCACGCACATGAGCGCATCCTCCTCGCCGATGTTGTGTTCCTCACGGTACACGCCGGGAGGCACCGAGATCAGGTCGCGCTCGCCGACCACCCCCTCCCAGCGCTGCCCGTCCTTCTCGCAGATCACCTTCATCGTGCCGCGCATGACGAAGAAGATCTCCTCGACGTCATAGTGGATGTGCATCGGTCCGATGCCGCCGGCCGGGATCACCATGGTCGAGAAGGTGAAGTGCGCGGACGGCACGGTGTTCGCGTCCGAGGCAACCCCGGTGCCGCCGGTGCCGACATAGCGCATCTGCGCGCGCCGATAGCGCGGATCGACCTCGGCCTGGAACTTGAGCGCATTCCAGTCGTAGCGCCGCGTCGCGCGCCGCGCCACGCGGGTTTCCATCCAGGCGGCGAAGCTCTGGCCTGGCTGCTGCATCAGGGACTTCTGGATCTCCGCTTCCGGCGGAATCAGGGGGTCGAGCAGGCCGCGCTCGTTGAATACGGGCTGGTTCGCTGCGTCGGGTCGTGCGCTCATTGCCGTGGCTCCTTCCAAGGTTGAAGTCGATGCGATTCAGTTCATGACATAGCCGCCGTTGACGGGCAGCACCTGGCCGGTGACGAAGCCGCTGCCCGGCGAGAGCAGGAACAGCACCGCGGCGGTGACGTCGGACGGCACCTGCGCGCGCGCGACGGCGCGGCCTTCCAGGTACTGCCGGTGGCGCGCTTCCGGCACGTACTCGGTCGCCTCGACCAGGGTCAGGCCGGGCGCGACCGCGTTGACCGTGACGGCGTCGGGCCCGAGTTCGCGCGCCATCGAGCGCGTCATCGCGATCACCGCGCCCTTGCTGGCGACGTAGGCGAGCAGGCGCGGCGCGCCCCACAGGGCGGTATCGGACGCGATGTTGACGATGCGCCCGCGGCCGCTGGCCTTCAGGTGCGGCTGCGCCGCGACGCTGGCCTGCCAGACACCGCGGACGTTGACGGCCATGACGCGATCCCAGGTGTCGGCGTCGATGTCGGCCATCGCCTTGCCGCCGGAATTGGTGATGGCCGCGTTGTTGACCAGGCCGTCGAGGCCGCCGAGCGCGCGGGCGGCGCTCGCCACGCCGGCGTCGATGGCGGCGCGATCGGACATGTCGATCGGAACGTAGACCGCGGCCGCGCCGAGCGCGGCGGCCAGCGCCGCGCCGCGCTCGTGCAGGATGTCGGCGAGCGCAACGCGCGCCCCGGCCGCGACGAGCGCGCGGGCGAACGCCTCGCCGAGGCCGCGCGCGGCGCCGGTCACCAGGATGCGGTGCCCCGCGAGGCTGGTTGCCGGCGCGTCGGTCATCTCAGCGCGCCCCGCGCGAGCGGGCTGCCGGAGCGCGCCGGCGCGTTGCGGCGGCTGCGCGCACCGCCGGCATCAGCGGGCCAGCTTGACGCACACACGCCCGTTCTCGACGCGCACGGCGTGGCACTTGAGATCGCGCTGGCCGATCTCGTTCAGATGCTTGCCGGTGGCGATCTCGAAGCGCGCGCCATGCAGCGGGCATTCGATGATGCCGTCCTCCTGGAACCCCTGGGACATGAGCGCAAACGCGTGCGGGCAGATGTCCTCCAGCGCGTGGATGCGGTCGCCATCCTGGTAGATGCCGACCTGCGTGCCGTCGATCTCGACGCCGAGCGGGAAGGCCGGGTCGAGTTGCGACAGTTCGGCGACGTCGTGCCACTGGCCGTCATCGTCGTTCGGAGTGGTGTCGTTGCTCATGGCGGTGTGTGCGTTCCTGCCTCGAAAGGTCGCGGCCGGTGATACGGCGTCGGCCACGCGATTGCTTCCTAATTGTTTCAAATATGAAACGTTGATTCGCTAAGTAAAAGAGTAGCGCAGACCTGCCCGGACTGTCAAGCCTCACGGCGGGCCGTCATCCCCATCCGCGGGCTTTGCCGCGAGCTGGCGCTCGAACGCGGCATCGTGGCGCGTGCGCCGCGGCTCGGGTTGCGGGCCCATCGCGTCGACCGCGCGCACGAAGTCGTCCTGCGCCAGCGGTTCGCACAGCGGGACCTCGGCGCCGTCCGCGAGTTCGCTGACGAAGAACAGGCCGTTGCCGGTGCTGCTGAGCATGAAATCGCGCCCGGGGCAGCGCGCCCCCAGGCGCCTGACGGCCGCGGCGGCGCGGGTCGAACGCATGCGATCCTCCTTGCAGACGGGGGCTCGGTGCCGGCGCCCGTCACTCGACCTTGACGTTGACGGCCTTGATCAGGCGCGCCCACGACTCGAGGTCCGTCCTGACCTGCGCGGCGAAGTCCTCCGGCGTGCCGACGATCGACTCGAGCGCATCATCGGTCAGGCGTTTCTGGAAATCCGGCCGGCGCACGATCGCGGCAACGTCGGCGTTGATGCGCGCGACGAGTTCGCGCGCCATCGCGGGCGGCCCCATGAAGCCGTACCAGGCCTCGATGCGAAACCCCGGCAGGGTCTCGGCGATCGCCTGCACCTGGGGCAGGGCCGGCGAGCGTTTCGCGCTGGTGACGCCGAGCGCCTTCAGCTTGCCGCTGCGCGTGAGGGCGATCGAGGCGGTGATGCCGCCGAAGATCAGCGGCACGTGACCCGCCATGACGTCGCCGAGGCCCTGGCCGAACCCCTTGTACGGGACGTGCGCGACGTCGATGCCGGCCAGGTGGCGCACCGTTTCCATCGACAGGTGCTGCTGCCCGCCCGCCCCCGAGGATGCATAGCTGATCCTGCCGGGCTGCTGCTTCGCCAAAGCGATGAATTCCTTCATGTCGGCGGCCGGAAAGGCCGGATTGGCCAGCAGCACGAACGGGCCGGCGGCGACGTTGACGATCGCGGTGAGATCGCGCACCGGGTGGTAGGGGGTGGCGCGCAGCAGATTGGGCGCGATGGTGATCGAGGCGTCGGCGGCGAACAGCAGCGTGTAGCCGTCGGGCGGTGCCTTGGCCACGAAATCGGTGCCGATGGTGCCGCTGGCGCCGGTCTTGTTTTCCACCACCACGTTCTGCTTCCACGCGGCGGCGAGTTCCTGCGCGAGGATGCGGCCGTAGATGTCGGGCGTGCCGCCGGGCGGGAAGGTGACGATCAGCCGCACCGGCTTGTTCGGATACGGCTGGGCCAGCACCGGCGCGGCCGGCAGGACCGCCGCGGCCAGCGCGACGGCGCGAATCAGGAGGGACGGCAGGCGCATGGCGATTCTTCCCAGAGGACGACCCGGCGCAGGTTACCGCAAGACGCCCGGCTCATCGCGCGGCGTCGGCCGGCCGCGCGGCGGCGATCCGGTGCCCCGGGCCGCCGGCATGCTCAGGGACGCGCGCCCCGGGCCGGTGGCGCGCTCAGCGACTCCAGGAACGCCACGAGGTCAGCTGCTTCGCCGGTGTCGAGCCTGAGCGGCCTGAGGATCCGCTCGCCGTCGGCATGCAGCCGGTCCTCGTTGAGCTCCGAGTAGTGCCGGACCACCTGTTCGAGGGTGGTGAGGCTGCCGGCATGCATGTAGGGCGCGGTGCGGCCCACGTTGCGCAGCCCCGGCACCTTGAATTCGCCCCAGTGGCGGTGCTCGAGCAGCAGATGCCGCGTCGGTGTCGCGTTGGCGCGCGTGCGGTCGTCGTTGTACTTGCCGAGCAGGTTGAACGGGCTGTCGACGACGTGGCGGATGCCCGCATGGCGGCCGGGATCGACCCGCCCGGGCGCGACGAAGTAGGGGATGCCGACATCGGCGAACTCGCCGTTGCTGAACGTCGGACCGAAGTGGCAGACGCTGCAGTTGCCGCGGCCGACGAAGAGTTTGAGCCCGCGCTGCGCGGCTTCCGGGTAGCGCGCCATCGCCGCGCGGTCGCCGCGCAGCAGCGCGTCGCGGAAGGCATCGAACGGCGTGCGCGCGGTCACGATGGTTTCCTGGAACGCTGCGATCGCCTTGCCGAGGTTCACCATCAGCGCCTCGTCGTCGTCTCCCGGCGCGCCGAACACGCGTCGATAGGCGCGCAGCAGGTCCGCGTGTTCGCGCACCCGGCCGGCCAGCAGCGCGGGCGTCATCGCCATCTCGCGCGCGTCGGTCAGCGGGCGGAGCGCGTGGCTCCACAGGCTGTCGGCGCCGCCGTCGCGACCAAACCAGCGCTCGAAGCGGCTGTTGGCGATCGACGGCGCGTTGCGGTCCAGCAGCGCGCGCCCGGTGCTGCGCGCCTGGCCGTCGGCCCAGGCAAGTTCGGGGCGATGGCAGCTGGCGCAGGCGTGCGTGCCATCGCGCGACAGGCGCGCGTCGAAGAACAGCGTGCGTCCGAAGGCGATGGCCGCCGCCCGGCCGGAATGGCGGTTGCCCGCGTCGCGCTTCCAGGGCGGCGGCCACGGGCCATGACGCGCGATCGCGTGCTTCTCCTCGGCGGAAAACGCGACGACGGCGGCCGCGGCCGGACCGGACGGCGCGCCGGTGAGCGCGGCGACGAGGCCGGCGAGCGCGACCGCGCGCCGCATCGCTACAGCCTGACCTCGGCCCTGATGCGCTCGCTGCCCCGGGCGTCCCGCACGTCGAACAGGAGTTCCCAGTGGCCCGGCATGTGGAACATCAGGCCGTCGGCGCGGAAGCGCCCGGGCGCGCCGAGCGGCTTGATGCCGGGGCGGTAGTTCATGCCGTGGCGGTGCGCCGGCATGTGCGCGTCGACGCCGAGCCCGTCGATCGCGAGCGCCGGGTCCTTCGGGCAGACCGCGACCTCGACGGCGAAGGGCTTGCCGACGGTCACCTTCGCCGGATCGGTGCGGAAGGCGAGGGTGTGGCGCGCCGCATCGATGCTGCGGGCACCATCCAGGCGCGCGACGCAGGCCGACGCGGGCAGGGCGACGGAACAGGTCAGCGCCGCGACGGCCGCGATCCGGCCGATCATGGCTTCTTCATCGGGTGCGGCCCGAACAGCGCGTCGCCGTTGCGGAAGGCGACCCGCTCCGCGACCTCGGCCGGCAGGTCCTTCATCCATTCGCGCGACCAGCGCGCGTGCTCGACGATGTAGGGCCAGCGCTCGGGCGTGTAGGTGTCGGTGCCGACCATGAAGCGGTCGGGGAACTCGAGGAACAGCTGCTTCCACTCCGGATGCACCTTGCCGCCGGCGCCGTGATCGTTGCGAAAGGCGAGGTCGCACCAGAGGTTCCGGTGCTTGCGCAGCATCTCGCGCACCCTGGCGGGCGCGTCGAAGCCGGAGTGCGCCCACAGGATGCGCGCCTGCGGCCACTGGCGGAACAGGCGCTCGACCGCGTCGACGTCCGAATGCGCATGCAGCACCAGGTTGTGCTGCCGCGCCATCTCCACCATGCGCCGCGGCACCGGCAGGTCGGCGTCGGCGCCGTACAGGTGGAATTCGCCGACCGCGACGTAGCGGTGCCGGCGCAGCCGGTCCTCCATGTAGCGCGTGATGTTGTCGTCGCGGACCCAGGTGGAGACGTCGGCGCGCGTTCGATAGGGGCGCAGCGACGGCAGGATCAGGTCGGGTGCCTCGGCGTAGAGCTTCTGGTTGCCGTCGTCGTCCGAACTCGACACCAGCGCGCGCCGGACCCCGGCCTTGCGTAGCAGTCCGATGGCCTCCTTCGGCGGCACCACCTCCCACGCGTCGTGGCTGTAGTGGACATGGGCATCGAAGATCGGCAGGTCGGCGGCCTGGGCGCACGCGCACAGCAACAGGCCGGCAAGGGCAGGGGCGACAGCTTTCATGGGGTCTCCGACGCAGGGATGGGCAAGGTTAAGGCGCCGGCACGCCGGGCGCAAGCTCGGGACAACGCTCCCTGCACGGCGGTGCGGTAAATTCGCCCTGTGGAACTTCCTTTCCAGCCTCTCCCGTGACCGCGCTGCGCATCGGCCAGGGCGTCGACGTGCATGCGCTCGTCGCCGGCCGGCCGCTGATCATCGGCGGGGTGACCATCCCGTTCGAGCGCGGCCTCGACGGGCATTCGGATGCCGACGTGCTGCTGCACGCGATCACCGATGCGCTGCTCGGCGCCGCCGGCCTCGGAGACATCGGCCGCCACTTCCCCGACACCGACCCGGCATTCAAGGGCGCGGACTCGCGCGTGCTGCTGCGCGAGACCGTCGCGCGGCTGCGCCGCGCCGGCTATGCGCCGGTCAACATCGACTGCACCATCATCGCCCAGGCGCCGAAGATGGCGCCGCATGTCGGCACGATGGCGGCCAACATCGCCGCCGATTGCGCCATCGACGTCGGATGCGTCAACGTCAAGGCCAAGACCACCGAGCGTCTCGGCTTCACCGGCCGCGGCGAGGGGATCGCCGCGGAGGCGGTGGCGCTGGTCCGCGCCGTCTGATGCCGCTGCCCTTCGGCGCCGTCGCGCGGCCGCGTCCGGTCGCGCAGCGCAACGAGCGCCTGTTCGTGGCCCTGTGGCCGGACGACGCGACGCGCGCCCGCCTCGCCGATGCCGCGCTGCGCCTGCGGCCGGTCGGCCGGCCGGTCGCCGCGGCCAACCTGCACCTGACGCTTGCGTTCCTGGGCAGCGTGCCCGCGGCGCGCCGCGCGGTGGCCGCGCGTGCGATGCGCGCGGCAGGCGTCGGCGCGGTCGACCTGGTGCTCGATCGCTGGGGCCATTTCCCGGGCGCACGAGTGGCATGGGTCGGCCCGGCCGCGCCGCCGGCGGCGCTGGCCGGCGGCCAGCAGCGCCTCGCGGCGCGTCTGCGCGAGGCCGGCTTCACGCTCGAGCACCGCGCCTTCCATCCGCATGTGACGCTGGCGCGCGACTGCGCGAGGCCGACGGTGCCGGGCCTCGCGCCGATCCCGTGGCCGGCCCGGCGGCTGGCGCTGGTGCGCTCGCACACCGGTGCCGGCGGTGCGCGCTACGAGGTGGTCGATGCGGTCGACCTGGACTGAGCGGCGAGCGGCAGGCGCAGGCGCGCGACGAGTCCGCCGCCGTCGCGCGGCAGCAGGTCGAGCGTGCCGCCGTGCTGGCGCGCGATCCGGTCGACGATCGCCAGGCCCAGCCCGGCACCGCCCTGGGCGCTGTCGACGCTGCCGTCGGCACTGCCGCGCGCGTCGTCGCGGCGGGTGAACGGCTGCTTCAGGCGTTCGGCGTCCGCCGGCGGGATGCCGGGGCCGCGATCGCGGACCTCGATGACCAGATCCGGGCCCTCCGCCCGCAGCGCCAGGCTCACCTGCGGCGCCGCGCCGCCGTACTTGAACGCGTTCTCGACCAGATTGGCGAGCGCGCGCCGCAGCGCCGCCGGGCGTCCGGGCAGCGGCGGGATTCCGGTGCCCGCCTCGAGCAGGATCGTGCGCCCGAGCCCGGCGCTATGCTCGACCAGTTGCCGGCACAGGGCGGCGGCGTCGACTGCCGTGCGCGCGGCACTGTCGTCCTCGCCGGTGCGGGCGAAGTCGAGGAACTGGCCGATCACCTGGTCCATCTGCTCGATGTCGGCGACCATGCCGTCGCGCAAGCCGGCGTCGGTCGACATTTCCACGCCGAGGCGCAGGCGCGCGAGCGGGGTGCGCAGATCGTGCGAGATGCCGGCGAGGATCAGCGCGCGATTGCGCTCCTGCAGGTCGAGGTCGCGCGCCATCTGGTTGAACGCGCGCGTGACCTCCGCGACCTCGCTGGCCCCGCCCTCGGGCAGCGGCGCGGGCCGGCGGCCGCGGCCGACGTCGGCCGCGGCGGCGGCCAGCGCGCGCAGCGGCCGCGTGATGCGCCGCACCAGGAGGTAGGCGCCAAAGAGCGCGACTGCCATCGTCAGCGCGCCCCAGCCGAACCAGTGCAGCGGCACGGGGGGCGCGAGCCGATCGCGGCGCAGCCGGACCCAGTACTCGTCGTCCTCGATGCGAAAGCTCACCCACATGCCATCGGTGCCGTTGCGGCGAAACGCGATGCGGGTATCGGCGCCGGTCTTGGCGCGGATCAGTGCCTCGATGCGGCGGATGCCCGGCGTGTCCGGGCCGCGCTCGATCGTCTCGTCGGGCTCGGCGGCATAGATCTCGATGCGTTCCGAGGCGGAAATCTCGCGCATCAGGAAGGCGCGCGCGTCGGGCCGGGAGCTGACCAGCGCGGCGCGCGTCAGGTTGACGATCGCCGCCACCTGCTGCGCGATCTGCACGCCGCGCGGCTCGCGCTCGTAGAAGCGGAAGATCTGGATCCACGCCAGGACCGAGACCACCAGCAGCAGCGCGATGACGGCGAAGGTGCGCCAGAGCAGGCTTCTCGGCAGGAGCCGCATGCGGCGCGTCAGGCCGGCGGCGCGTCGCGCGCCTGGTCCGGCACGAACACGTAGCCGAAGCCCCACACGGTCTGGATGTAGCGCGGCTGCGACGGGTCGGGCTCGATCAGCTTGCGCAGGCGCGAGATCTGCACGTCGATGGCGCGGTCGAAGACGTCGTACTCGCGGCCGCGCGCGAGCTCCATGAGCTTGTCGCGGGACAGCGGCTTGCTCGGATGCCGCACCAGCACCTTGAGCACGGAGAACTCCCCGGAGGTCAGCGGCACCGGCGTCCCGTCACGGGTCATGCTGCGCGTCGCGAGGTTCAGCGTGTACGGACCGAAACTGACGACCTCCGTCTCGGCCGACGGCGCCGCCGGCGGTCCGGCCTCCTGGACGCGCCGCAGCACCGCGTTGATGCGCGCCACCAGCTCGCGCGGATTGAAGGGCTTCGGCAGGTAGTCGTCGGCACCCATCTCGAGCCCGACGATGCGGTCGACCTCCTCGCCCTTGGCGGTGAGCATGATGATCGGCGTGGCGTTGCCGGCCGCGCGCAGCCGGCGGCAGATCGCCAGGCCGTCCTCCTGCGGCATCATCAGGTCCAGCACGATCAGGTCGAACAGCTCGCGATTGACCAGCCGGTCCATGAATTGGCCGTTCGGCGCCGCCTGCGCGGCGAACCCCTGCTCGCCGAGGTAGCGCAGCAGGAGCTCGCGCAGGCGGGCGTCGTCGTCGACGATGAGGATCTTGCGCTTGGGCTGGTTCATGGCGATCGGCAGGGAAAGTGTATCCGCTTGGCACGAGCAACGCGCGGGATCCGCGATACGCAACGCAAGCGATTGCAACAGGATGTAAATCGGTAAACTGGCGCGCCTCGACACGTCCGCGGGGCCTGCCATGCACGTCCTCTTCACCGACCATCGCTTTCCCGACATCGAGCTCGAACGCTCGCTCCTGGCCGCCGCCGGCATCGGGCTCAAGGTGGCGCAGTGCGCCTCGGTCGAGGAGGTGATCGAGGCCTCGGCCGGCTGCCAGGCGCTCCTCATCACCTATGCGCCGGCCGACGCGCGGGTCTTCGCCGCGCGCCCGGAGATCGGCATCTGCAGCCGCATCGGCGCCGGCTACGACACCATCAACGTCGCCGACGCCGAGCGGCACGGCGTCTGGGTGGCCAATTCGCCGGACTACGGATCGTCGGAGGTGGCCCTGCACGCGCTGTCGATGGCCCTGGCCCTCGCGCGCCACCTGCCGCGCTACGACGCGGCGATCCGCGCCGGCGCCTGGGACGCCCACGGCACCGGCGCCACGCGCCGGCTGGCCGACCTGACCGTCGGCGTGCTCGGCTATGGCCGCATCGGCAGCCGCTTCGCGTACTTCGCGCACACCATGTTCGGCCGCGTCATCGCCCACGACCCGTTTCGCATCGACGGCGACTTCGCGCCCTATGTCGAGCCGGTCGGGCTCGAGCACCTGTTTCGCGATGCCGACCTGGTCTCGATCCACGTGCCGCTCAACGACCAGACCCGCGGCCTGGTCGGCGCCCGCCTGCTCGACCTGATGAAGCCGGGGTCCTACCTGGTCAACACCGCGCGCGGCGCGATCGTCGACGTCGACGCGCTCGTCGCCCGCCTCGGGCGTTTCGACGGCGTCGGGCTCGACGTGCTGCCGGTCGAGCCGGTGCCGCGCGATTCCCCCCTGCTGCAGGCGGGCAACGTGCTGTTGTCGCCGCATGCGGCCTACTACACCACCGCCGCCGAGCGCGAACTGCGGCGCAAGGCGGTACAGAACATCGTCTCGTGGTTTCAGCGCGGCCGGCCCGACTATCCGGTGGTGGTCGGAACGCGCCAGCCGCCTGCGCGCTGAGGATTGGTGCGACGCAGCATCAAAAATTGGCCTGACCAATTGACAGGGTTTGCGTCGATCGCTAGCCTTGCGCGACTTTCGATAGCCCGGAGGTGCGCCGTCGCAGGGACGGCGCCGACGACCGGCGCAGATTTGTTCAAGAGGAGGCGTTTCATGTCGGGATTCTCTCGCCGCGTCATCGCGGCATCGTTGGCCGGCGCGTCGCTCGCGCTCGCCGCAGGCGCGGCATCGGCGCAGGAAAAGCTGGTGGTGTGGTTCACCAAGGGCTTCTATCCGGCCGAGGACAGCGCGCTCAACATCATGGTCGAGCGCTTCGAGAAGAAGACCGGGGTCAAGGTCGAACTGTCGCTGTACGCGGTGCAGGACATCATTCCCAAGACGGTCGCGGCGCTCGACGCGAAGAACGTGCCCGACGTCGCCTTCGGCCTGACCTACGACTTCCAGACCGCCGGGAAGTGGGCCGCGGAGGGCAAGCTGAACGATCTCTCCGACGTGATCGGCGCGAACAAGGACCGCTACCTGCCGAACACGATCTCGACGGCCAACCTGATGGGGCCGGACGGCAAGAAGCGCTATTACGCGATGCCGGTCTACCAGCAGACCATCCACGTCAACTACTGGAAGGACATGCTCGCCGAGGCGGGATTCAAGGATACGGACATCCCCAAGGGGTGGAAGGAGTACTGGAGCTTCTGGTGCGACAAGGTGCAGCCGGCCTACCGCCAGAAGACCGGCAAGCGGATCTACGCGATCGGCAACCCGATGGGGGTGGACTCGACCGACTCGTTCTTCAGCTTCTACCAGTTCATGCTGGCCTACAACGTCCGCCTGGTCGACGACAGCGGCAAGCTCGTGCTCGACGACCCGAAGAACAAGGCCGGCATCGTCTCGGCGCTCAAGGACTACACCGACATCATGGCCAAGGGCTGCACGCCGCCCTCGTCGATCTCGTGGAAGGATCCGGACAACAACGTCGCGTTCCACAACAAGACCACGATCATGACCCACAACGCGACGATCTCGATCGCCGCCAAGTGGCTCGACGACATGAACAACAGCGCGCTCACGGCCGAGCAGCGCGCCCAGGCGAAGAAGAACTACGAGGAACTCATCGCCACCACCGGCTGGCCCAACAAGCCCGACGGCAAGCCGATGAACTACCTGGCGGCGATCAAGCTCGCGGTGGCCTTCAAGGGCGCCAAGAACGAGAAGCGTGCCAAGGAGTTCCTCGCCTTCATGTCCGAGGACACCAGCCTCCTGCCGTACACCGAAGGCGCGCTGGGCCGCTGGTACCCGGTGACCAAGGGCGGGGCCGACCGCGATTTCTGGGTCAAGGACACCCTGCACCGCAAGGTGGTGTCGAACCAGTTCCGCGCCGGCACCGGCGTGTTCCCGTTCGTCTACAACTACAAGTTCACCACGGTGAACAACGAGAACGTGTACGCCAAGGCGATGAGCCGCGTGGTCAACGACAAGTGGACCCCGGAGCGTGCGGTCGACGAGATGATCGCGCGCATCAAGCAGCTCGCCGGCTGACCTCGCGAGCGCCCCGCGCCTGGCGGCGCGGGGCTTCCTGAACCGTGTCAGCCGTCCTGGAGCCGCCAGCCGCCCTCGGGCCGCGCGGCGCCGCCAGCGCGGGCCCGTTCCGGCCGGCCGAATGGAATTCGGTCGGGCTGGTGATGGTCGCCCCCTATGTGCTGGTGTTCCTCGCCTTCGTGCTCTACCCGGTCTGCTACGGGCTGTGGCTGGCGCGCGACCCCGCGAGCTACGCGCGCCTGATCGACGACCCGGTGTTCTTCCGGGCGGTGATCAACACCGCGCTGTTCCTCCTGGTGGTGGTCAACGTCAAGTTCCTGCTGGCGCTGTTCCTGTCCGGGTTCTTCGTGCACGAGCGGGCCTGGATCCGCGTGCTGTCGGTGATCTTCATCCTGCCCTGGGCGGTGCCGTCGATCCCCACGATCCTCTCGTTCCGCTTCATGTTCAACCCCGAGTGGGGGATCGTCAACAGCCTCATCTTCCGGCTGACCCAGCTCGACGGCCCGAACTGGCTCAACGACCGCTGGATCGCCTTCACCATGGCCGGGCTGGTGCACATCTGGAAGTCGCTGCCGTTCTGGACCCTGATCCTGGTGACCGGCCGCCTGGCGATCTCGAAGGACCTCTACGAGGCGGCGGCCGTGGACGGGGCGTCGGGGTGGCAGCGCTTTCGCTGGATCACCTGGCCGTCGATCCGCAACCTGTACCTCACCTGCACCATCCTGTCGATGATCTGGACCCTGGGCGACTTCAACAGCGTCTACCTCCTCACCGGCGGCGGTCCCTCGGACCTGACCCACGTGCTCGCGACGCTGGGCATCCGCTACCTGCGCCTGGACCAGCTCGACATGGCGATGGCGACGATCGTGATCGCGCTGCCGTTCGTGCTGCCGCTGATCTACTTCATGGTCAGGCGCCTGTCCAAGGGGCCGGGGGAGGACTAGCGGTGCGGCGCCTCGCCAACGAAGCCGGCCTCTGGCTGGTCGGCATCCCGGTGTTCCTGTGGACGGTGCTGCCGATCTACCACATGTTCCTGTTCGCGATCTCGAGCAAGGACAGCGCCTTCTCCGGACGGCTGTGGCCGGCGCAGCCGACGCTCAGGAATTTCGAGTTCGTGTTCGCGCAGAAGCACCACTACCTCAATTATTTCTGGAGCCAGCTCTGGTCGAGCGTGTTCATCGCCTTCGTCGCCGGCGCGCTGACCCTGGTGGTGGCGACCGCGGCGGCCTTCGCGATCAGCCGCCTGCGCGTGCGCGGCGGGCGCACGATCATGAACTTCGCGCTGTTCACCTACTTCATTCCGGCCGCGTTCCTCGCGGTGCCGATGTACAAGGCGATGGGCAACTTCGGATTGCTCAATACCCAGTGGGCCATGATCCTCGCCATGGTCACGCTGGCCTCGCCCTACGCGATCTGGGTGCTGAAGCAGGCCTCCGACAAGCTGCCGGTCGAACTCGACGAGGCGGCGATCATGGACGGCGCCTCGGCCTGGCAGCTGTTCCGCCTGGTCTACCTGCCGCTGATGCTGCCGTCGCTGGTGGCGATCGGCACCTATGCGGTGCTGCTGGCCTGGAACGAGTACCTCTACGCGTTCCTCCTCATGTCCAACGAGCGCGAAGTCACCCTGGCCGTCGCGCTCGGCCTGTTCCTGTCGGCCGACGACTCGCCGTGGGAGCTGCTGATGGCCACGGGGTTCGTCTACGCGCTGCCGCCGGCGGCCATCTACTACGCGTTCCGCAAGTACATGGTGTCGGGCCTGACCGCGGGGGCGGTCAAGAGCTGAGCGCGCGCCGCGATCGCGGACGGCGGGCGGATGGACGACCACGGGGAGACGCACAATTGAGCGATGCATCGACCGCGCGCCTGGCGCGGCTCTACACCGGCGCGGTGCACGACGTGCTGCGCGGCATGGGGCACGACAACTGCGTGCTGCCGCCCGGCATCCGGCCGCTCGACCCGGCCCTCAAGGTGGCGGGGCCGGCGTGGACCGTGTCGGGCCGGATCGATCGCACCAAGTCGCGTCACGAGACCCTGCTCGGCTGGACCACCGTGCTGTCGAAGGCGCCCGCCGGGCATGTGGTGGTATGCCAGCCCAATCATCAGGAGGTCGCGATGATGGGCGAGCTGTCGGCGGAGACCCTCAAGAACAAGGGGGTGCTCGGCTATGTGGTCGACGGCGGCTGCCGCGACACCGACTTCATCCTCGCGCAGGGCTTCCCGGTGTTCCACACCTTCTTCACGCCGTCGGACATCGTCGCGCGCTGGATCCCCGACCATTTCGGCGAGCCGGTGACCATCGGTCCGGTGACCATCCGCACCGGCGACTACATCCTCGGGGACCGCGACGGCGTCGTGGTGATCCCGCGCGAGACGATCGCGGACGTGCTGGCGCGCACCGAGGCGGTGGCGGCCACCGAGAACCAGGTCCGCGAGGCGATCCGCGGCGGCATGGACCCGGTGGAGGCCTACCTCAAGTATGGCAAGTTCTGACCGGCGCCTGATTCTGCTGGCGCCCGGGGACAACTGCCTGGCGGTGGCGGCCGCGCTCGCGGCCGGCAGCGCCGTGGAGATCGATGGCGCGCGCGTCGTGCTGGCCGACGCCGTCGAGATCGGTCACAAGCTCGCGCGCCGCGACATCGGCGCCGGCGAGAAGGTCGTCAAGTACGGCGCGGTGATCGGCAGCGCGACGCGGCCGATCCGGCGCGGCGAGCACATCCACCTGCACAATCTCGCCAGTGACTACATCCCGACCTACACGTTGCCGCGTGCGCCATGATGCTGCTCAAGCTGGCCGCCGCGCCGCTGGCGGTGTGGCTGTCGAGCCTCGCGGGGCGGCGCTGGGGGCATCGCGTGGCGGGCCTGATCGGCGGCTTTCCGCTGATCGCGGCGCCGATCGTGCTGTTCATCGCGCTCGATGCGCCGCGCGCGTTCGCGGCCGACCTGGCCTGGATGACGGTGGCCACCGCGCCGGGCGCGGCCGCGCACTGCTTCGCCTACGCCTGGCTGGCGCGCGCCGGGTGGCGCTGGCCGGCCTGCCTCGCCGTCGCCTGGGCCGCCTGCGTCGGGCTGGCCTGGGTGCTGAGCGGGATCGCGCTGCGCGGGCCCGCCGGCTTCGCGCTTGCGCTCGGGCTGGGCCTGGCGCTCGCCCGCGCCATGCCGCGCGCGCGCGGCAGCGCGGTGATCGCGCCGATCCCGGGCGCCGAGATCCTGGTGCGCATGGCCTGCGCCCTGGTCCTGGCGGCGGTCATCATGTTCGGCGCGCAGACCCTCGGCACGCGGGTCTCCGGGGTCCTGCTGGGCTTCCCGGTCACGGCCTCGGTGCTGCCGGTGTTCACCCTCGCGCTGCACGGACCGGACGCGGCGATCCGGCTGCTGTCCGGCTTCATCGTCGGGCTGCTCGGCTTCGTCACCTACTTCTACGCGTTCGCCTCGCTGGTTCCGCAGCACGGGCCCTGGATCGCGCTGGGCGGCGGCCTGGTCGCCTGCGTCGCCGCGGTGAGCGCGGCGCTCGCCTGGCAGCGCCGCGGGGCAGGGGCTAGGCCGTGAGCGCGGAACTGCGCGGCTACGCGCGCGCCGACGGGCGCAAGGGCATCCGCAACCTCGTCGCGGTCGCCTACCTGGTCGAATGCGCCCACCACGTCGCACGCCAGATCGTCGCGCGGTTCGCCGACGCGCCGGTCCACCTGATCGGCTTCCCGGGCTGCTACCCGAACGCCTACGCCGAGACCATGCTGGAGCGGCTCGCGACCCATCCCAACGTGGGCGCGGTGCTGTTCGTCTCGCTCGGCTGCGAATCCATGGACCGCGGCCGTCTGGTCGAGGCGGTCCGCGCCAGCGCGCGGCCGGTTCATCTGGTGACCATCCAGGAGAGCGGCGGCACGCGCCGCTCGATCGACGCCGGCTGCGCGTGGGTGGCGCGCCAGGTCGATGCGCTGCGCGGCGCCGCCACGGTCCCGATGTCGGTCTCGGAACTCGTCGTCGGCACCACCTGCGGCGGTTCCGACGGCACCAGCGGGCTCACCGCCAATCCCGCGGTCGGCCGCGCGTTCGACGCGCTCATCGCCGCCGGCGCGGCCTGCGTGTTCGAGGAGACCGGCGAACTCATCGGCTGCGAACAGCACATGGCCGCGCGCGCGGTCACGCCGGCGCTCGGCGCGGAGATCATGCGCGCGATGGAGAAGGCGGCGCGCTACTACGCGACGCTGGGCTACGGCAGCTTCGCCGTCGGCAACGCCGCCGGCGGCCTCACCACCATCGAGGAGAAGTCGCTCGGCGCCTACGCCAAGAGCGGGGCGTCGCGGATCGACGGCCTGATCAAGCCGGGCGACCGGCCGCCCGCGGGCGGGCTGTACCTGCTCGACGTGGTCCCGGACGGCGAGGTGCGCTTCGGCTTTCCGAACATCAACGACAACGCCGAACTGGCGGAACTGATCGCCTGCGGCGCGCACCTGATCCTGTTCACCACCGGGCGGGGATCGGTGGTGGGCTCGGCGGTCGCGCCCGTGCTCAAGGTCTGCGCGAATCCGCAGACCTTCCGCAACCTCGAGGACGACATGGACATCGACGCGGGCCGCATCCTCGAGGGCCGCGCCACGCTCGACGAGGTCGGCGCGGAGATCGTCGCGGCGGTGCTGCGCCTGGCCCGGGGCGGCGCCAGCAGGTCGGAGGCCCTCGGCCACCAGGAGTTCATCCTGACCTACAAGGCATTCGAGCCGATCGGGCCGGCCTGCCTGCCGGGGCGCGGCGCGTAATGGCAGGACTGGCCGAGCAACTGCGCGCCGCCGGGCTCATCGCCGCGGGCGTCGAGCCGACGCTGACGCCGCTGACCGGCGGGGTCTCCTCGGACATCGCGCTGGTGGAGGCCGACGGCGCGCGCTTCTGCGTCAAGCGGGCGCTGGCGCAGCTCCGGGTGGCGGCGGACTGGCGCGCGCCGGTCGAGCGCAATCGCAGCGAAGTCGCGTGGATGCGGTTCGCCGGCCGCGTCGTGCCCGGTGCCGTGCCCGACGTGCTCGCCGAGCGCGGCGACGAGGGCTGGTTCGCGATGCGCTACCTCGACCCCGAGCGGCATCCGTTGTGGAAATCCGAGCTGCGCGACGGCCGCATCGACGCCGCGTTCGCGGGCCGTGTCGGCGCGACGCTCGCGCGCGTCCATGCCGCCAGCGCGGCCGATGCCTCGCTGCCGGCGCGCTTTGCGACCGACCACATCTTCGTGCCGATCCGCCTCGAGCCCTACCTCGCGGCGACCGCGCTGCGCCATCCGGACTGCGCGCGGCGCCTGCACGGACTGATCGACGCCACGCTGGCGAACCGGCACGCGCTCGTGCACGGCGACGTCAGCCCCAAGAACATCCTCGTCGGGCCCGACGGGCCGGTGTTCCTCGACGCCGAGTGCGCGTGGTGGGGCGACCCCGCATTCGACCTGGCGTTCTGCCTGAATCACCTGCTGCTCAAGTGCGTCTGGCGGCCGCAGTGGACCGCGGCCTACCTCGAGAGCTTCGGCCGCCTCGCCGCGGACTACCTCGCCGGCGTGACCTGGGAGGGCGCCGATGCGCTCGACGGGCGCGCCGCGGGGCTGCTCGCCGGCCTGATGCTGGCCCGCATCGACGGCAAGTCGCCGGTCGAGTACATCACCGCCGCGGCCGAGCGCGAGCGCGTGCGCGGGTTCGCGCGCCGCTTCCTGGCCGCGCCCGCGGCGCGCGTCGGCGCGCTTGCGCAGGCCTGGGGAAAGGAAATGGCGTCATGAGCGAGATTCGCCGCGTCAGCGGGCGTCGCGTGTGGGACTCGCGCGGGCGGCCGACGGTGGAGGTCGAGGTCGAACTCGGGGACGGCAGCATCGGCCGCGGCATCGCGCCGGCCGGGGCCTCGCGCGGCACGCGCGAGGCCATCGACCTGCGCGACGGCGGCGCGCGGCTCGGCGGCTTCGACGTCCAGCGCGCGGTCGCGGGCGTCAACGGCGAGATCGCGCCTCATCTCGCCGGGCGCGAAGGCACCGACCAGGCCGCGATCGATGCCGCGCTGGTCGCGCTCGACGGCACGCCCAACAAGGCGCGCCTCGGCGGCAACGCGCTGGTGGCGACCAGCATCGCGGTGCTGCACGCGGCCGCCGCCTCGGCGCGGCGGCCGTTGTGGGCGCACGTGGCGGCCGGCGCGCCGGTGACCCTGCCCCTGCCGGAGATCCAGATCCTCGGCGGCGGCGCCCACGCGGGCCGGCGCGTGGACCTGCAGGACTTCATGGTCATGCCCGTGGGCGCGCGGTCCTTCGCCGAGGCGCTCGAGATGACGGCGGAGGTCTACCTCGCCGCGGGCAGCCTGATGAAGGCCGCGGGCAAGCTGGCCGGCGTCGCCGACGAGGGCGGCTGGTGGCCGGTGTTCGATGCCAACGAGGAGGCGCTGGAGTTGCTCACGCGGGCGATCGGCCACGCCGGGTTCGCCGCCGGGCGTGACCTCGCGATCTCGCTCGACATCGCGGCGTCGGAATTCGGCGCCGGCGGACGCTATGCGCTGGGCCTGGAGAAGCGGCAGCTCGACACCGCGGGCATGATCGACCTCCTCGGCGGCTGGCTGGCGGCCTATCCGATCGTCTCGATCGAGGACCCGCTGGCCGAGGACGACGAGGCCGGGCTCGTCGAGTTCACCCGGCGCTTCGGCGATCGCTGCCAGATCATCGGCGACGACTACCTGGTGACCTCCGCCGCGCGCGTCGCGCACGCGGGGGCGGTCGGGGCGGTCAACAGCGCGCTCATCAAGCTCAACCAGGCCGGCACGGTGACCGAGACGCGGGCGGCGTTCGAGGCGGCGCGCGCGGCAGGGATGAGCGCGATCGTCTCGGCGCGCTCGGGCGAGACCGAGGATGTCACCATCACCCACCTCGCGGTGGGCTGGAATGCGGGGCAGCTCAAGGTCGGCTCGTTCGCGCGCTCGGAGCGCATGGCGAAGTGGAACGAGGCCCTGCGCATCGAGGAGGCGACCGGCGCGCCGTTCGCCGGCCGCGGCGCGCTCGCCCCGCGGCGCTGAAATGGTGCGCTGCAACTTGTCGGGTTCGGGCGCAGCAACGAGAATCCGCCCCGGATAACAACAACTGGCGACAGCCGTGCCATCCGGCTGTAGCGTCATCTGAAAGGAACGTCATGGCATCCGTCAGCATCGGCCAGGTGCAGAAGTACTTCGGCCAGACCCACATCATCAAGGGCGTCTCGGTGGACATCGCCGATGGCGAGTTCTGCGTCCTGGTCGGCCCCTCGGGCTGCGGCAAGTCGACCCTGCTGCGCATGATCGCCGGCCTCGAGGAGATCTCGGGCGGGCAGATCAGCATCGGCGGCAAGGTGGTCAACGACATGCCGCCGAAGGAGCGCGACATCGCGATGGTGTTCCAGAACTACGCGCTGTATCCGCACATGACCGTGCGTGCCAACATGGCGTTCTCGCTGATGCTGGCCAAGAAGGACAAGGCGACCATCGAGGACCGCGTCGGCAAGGCCGCGGACATCCTCGGCCTGCGCCCGCTGCTCGAGCGCTATCCGCGCCAGCTCTCCGGCGGGCAGCGCCAGCGCGTCGCCATGGGGCGCGCCATCGTGCGCGACCCGCAGGTGTTCCTGTTCGACGAGCCGCTGTCGAACCTCGACGCCAAGCTGCGCGTGGCCATGCGCACCGAGATCAAGGAACTGCACCAGCGGCTGAAGACCACCTCGATCTACGTCACGCACGACCAGATCGAGGCGATGACCATGGCCGACAAGATCGTCGTCATGCGCGACGGCATCGTCGAGCAGACCGGATCTCCGCTCGAGCTCTACGACCATCCGGCCAACCAGTTCGTCGCCGGCTTCATCGGCTCGCCGGCGATGAATTTCCTGCCGGGCACCGTGCGCGGCGGCCGGGTCGAGCTCGACGACGGCGCGGTCCTGCCGCTGCCGACCAACGCCCAGGCGGCGGACGGGCAGAAGGTCGTCTACGGCACGCGGCCGGAGCACATCGCGATGGCCGACGGCGACGACGGCGTCGCGACCGAGGTCATCGTGGTCGAGCCGACCGGCGCCGACACGCAGGTGTTCACCAAGATCGCCGGCGTCGAGGTCACCAGCGTGTTCCGCGAACGCCACGACTTCAAGCCCGGCGAGAGGATCCGCCTGAAGCCGGATACCGCGCGCGCGCACCTGTTCGACGCCGCGAGCGGCGTCCGGCTGGTGCGTTGAGCCGCGCGGTCCGCAGGAGCGCGTTCGCCCGCCTTCCCGTCACGCCGACCTGCCGCTTCGACCCGTCGCTTCGCCCGGTCATTTCCCTCCCCATTTCGACCCGCCACCCTTCCAACAAGGAGACGCACGATGGTTCATTTCACCCGCCGCAAGTTCCTCCAGGGTTCCACCACCGCCGCCGCCGTGACCGCTGGCACCGGCCCGATGATCTGGGTCCGTGACGCGCACGCGCAATGGAACAACACCGTCGAGAAGGGCGCGAAGCTGCGCGTCCTGCGCTGGAAGCGCTTCGTCCAGGGCGACGAGGACACCTACATGGCCAACGTCAAGAAATTCACCGCCAAGTACGGCGTGGAGGTGCGCGTCGACCACGAAGGCTGGGAGGACGTGCGGCCGAAGGCCGCGGTGGCCGCCAACACCGGCGCCGGGCCCGACATCATCCTGTCGACCAACGACGACGCCAACCTCTATCCCGAGAAGCTGGTCGACGTGACCGATCTCGCCAGCTACCTCGGCAAGAAGTACGGTGGCTGGTATCCGGTCTGCGAGCAGTACCTGCGGCCGGACGGAAAGCGATGGATCGGCATTCCCCTGGGCGCGGCCGGCAACGCGCTGGTGTATCGCGAGAGCCAGGTCAAGGCCGCGGGGTTCTCGACCTTCCCGCGCGACACCGACGGCTTCCTGCGGCTGATGAAGGCGCTCAAGGAGAAGGGCACGCCGGGCGGCTTCGCGCTCGGCAACGCCACCGGCGACGGCAATTCGTGGACGCACTGGCTGGTCTGGGCGTTCAACGGCAAGCTCGTCGACAACAACAACAAGGTCGTCATCAACAGCCCGGAGACGATCAAGGCGCTCGAGTACGCCAAGGAACTCTACGGGACCTTCGTGCCGGGCACGCTGTCCTGGCTCGACCCGAACAACAACAAGGCGTTCCTCGACGGGCAGATCAGCCTGACCGCGAACGGCATCTCGGTGTACTACGCCGCGAAGAACTCGAACGACGCCAAGGTCAAGGAGATGGCCGCCGACATCAACCATGCCAACATGCCGATCGGACCGGCCGGGGTGCCGACCGAGTTCAACCTGTTCTTCAACCAGATGATCATGAAGTACAGCCGCTATCCGCGCGCGGCCAAGGAGTTCATCCGCTTCATGATGGAGGAGGAGCAGTACAACCCCTGGATGCAGGCGTCGATCGGCTACGTGTGCCATCCGCTCAAGGCCTACGAGAAGCATCCGATCTGGACCGTCGACCCCAAGCACACGCCGTACCGCAACGCGATGGCGGTGATGCGGCCGTCCGGGTTCTCCGGCAAGCTCGGCTACGCCTCGGCGGGCGCGGCGGCGGACTTCATCATCGTCAACATGGTCG
>JAEUOS010000184.1 GCA_016790695.1 Burkholderiales bacterium
CTACATCGACCTGTTCGCCGACGACGGCGTCTACTGGATGCCGGTCACGCCCGAGCAGACCGAGTGGGAAGGCTCGGCCTCGATCTTCGCCGAGGACAAGCCGATGATGCGCATCCGCATGGGGCGCGTCACCCACCCCAACGCCTGGTCGCAGGCGCCGATGTGGGCGACCAACCACCTGATCGGCAACGTCGTGATCGAATCGGAGAGCGCCAAGGAAGTCGTGGTGCGCTCGCGCTTCCACATGATGGAACTGCGCCGCGACAGCGTGCGCCACTTCGGCGGCACCTATCGCCACACGCTGGTGAAGAAGGGCGACGGCTTCCGCATCAGGCTGCAGCGGGTGGACATGTTCAACGGCCAGGCGCCGTACGACTACGTGCTGCAGGTGTGGGTGTAGGCGGGGCCATCGCCGCGGCCAGGCGTGGCGTTGTCTTGTAGGGTAGATTTCTGGTTTTCAGTCGTTCTGCGACACGCCATGAAATGCGGAAGCTGCAGTGCTCCGGCGCGTGATGGACAGCGATTCTGCGAGGCATGCGGTGCGGCACTTGAGAAGAACTGCCGCGCCTGCGGTGCGACAGCCCTGCCGCCGGCGCGCTTTTGCGGCATGTGCGGAGCCGCGTTCTCCGCCGACTTGCCTGTAGCGCCTGGAATCGCGCTGCCCATCCAGGCGCGTAGACCGGCCTCAGGTGACGGGGAGCGCCGGCAGCTCACGGTATTGTTCGCTGATCTCGTCGGGTCGACAACGCTTTCCGGGCGCCTGGACCCCGAGGCGCTGCGCGCGATGCTGCGTGCCTATCAGCAGGTCTGCGTGGCGTGCGTCGAGCGCTACGGCGGCAGCATTCATCAGTATGCCGGCGACGGCGTATTGGCCTACTTCGGCTACCCGGAGGCGCACGACAACGACGCCGAACGCGCCACACTGGCAGGGCTGGACATCGCGGTCGGGGTGAAGCGTCTGGCCGCTGACATGCGTGAGCGCGGCGAACCGGAGATCGCCGTGCGCATCGGTGTGCACACCGGCCTGGTGGTGGTGGGCGAAATGGGCTCGGGCGAGGCGCGCGAGGTGCACGCCATCGGAGAAACGCCGAATATCGCCGCGCGCATCCAGGGCGAGGCCACTGCCGGCACGCTGTGCGTTAGCGCCCCCACGGCGCGCCTGCTGAATCGGCGATTTCAGACGCGGTCGCTGGGTTGCCGGCCCCTGAAAGGCGTGGCAAAGGAGATCGAGCTTTTCGTCGTCGATGCGGCGCACCCGGCGTCAGAGGAGCGCACGGCCGGGCAGGCCTTGCCGCTCATCGGGCGGGAAAGGGAACTCGCGCATCTCGAAGACTGCTGGGCGCGGGCGTGCCGCAGTCAGGGCCAGGCAGTGCTTGTCTCGGGGCAGGGAGGAATCGGCAAATCGCGTCTGCTGGCGGCTTTTCGTGAGCGCGACGGCGACACACGGATGGCTTGGCGAAGCATCCACTGCTCGCCCTTCTATCAGAACAGCGCCTTGTACCCCATGATCGACCTGATCGAGCGCAACATCGGCCGCGCCGGCGGCGCTTCGGTGCCCGATCGTTCGGCCGCGCTCCGGCGCGCGCTGCATGCCGCGGGACTGGCCGACGAGACAAGCTTCTCGCTGATCGCTTCCCTGGTCGGCCTCGGCGCGGATCATGAAGCGGCGCTGCGGGACCTCGCGCCGGACCAGCGCAGGCGCCGTACGTTGGACACACTGATCGCCTGGCTAAACGCCGATGCGCGCAAGCAACCGCTGTTGGTTCTGGTCGAAGACCTGCATTGGATCGACGCGTCAACGCGCGATCTCATCGGCACGCTGCTCGAGCGCATCGCCGATGTGCCCATCCTGCTGGTCTTGACCTTTCGGCCGGAATTCGTCCCGGGATGGGCGCTGCACGGCCATGTGTCCCTGCTGCCGCTGGGGCCGCTGACGGCCGAGCAGAGCGTCGTCGTTGCCGGCGGCATCATGGGCGCCCAGGTGCTGCCGGATGACGTCGTCCGGCAGGTCGTGCAGCGCACCGATGGCGTGCCGCTGTTTGTCGAGGAGTTGATCAAGGCGATCGTCGAGGCGCAAGCGGTCGCTGGCGTCGACGCCGCTTTGCCGAATGCGCTTGGTGGCCAGCCCGCTTTCGAGGTACCGGCGACCCTGCGCGATTCACTGACCGCGCGCCTTGACCGGCTGGGCGATGCCAAGCAGGTCGCGCAACTCGCGTCGGTGCTTGGGCGCGAGTTCGACTACGCCATGCTGCAGGCGATTTGCGACTTGCCGCATGCGGATCTGGAGCAGAAGCTGGCCGCCCTCAACCGCGCGGAAATCATCCATCAGCGCGGCGTGCCGCCGCGTTCACACTACACGTTCAAGCACGCGCTGATACAGGAAGCCGCCTACGATACGCTCCTGAAGAGCACCCGGACCCAGGTTCACCAGCGTGCGGCCGAGTCTTTCGTGCGGTCGTTTCCGGAATTGGAGGAGTCGCGCCCGGAACTTCTGGCGTATCACTTCAGTCGTGCACTGATGCCCGCACGGGCGATCGAATACTGGCGCCGCGCGGGCGAAATCGCGGTGTCGCGGTCCGGCTATAGCGAAGCCATCGCGCATCTTGGTGCCGCGCTCGAGCAGTTGGCCCTGCTGCCGGATACCCCCCAGCGCATGGCCACCGAATTGGCGCTGCGGGTGAGGATCGGGCCGGCGCTGCTGGCGATCAAGGGGATGTCTGCACCGGAAGCGGGCGAGAACTACGAGCGCGCCTGCACCATCGCCGACCGGCTCGGTGACAGCGCCGAGCGCTTCATGGCCATGTGGGGCGACTGGATTGCCAAGCTCACGACGGGCCGGCTCGACGCGTCTGCGCGACGATCCGACGACCTGGTCGCCCTCAGCCAGCGCCTCGGCCAGGAGGAGTACGTGTTGCAGGCACATCACTCGCGCTGGACCAACTTCTTCGGCATGGGCGACGCGCGCATCACCCGCGCCGATACGCAGGTCGGCATTCGCCTTTACGACCCGGAGCGCCACCGGCATCATCGACACGTCTATGGTGGCCATGATCCCGGCGTCTGCGCCTGCGGCGTTGGCGCCAACGCCGCTTGGCTTGCGGGATATCCTGACGAGGCGATGCGTCTTGCCGCCAGGGCGCTTGCGATCGGCGAGGAAATCGAGCACCCCTTCAGCCAGTCGCTCGCATGGTTCTGGGCCACCATCGCCGCCTTTGGAACACGGGATTACGCGTTGGCGAGGAACCACGCGGAGGCGCTCTCGCAGGCTTGCGGCAAGCATGGCTTCCGGCAGTGGAGTGGACTGGGGATGGTCGTGGCCGGCGCCTGCAGGGCGATGGCGGGTGAAACCGGCTTCGGCCTCAAGCTGGTCGAGCAAGCCGTCATCGAGCATCGTCAATTCGGCCCGCCCAACTGGACCGGGATATTGTTGACCTGCGCGGCGACGGCGCACGTGCATGCAGGCGATCCGGCGCACGCGCTTGAGTTGCTCACCGAAGCGATCGGCATTTCCACGAAGACTGGAGTCGGGATACTGCGCCCGGAAATGCAGCGCCTGCAAACCGAAGTGCTGCTTCTGGCCAAGCAAATCGACAGCATGGAGGCGATAGCGCGCCTCGAGGAGACGACGGCGCTGGCCAGGCAGCAAGGTGCGCTGGCCCTCGAATGGCGCGCGACGCTGCCGCTGGCGCGCTTGTACGCGGGCCTGGGCAATCGCGACCGCGCGCGCGACCTGTTGCGCAGCAAGTACGCCGCATTCACGGAAGGTTTCACGCTACCCGACTTGATCGAGGGGAAGCGATTGCTTGACGAATTGGGCTCACGTTAGCCTTGCGACCTCAGACGGCAACCACCTCGATGTGAATATTCCGCTGCGTCGGCAAGACTCGGTGTAAGCCCCGCGTTGATGCCAAGATTTCCCCAGGACCGTATCCCCCTCGCCGCGAGACGCCGGTATCCGCGCTGGAGGCCGCCTGCCCGCCGGCGATGATCCGGACGGCGCGTCGGATAGTCGAACTGGCTGCCAGCTTCGCCCATTCAGGCCAACCCGCCGCGACAAGCGCGACCACGGCAATGTTCCGCGAGGTGGCCGGTGCAAGAACAATGCGCGCTTGCAAGTGCGCCTCCACTGGTGATTCGACGCATTCGGTTGGTTGCCCGCGCCGCGGCAGGTACTCAGGTGCTCGCGCAGGGGCTGGATCATTGCCCGCTAACGGTTACTCCAGTCCAGGACGGTGGGCGCGCTCCACGACGTTTGGCGTCGTGCCTATCGAACCTCTTCGCGCACCAGCCCGAGAAGCTCGAACACCGAACGGTCGGTGACGATGAACAGATCGGCGTCGGCATCCGCCGCGACGTGGCTGGCCCAGGTCCAGTGCGGAATGGTGAACACGTCGTGCTGTTCCCAATTGAAGGTCTTGTCCCCTACCGTGCTGCGACCTGATCCCGCGACCACCAGACAGATCGCGTTCCAGGTCGCGCGCCGGGCCTGCGTCGCGGCGCCGCGCGTCAGGCGCTGCGCGTAGCAGTCGAGCGACGGCATCACCGCGCCGCCGGTGACGGGGTTGGTGTAGCGCAGGGTCTTCGCGCCGTCCGCCGCCGCCGGCATCGCCGCGAGCAGCGCGCGCGTCACCTCGCCCGGATAGTGGTACTTGGGCGAATGCGCGCCGCTCGCCGCTGCCGCCTGCGCGGCGACCGCCGCCGGCGCAACCATGCCGGCTCCGGCCCACAGGCGCTCGTCGCCTTCGTCGACTTCCCAGAACGCCTCCTCGCTGCGGCTGCCCGGCTCGAAGAAACTCGCATCCAGCCCGCACACCAGCGGCATGTTGGCGGCGTCGAACCACGCGGTGCGCTCCTGCCCCAGGTTGATGTGCCCGTGCCAGCACATCGGCGGGGTCAGCACCAGATCGCCCTCGCGCATCGCGCAGCGCCGGCCGTTGACGATGGTGAAGGCGCCCTCGGCGCGGGTGGCGAAGCGGATCGCGGAGGCGGTGTGGCGGTGCGGCACCGCGCGGTCGCCGGGGTTCAGGATGGTGAACGCGCCAAGGAGGTTCGCGGTGGTCTGGGTCGCGCCGCCGAACGCCGGGTTGACCATGATGATGGCGCGGCGCTCGACGTCCTCGATCGGCACCTCGCGCGCGGCGCGCTCGGTGAACGGCGCGAAGTCGCGCCAGCGCCAGTGCATCGGCGCGTCCTTGGCGGAGGGCGCCATCGGCGTGATCGCCTTGTAGCGGTCCCACAGCGGGTGGTAGTGCGCGGCCTCGAGGGCGGCGATCAGCGCGGCATCGGGACGCGCGGGCGTGCCGTTCATGCGTGTTTCTCCTCTATTGGCGGCGGTCGGCGAAGCGCGGCGCCTTGATCGCCGATTCGAACTCGCGCGCGAGCGTGCCCGCGGGCAGCAGCACCACCTCCGGGGTCAGCTCGAAGCGGTTGCGCACGGCGTCGACCAGCGCGGCGCGCGCCGCCTCGCCGTCGGCGCCGCGCCGGACCTCGATCGAGACCCGGAAGACGTCGTTGCCGGCGCCGGCCAGCGCCTCGGCCTTGAAGTCGTTGACCGCGGCGTTGGCGAAGACGAAATCCTCGAACTCGGCGTGGTTGAGGTTGACGCCGCGCACCTTGAAGAAGCCGACGGTGCGGTGCGCGTGCCGGACCAGCGGAAACACCGAGAACGGGTTGGCGGGGTCGACCGGCGGCGTCGTCAGGCGCACCAGGTCGCCGGAATTCCAGCGCAGGAACGGCGTCACGTTGTTGGTGAACAGGGGCGTGACGACCAGCACCCCGACCTCGCCCTCGGGCAGCGGCGCCAGCGTCTGCGGATCGAGCACCTCGACGTGGAACAGGTCGGTCCAGACGCGGAAACCCTGGCCGGGCCCGTGCAGGTCCTCGCAGCCCATCATGCCGGCCTCGGTCATGCCGAAGGTGTCGCGCACGCTCGCGCCCCAGGCGCGCTCGAGCTTGGCGCGCTTGGCATCCGACAGCGGCTCGGCCGAGCACATGACCATCTTCACCGCGCTCGCGGCCAGGTCGATGCCGTTCGCGTCGGCCAGGTTGGCCAGGTGCAGGCCGTAGCTCGACATGCCCATCCACACCTGCGCGCCGAGCTTGTCGATGAGTTCGAGCTGCAAGGGCGACGGCGTGGTCGTGCCGGCACCCGCCCAGTTGACCGCGAGCCCCGCCCCCTGCGCGGCGCGCGCGAGCATCTGCCCGACCGGATGGATGCCAAGCGGGAACGAGCAATGCACGCGCGTGCCCGCGGCGATGCCGAGACAGTCGTAGAGCCGCGCGAAGCCGTCCATCGCGTGCCGCATGTCGGCGCGGTTGCGCGGATAGAACAGCGGCCGGCCGGTCGAGCCGCCGGAGCGCCAGAACTCGCTGATGTCGCCGGCCGGCAGGCAGAAGTCGCGGTAGAACGCGGCGTCGCTGATGGCGCGCAGCCGGTCCTTGTCGAGCACCGGCAGCTTGGCCCACTCGGCCGGGTCGTCGAGCCGGTCCGGGTCGACATGGTCGAGGGCGCCGGCGAAGAACGGCGCGCGCTTCGCCTGCGCGAGCGCGCGCCGCCGGCCTTCGCTCTGGATGCGCGCGATCGCCGCGCGGTCGGGCGGCAGCGGGCGCCGCGGCGCGACGCTCATCGGCCGATCCAGCGCGCCTGCGCCGCGTGGGCGCCGCGCTCGCCCGCCGCCTCGCCGTCGGCCATCGCCGCCAGGCGCTCCGCCTTGGCCGGCGTGGCCTCGGCGATCTCGTCGAGCGCGTCCTTGAGCATCGCCTCGTAGTCCGCGCCCACCGGGCAGACGTCGGCGCAGCGCCGGCAGCCGGTGATCACGCCGGCGCCGCGCAGGATGCTCTGCCAGAGGTTGAACTGGGTCTCGGACTTGAGCAGGTCCTTCTTCTTCCGCGGATCGGGCTCCTCGATGATGTCGATCACGTGCCCGGCCAGCTTGGCGAACCCGTAGGGCGAGCGATGGGTGTCGCAGGCCGGCCAGTCGCGCTGCCAGTGCCCGACCGCGTCGGCCGGGCAGGCGGTGAGGCAGCGCCCGCATTGCGGGCCCCGGCACAGGGCCTGCGTCATCGGCCGGTCGCACTCGACGTCGAGCGAGGCCAGCACCGCGGTGAGGATCACGCGCGGCCCGTACTGCGGCGTGATCAGCTGCAGGTTCAGGCCCAGCGTGCCCAGGCCGGCCTCGACCGCCGCGTGCGGCAGCGACAGCAGCGTGGTCTGGTGCTGCGACGGGTCGTCCCGGTAGCGCCAGGGGTCGACATGGGTCGGCGGCACGATGATCGCCGGGTAGCCCTGGTCCTCGAGCCAGAACACCAGTTCGAGCGAGGTCTCCTCGAGCATGGTGAGCGCGAGCTCGTCGTTGTAGTACTTGTGGCGGTCGCCCCAGGCCTTGATGCGCGTGACGCCGGCCGAGACCTTCTTCGCCAGCACGATCACCCGGCCGCCGTCGAGTTCGGTGATGTCCGACGGCCGGCGGGGGTCGGCCGGGTCGGGCGGGTGACGTTCCAGTTCGGCGCCGTCGGCGATGCCGACCAGATCGGCGCCGAGCGCGCGCGCGCGGGCCTTGACTTGCGCCGCGGTCAGCGGCGTGCGGGCGATCGCCACCATCTCAGGTTTCCTTCCCGGCGGCCGCGGCCAGCGCCGCCTCGCGCTCGCGCTGCGCCGCCTTGAACGCCTGCAGCTGCCGCGCCACCATGCCCTGGTAGCCGTCCTCGCCGACCCAGCGGCGGTTCCACTCCGACAGCCCGGGCAGGTCGGCGCCGCCGGCCTCGTGCGCCGCGCGGTCGGCCTTGTACTTCCGCGCCAGCGCCGCCTTCTCCGGCGTCTTCTCCGGAATCTCCTTCTGCGGGCCGGCCAAGTGCGCGTGGTAGTCGTTGCCCACGGGGCACACCGCCAGGCAGCGCGGGCAGTCGCCGAACGAGCCGACCACGCGCAGCAGCCCCTGCCAGAAGCCGAACAGGTCGCGCGAGACCACCATCGCCTGGCGGGTCGCGGGGTCGGCGTCGATGAAGCGCTCGAAGAAGCCGGCGATCTGCGCGAAGCCGAATTCCTGCGCCTCGGTCGCGCAGTCGCGCTTGGATATCCCCCAGTGCAGCACCGCGTCGGCCGGGCACGAGTGCAGGCAGCGGCTGCACGACTCGCCGATGCACACCTGCTCGGTGATGCGCCGATCCGGCTCGAGTTCGAGCTCGGTCAGGATGCCGGTCAGGTACACGCGCGGGCCGAACTCCGGCGTCAGGATGTTGACCTCCAGGCCCAGCGTGCCCAGGCCCGCCTCCACGCCCAGGTGGCGCGTGGACAGCCGCCCGTAGCTCGCGCGCTTGAGCGTCCACTCGGTCTCCTGCGACGCGGTGACGAAGCTCGGGTGCCCGGCCGCCTCCAGCTCGGCGGCGAGCCGGTAGGCCACCTTGTCCATCTTGCGCAGCACCAGCATGTCCATGTACTGCACCGGCGTGTTGGTCCTGCAGCGGAACGCGCCGACCGGGATGCGCTGCGCGATCACGATCACGCTCCTGCAGTACGGCGAGATGCGCTCCGGCGTCTGCGGCCAGCGCGGGTCCGGCGGAAACGCGTTGAGCGTCGCCGCGCTGGCGATGCCGACCAGGTCGGCGCCGAGCGCGCGGGCACGCGCCTTCACGTGCGCGGCGTCGATCGGGACGGCGCGCGGGGCGTCAGGCGGGACGGCAGACCGGGGCGTGGCCATCGGGGAAGTGTAACGCCGCGGCGCGCCCCGGGGGCGCGCCCGCCGAACTTTGCTAAAGTCCCGCATTCGCCGCCGGACGCCCGGCTTTGCCCACAGGGAGCCCCCCATGAAACGCCGCTTCGTCTCGTCCATCGCCGCCGCCGTGCTGGGTGCCGCCGCGCTCGCCGCGCCCGCCATCGCCGCCGACCAGCTGCGCGTCGGCTTCATGTCGACGCTCTCCGGGCCGGGCGGGGTGATCGGCATCGACATCCGCGACGGCTTCAACCTCGCCGTCAAGCACGCCGGCGGCAGGCTCGGCGGCATTCCGCTCGACCTCTCGATCGTCGACGACCAGTTGAAGCCCGACGTCGCCAAGCAGCTCGTCGACCGCTTCCTGCAGCAGCACAAGTCGCACATCATCACCGGCATCGTGTTCTCCAACATCATCCTGCCGGTCACGCCCGCGATCCTCGACGCCAAGACCTTCTACATCAGCCCCAACACCGGCCCGAACGACTACGCCGGCGCCAAGTGCCACCCGCAGTTCTTCGCCGCCGCCTGGCAGAGCGAGGACATCCCCGG